>JAEKKH010000282.1 GCA_019510465.1 Burkholderiales bacterium
GTCGCACCGCTCCAGCACGCGTTCGACCCGGACTTCAGCGAGCTCGATTGGGAGTACCTCCCGAACGGCGGCTGGGGCAGCGACAAGACGCGGTTGTACGGCGTGTCGTGGCAGACGGTGCAGATCGACCCGTGGGAGGCGCACAACTCCGCGCACGAGGAGTTCGGGTCGTTCGACGGCTGGCATACCCTGCTGATGCAGGTCACCAACAACGAGGTGCGCGAGTACGTCGACGGCCGCCAGGTGGCGGTGCACGACGGGCGCAACGTCCCCGTCTCGTTCATGACGATCTCGTTCAACCTGTGGTTCGCCGTCGGCGGCACGCTGCCCGAGGGCGGCACGCCGCGCGTGTACGACGAGGACGTCGACTGGGTGTTCCACGCGAAGGACCAGGTGATGAGCCCGGCCGCCGTCGACGCCCAGGTGCGCGCGCTGCGCGAGCGCCACACGGCCCGCACGGACAGCGTGCCGGCCCCGAATCCACCGCTGCAGCAGCGCTGCGACATCTAAGGACACGCATCATGGCCGCCCTCACGCTCCAGCAGATCCGCAAGACCTACGACGGCGGCGCCGAGGTGATCAAGGGCGTGGACCTCGAGGTGCGCGACGGCGAGTTCATGGTGTTCGTCGGGCCCTCGGGCTGCGGCAAGTCGACGCTGCTGCGCATGATCGCGGGCCTCGAGGAGATCACCGACGGCACGCTGGCCATCGGCGATCGCGTCGTCAACGACGTCTCGCCGTCCAACCGCGGCGTGGCGATGGTGTTCCAGAGCTACGCGCTGTATCCGCACATGACGGTCGGCGAGAACATGGGCTTCGCGCTGAAGATGGCCGGCCGGCCAGATCCTGCAGATCGGCGCGCTGCTCGATCGCAAGCCCAAGGCGCTGTCGGGCGGGCAGCGCCAGCGCGTGGCGATCGGCCGGGCGATCGTGCGCCAGCCCCGGGTGTTCCTGTTCGACGAGCCGCTGTCCAATCTCGACGCGGCGCTGCGCGTGCAGATGCGCACCGAGCTGGCGCGCCTGCATCGCGAACTCGGCACGACGATGATCTACGTGACGCACGACCAGGTCGAGGCCATGACGCTGGGCCAGCGCATCGCCGTCTTCAACGCCGGGCGCATCGCGCAGGTGGGCGAGCCGATGGCGCTGTACGACCGCCCCGCCAACCTGTTCGTGGCCGGCTTCCTCGGTTCGCCGAAGATGAACCTGGTCCCCGTGACCGTCAGCGCCAACGACCCCGCGGGCGTGCGCCTGCGCGCGCACCCGGACGGCGGCGACCTCGCGCTCGGCGCGCCGGCCGCCGGCGCCGCGCCGGGCAGCGCCGCGACGCTGGGTTTCCGTCCCGACCAGGTCGAACTCGCGGCCGCCGGCGCGGGCGCGCTCGAAGGCCAGGTCGATCTCGTCGAGCGCCTGGGCGATGCGACGCTGGTGCACGTGCGCTGCGCCGGCCAGGCCGCGCCGGTCATCGTGCGCCTGCCCGGCCACGCCGAGCCGCTGCCCGCCGGCAGCCGCGTCGCACTGCGGCCCGACCTCGCGCGCAGTCGCCTGTTCGACAGCGCGGGCGAGGCGTTCCCGCTCAGCGCCTGAACGGCGGCTCGCGCATCGCGGCCCCATGAAGAAGGCCCCGCTTCGCGGGGCCTACGGCTGGCTGCGCGCTCCGATCAGCGCGACGCCGCGGCAGCCGGCGCGGCCGCGGGGGCCTGCTTCGACTCCAGGTACAGCACCCACAGGTGCGCCAGCTCGGTCAGGCCGTTGGGGCCCTTGACCGACTGGAACGTCTTGAGTGCGTCGGCATCGCGGCCGGCGCGCACCTGCGCGAAGCCCAGGTGCAGCCTGGCGTCCTCGGGCTGCTTCAGGCCGCCCTTGGCAAGGCCCTGCTCGATCAGCTGCGCGCCCTTGGCCGGGTTGTCGGTGACCGCCTCGAGCAGGCCCTGCGACACCAGCGCGTTGCCGTCCTTGGCGTTGCGCGCGGCCGTCTCGTTGGCGTTCTGCTGCGCGACGTCGGCGGCGGCGGCCTTCGTGATCTCGGCGCGCAGGCGGTTCGCGTCGGCCACTTCGCTGCCGGTGAACGGCTTGCCCGCGGCGGCGGCGTCCAGCACCTTCTTGGCTTCGCCCGGGTAGCCCGCGCGCGCCGCGATGGCGGCGTAGTTCAGGCGCTCGCGGTCGTCGACCTGGCCGAACACCTGGACCTTCAGGCGGTAGTAGTCGAGGACGAGGCGATCGGAGAAGTTGTCGACCTCGCGCACGCGCGGGATCAGGTCGCGCCAGTAGTCGGCCTTCGGGTAGTTGACGGCCAGGTGCTCCATCGCCGAGACGATGCCCGCCTCGTCCTTCAGGCCGACGTAGGCGCTGTACTCGAGGCGCAGCAGCTTCTCGGTGGGCACGCGGCCCGCGGCGTAGGCGGCGTCCACCTCGGCGCGGAAGCCCTTGGCGGCGTTCGCGTAGTCCTTGGCGGCGTACTGCGCCTGCGGCAGCAGCTCCTTGAGCTGCGCGTCGTTGCCGCCCGCGTCCAGGTAGCGCTGGATGGCGACCGCGGCCTTCGGGTACTGCTCGCTGCCGTAGTAGATGCCGGCGAGCGCCTTCAGCATGGCCACGCGGTCTTCCGCCGGCAGCAGCGGGCTGGCGAGGATCGCGTCGTAGTCGGCGGCCGCCGCGGTGTAGTCGTTGATCGAGTACTCGGCCGGGCCGCGCAGGCGCAGGATGAGGTACTTCTCGTACGGATTCAGGTCGGGAATCGCCTCGAGTTCCTTCAGCTTGGCCAGCGCCGCGACGCCGTTGCCGGCCTTGAGGGCTTCCTGGGCCGCGGTGAACGCGGTGGCGAACGCGGGGCGCACGGCGTTCGCGGGCTGCGAGGCCGCGGAGGCGGCCGCTGCGGCGTCGGCAGCGGTGGCCGGGAGCGTGGCGGCCAGGCCGGCGGCAAGGGTCAGCGCCAGCACGGCGCGCGAGTGGAAGGCTCTCATGTCTGTCCCAGGGAAACGCTGCGCCGAACGCGGAAATGGAGGTCGCGATGCACGCGGGCGGCGCCCCGGGTGCGAGCAGAAAAGTCTGCCATTGTCCCCAAAACGCGGATCGCGGCGCAAACGCCGACCTGGGGGGCGAAAAATCGCCCGCGCACGGGTGATCCGGGCGCCGGGGAGCGCCAAGCCGGGCAGATCACGTGCCCGGCGGACCGGCTCAGGACGCGTTCAGCTCCGCGACGAAATCGTAGGTGTCGCCGCGGTAGATCGACTGCGACAGCTCGATGGCGCGACCGTCGCGCAGGTAGCCCAGGCGCTCGACGAGCAGCCCGGCGTCGCCGACGTCGGCGTCCAGCAGCCGCGCCTGCTCCTCGTTGAGCAGCAGCGCGCGCAGGCGCTGCAGCGCGCGCACCGGGCGGTTGCCGGCCTTCTCGAGCGCGTCGTACAGCGAGTTGTCGACCGCCTCCAGCGACGGCAGCGCCGCCGCCGAGAGCGTCGCGTACTCGAGCGCCATCGGCGCGTCGTCGGCATAGCGCAGGCGGTGGAAGCGATAGACCAGCGAGCCGGGGCTCAGCGCCAGCTTCATCGCCTCTTCCGGCGTGACGGTGCCGCTGGAACGCTTGATCCACTCGCTGCGCGGCGTGCGGCCGCGGGCGCGCATGTCTTCCGAGAACGACGTCAGCTTGGCGAAGTTCTTGTCGATGCGCGTGGAGACGAAGTTGCCCGAGCCCTGGCGCTGGTCGAGGAAGCCCTCGTCGGCCAGGCCCTGGATGGCCTTGCGCACCGTGATGCGCGAGACGCCGAGCTCGGCGGCCAGCTGGCGCTCGGACGGCAGCGCGTCGTCCGGACCGAGCACGCGCTTCTCGATGGCCTCGCGCAACGCGCGCTGCAGCTGTTGGTAAAGCGGCTGACTGCCGTCGGGGTCCAGCGTGTTGAGGAGTTGCGCCAGCGCGCTCATGTGCGTGCCCTTGTTCGTGTTGTCGGGTGCTGCGGGTGGGCTCCGTCCGCCGCCGGCAGGATCAGCCGGGGCGGCCGCGAGCCGCAGTCTCACTAGCATACCACTCAGGCACCAAAGACAAGTCATGTGCACCGGTCGAGCGAACCAGGGCGCCGGGCCGGTGCGGACCGTGAATTTGCGGCTCTTTCACGGGTAAATGAGGTGTTGCCGAAACGCAATACGAGGGTAAACGCATAGAGCACTGGTCTAGACTGGTTGTACAGTGGTACTACCTTATCGCATACCAGGTTTCTAGCCCGAGGGTGCACCGTCTGAGCTCATGGAGAGACGGCACGACCCAAAACCCAACCGGCCGCGTTCCCGAAGAAATGCTGCCACCCGAAAAGAGGAGCCCCATGAAGACGAAACTCACGCCCATTGCTGCCGCCGCCGCGGTCGTGCTCGCTGGCACGATGGCCCCGGTGTTCGCGCAGACCGCCGATGCGCCCGCCGCCGCGGCCTCCGCCGCAGCGCCTGCTGCCGCCAAGGACGAAGTCCAACGAGTGGAAGTCACGGGCATCCGCGCTTCGCTGCAGACCTCCATCAACCAGAAGCGCACCGCCGAGTCGCACGTCGAGGTACTCACCTCCGAAGACATCGGCAAGCTGCCGGACAAGAACATCGCCGACTCGCTCGCGCACATCTCCGGCGTGACCACCAGCTCGTCGAGCGGCACCGAAGGCGGCTTCGACGAGAACGACCGCGTCTCGATGCGCGGCACGGGCCCGTCGTTGACGCAGACCCTGATCAACGGCCACAACCTCGCCTCCGGCGACTGGTTCGTTCTGGGCCAGACCGGCACCGTCGGTCGCAGCGTCTCCTACACGCTGCTGCCGTCCGAAGTCGTCAACACGGTCGTGGTGCACAAGTCCTCGGAGGCCAGCCTGGTCGAAGGCGGCGTCGCCGGCTCGGTGGACATCATCACCCGCAAGCCGCTCGACTTCAAGAAGCCGTTCACGATCTCCGCGAGCGCCGGCCTCGTCTACGCCGACCTGCCGGCCAAGACCGACCCGCAGCTCAACGCGCTGTTCAACTGGAAGAACGACTCGGGCACCTTCGGCGTGCTCGTGCAGGGCTTCTCGGAAACGCGCCACCTGCGTCGCGACGGCATCGAAGTGCTCGGGTTCGACACCATCCAGGCGACCGACCCGTCCGCGCTGGCGGGCAAGCCGGGCCTGGTCGCTGGCGTGCAGTACCCCGACCTGATCGGCGAGGCGCTGTTCCTGCAGGAACGCAAGCGCACCGGTGGCACGTTCGACGTCGAACTCAAGCCCAGCAACGCCGTCACGCTGGACCTGAACGGCTTCCTGTCGAACCAGGAAGCGACGAACATCAACCGCAACTACATGTTCTTCGGCCGCAAGCTGGGCGGCGCGCAGGTGCCGACGGCCTACACGGTGGACAACGGCTACCTCACCTCGGCGACCTACGACAACGCCGGCGGCATGATGGCCGGCATCTACGACCAGATCTCGCGCCCGGGTGCCGCGTCGCACTCGCAGTACCTCGACTTCGACGGCAAGTTCCAGGTCAGCGAGAAGCTCAAGCTGAACACGCAGATCGGCACCTCCACCGGCTACGGCAAGTCGCCTGAGCAGGACGTGGCCGAGACGGTGGTCGGCGCGACCAGCGCGAGCTTCTCGCTCAACGGCCCGCACAACGCGGCCAACTGGTCCTCGAACGCCACTTCCACCTCGCAAGGCAGCGTCGGCCTGAACAGCACGTTCAACACCGACTCGGGCGATGGCTGGATCTTCGGCGACGGCAACATCAAGGTCAACGACAGCGAGAAGTGGGCCCAGCTCGACGGCCAGTTCGACCTCGACGCGGGCCCGCTGGTGGACCTGAAGTTCGGCGCCCGCGGCGCCACCCACAAGCGCTCGCTGTGGAACGTCATCGGCCAGGGCCCGACCGCCGTCAACTGGGGCGCGGCCGATTACGCCGCGGCCTGCGGCGGCGCGACCACCGACTTCCGCTGCATCCCGCCCGCGACCGGCAACTACCCGAGCAACTTCGGCAAGGGCCTGGGCGCCAACGTGCCCGCCGCACCCTGGACGTTCTCGCCGGCCCAGCTGGCGGCCTACAACGCCCAGTACGCCAACCGCGATCCGATCACGCGCGCCGACTACAGCGCCCAATACGGCCTGAAGGAAGACACCGAGGCGGCCTACCTCCAGGGCGACCTGGAAGGCGAGGCGTGGTCCGGCAACGTCGGCCTGCGTGCCGTCCGCACCAAGGAACACATCCAGAACTACGAGCAGCACGCCGCTGCGCAACCGGGTGACATCACGACGTCGGCGTTCGGCAACTTCGGCCTGAAGACGACGGACCACACGTACAACGACCTGCTGCCCAGCGCCAACCTGAACCTGAAGCTGAGCAAGTCGATGCACTTGCGCTTCGCGGCCTCGCGCACGATGACGCGGGCCGACTATTCGCAGCTCGCCGGTGCGATCTCGTACGGCGCGGTGGACGACGTCAACCTGATCGGCTCCGGTTCGGGTGGCAACCCCGACCTGAAGCCGGTCACGTCGAACAACCTCGATGGCAGCTTCGAGTGGTACCTGGGATCCAGCGGCCTGTTCTCGGCGAGCCTGTTCTACATGGACGTGACGAGCTACATCGGCCTGGCCTCGGTGCACAAGACGCTCAACTACATCGACAACGCGCATCCGAACGGCGTTCCGGTGGACTTCGACCTGACGGTGCCGGTCAACACCTCCGCCAAGGTGCACGGCCTCGAGCTGCACTATGAGGCGCCGGTGTGGGGTGGCTTCGGCGTGAACACGAACTGGTCGTGGACCACGGCCAGCACAGCCAACCACGACCCGATGCTCGGCACGTCCAAGAGCAGCTACAACATCGGCGGCTACTTCGAGAACGACTGGTTGAATGCCCGCCTCCAGTGGAACCACCGTTCGGCGTTCTACAGCGGCCAGGATCGCAACAGTGCCTACTTCCAGGACGCCTCCGGCGATCTGGCGGCGTCGCTGGGCTGGACGATCAGCAAGAACTTCAGCGTCAACCTGGAAGGCCGCAACCTGAACAAGCCGAAGCTGCGCTACTACACGGTCGGCGGCCAGCCGCGCGCCAGCTACGTCAACGGCTCGCAGTACTACCTGACGGCCCGCTTCACATACTGATCCCCGCCGCCGCGCCCGCGCAGGTTCGCCTGCGCGGGCCGACGCGCACGATCGCGCAGGACGACCCCCGGGTCGTCTTTTTTTTGACCTGCCGCGCCCACGGCGGACGCCGGGCGCGGCTATGCTGGCATGACCCGGACGGCGCCCGCGCCGTCAACGCCTTCCGCGACCGCCGATGACCGCGCCCCTGCCTTCCCTGCCCGAATTCCACGGCGTCGACCGCGCGCGCTTCGAGGCCGAGATCGTCCCCCGCGACGCGCCCGCGATCCTGCGCGGCGTGGCGTCGCACTGGCCCGCCGTGGCCAAGGGCCGCGACTCGCCGATGGTGCTCGCGCAGTACCTGTCGGCCTTCGACCAGGGTGAGGCCAGCGACGCCGTGATGACGCCGCCGGAGCAAGAGGGCAAGCTCGGCTACGACGCGACGATGGAAGGGTTCAACTTCCTGCGCACGAAGCGCACCGTCACGCAAGTGCTGGAACAGGTGCTGCGCTACGCGCGCATCGACGGTGCGCCCGCGGTGGCCATGCAGAGCGCCCTGATGTCGAAATGCCTGCCGGGCTTCGCCGCCGACAACGCCATGCCGCTGCTGGCCGAGCGCGTCGAGCCGCGGGCCTGGATCGGTTCGGCGATCGTCACGCCGGCGCATTTCGACGAGTCGCACAACATCGCCGTGTGCGTGGCGGGCCGCCGCCGCTTCACGGTGCTGCCGCCGGCGCAGGTGAGCAACCTGTACGTCGGTCCGCTGGACAACACGCCGGCCGGCATGCCGATGTCGCTGGTGGACTTCGCCAGGCCGGATCACGAGCGCTTCCCGCGCTTCCGCGACGCGTGGGCCAGCGCGCAACGAGCGGATCTCGCGCCGGGCGACGCCATCTACCTGCCGCCGCTGTGGTGGCACCAGGTGCAGTCGCTCGAGCGATTCAACATGCTCGTGAACTACTGGTGGCTCGCCGCTGCGCCCGGCCGCACGGTGCCCCCGTTCGCGCTCGACGCGCTGATGCACGCGGCCGCCGCCCTGCGTGCGCTGCCCGAGGCGCAGCGCGAGGCCTGGCGGCAGATGTTCGAGCACTTCGCGTTCGGTACCGAT
>JAEKKH010000283.1 GCA_019510465.1 Burkholderiales bacterium
CAACGCGACGCACGCCGGCGACGACGTCATCCGAGACGCCCACGAGGCCTTCCTGCGGCGCGACCGCAACCAGCTGGCCACGCTCCGCGCCACCGCGCTCACGAACCGGCTGCCGCTGGCGCCCTGGGTCGACTACTGGGAGTTGACGAACCGGCTCTCCGAGGTCAGCGCCGACGAGGTCGAGCAGTTCTATGCACGCTGGCCCGGCAGCTACGTGGAGGACCGGCTGCGCAACGACTGGCTGCTCGAGGTGGGCCACCGGCACGACTGGGAGGCGTTCAAGCGCGACTACCCGCGCTTTCGCATGAACGACGACCGCAGCGTCACCTGCTATGCGACGCTGGTCGACCACCTGGCCGGAAAGGACGTGCACGACACCGCGCTGGCGCAGTGGCTCGCCATCCGGGACATCGACGGCGGCTGCCAGCTGATGGCGCAGACGCTGTACGACGACCAGGTCTTCACGGATGCCGACGTCTGGCGCCGGATGCGCCAGGCCTCCGAGCTGTCGGGCAAGCCCGGCGAGCGCGCGCTGCGCGGCGCGGCGCAACTGCTCGGCAAGGGCGTGGCCCGGGAGATGAACACGCTGGTCGACAACCCGGCGCGCTTCGTCACGCACAAGTCCGAGCTGGTGACGGTGCGGCGCAACGAGATGGCCACCATCGCCCTGGCCCGCATGGCCGCCAACGACCCGGCCGCCGCCGCGCAGCAGCTGCAGGAGCGCTGGCAGCACGTGATCGGGCCCGACAACGCCAGCTGGAGCTGGGCCGTGATCGCCAAGCACGGCGCGCAATCGCTGATGCCCGAGGCCGTCGACTGGACCGACCGCGCCTGGGCCGCGCGCAAGCCGGCGCGCAAGGGCGAGAAGCCCGCCCCCCCCGACTGGAGCGACGACGTCCTCGCGTGGCACGCGCGTGCCGCGCTGCGCGCGGGCGTCGGCAACAAGCGCTGGAAGGACGTCGAGCGTGCGATCGACGCGATGAGCGAGCACGAACGCGCGCAGGACAACTGGGTCTACTGGCGCGCGCAGGCCGAGCTCGCGCTGGCGATCGGCATGCCGGGCGCCGAGAGCGACGCCACCGTCGCCGCGGCGCGGGCGCAGCTCAGGACGCTGTCCTCCAACGTGAGCTTCTACGGCCTGCTCGCCGCGGAAGACCTCGGCGCGCCGTTCGCGTTGCCGCCCCGGCCCATCCCCGTCACGCCGCTGGAACGCGGGCTGGCGCGCACCAATCCCGGGCTGCAGCGCGGCCTCGCGCTCACGGCCCTGGAACTGCGCGACGAGGGCCGCCGCGAATGGAACTACACGCTGCGCGGCATGAACGACCGCGACATGCTCGCCGCCGCGCAATGGGCCTGCGACATGAGCGACTGGCAGCTGTGCATCAACACGAGCGAGCGCACCAAGGTCGAGATCGACGTCGCCCAGCGCTACCCGATGCCGTTCCGGCGCGACATCGTCGAGGCCGCCACCAACGTCGGGCTCGACCCGGCCTTCGTGTTCGGCCTGATCCGCCAGGAGACGCGCTTCATGGGCAACATGCGCTCGCCCGTCGGCGCCAACGGCCTGATGCAGCTGATGCCGGCCACGGCCAAGTGGGCGGCCAAGAAGGGCAACATCCCCTACCGGCCCGAGCTCATCACCGACGCGAGCACCAACCTGCGCATCGGCAGTTTCTACCTCCGGATGGTGCTGGAGAGCTTCGGCGGCTCCGACCCGATGGCCGCGGCCGCCTACAACGCCGGCCCCGCGCGCCCGCGGCGCTGGCGCGGGGGGCTGATGCTGGCGCCCGAGGTCTGGACGGAGAATGTGCCTTTCCACGAGACCCGCGACTACGTCAAGAAGGTGATGACCAACGCCGCCATCTACGCCGCGCTGCTGGGCAACAAGGGCCCGCAGCTGCACCCTCGCCTCGGCGCCCAGATCGGCCCGCGCGACGCGTCGCTGCCGCCCGTGCCGGACATGCCATGAAGGCCTTCGTGGTCGGCGGCGCGGTGCGCGACGGCCTGCTCGGCGAGCCGGTGAACGACCGCGACTGGGTCGTCACCGGCGCGAGTCCGCAGGACATGCTGGACGCCGGCTACCTGCCCGTCGGCAAGGACTTCCCCGTCTTCCTGCACCCGGACACGCACGAGGAATACGCGCTGGCCCGCACCGAGCGCAAGACCGGGCCCGGCTACCGCGGCTTCGAGGTCCGTGCGGCGCCCGACGTCACGCTCGAGGACGACCTGCGCCGGCGCGATCTCACGATCAACGCGATCGCCCAGCAGGCCGACGGCACGCTGGTCGACCCGCACCACGGCCAGCGCGACCTGCAGGCCAGGGTGCTGCGCCACGTCTCCGAGGCCTTCACGGAAGATCCGGTGCGCATCCTGCGGCTGGCGCGCTTCGCGGCGCGCTGGCCCGAGTTCTCCGTCGCGCCCGAGACCGACGCGCTGATGAAGCGGATGGTCGAGGCCGGCGAGGTCGACGCGCTGGTGGCCGAGCGCGTGTGGCAGGAGCTGTCGCGTGGCCTGATGGAGCGCGCGCCGGCCCGCATGTTCGAGGTGCTGCGCGGCGTGGGCGCGCTCGCGCGGCTGATCCCCGAGCTCGACGCCCTGTTCGGCGTGCCGCAGCCGCCGCAGCATCATCCGGAGATCGACACCGGCGTGCACACGCTGATGGTGCTCGATCGCTGCGCCGCCACCGCGCAGCCGCTGCCGGTGCGCTATGCCTGCCTCGTGCACGACCTGGGCAAGGGCACGACCCCCGCGGACATCCTGCCGCGCCACATCGGCCACGAGCAGCGCGGCGAGGCGCTGATCCGCGGCGTCAACGAGCGCCTGCGCGTGCCCGCCGACTGCGGCGAACTGGCGCTGCTGACCGCGCGAGAGCACAGCAACATCCACGGCAGCGGCAAGCTCGACGCCACGGCCGTCATGCGCCTGCTCGAGCGCTGCGACGCGCTCCGCCGCCCCGATCGCTTCCTGCAGATGCTGGCCGCCTGCGAGTGCGATGCCACCGGCCGCCTGGGTCTCGAGGATCAGCCGTACCCGCAGCGCGCGCGCCTGGCCGCGGCGCTGAGGATCGCGCAGGGCGTCGACGCCCGCGCCGCGTCGGCACGCGCCATCGAGCGCGGGCTGAAGGGCGAGGCAATCGCCGCCGAGATCCGGCGGGCGCGCGTCCTCGCGCTCCAGGCCGGCCTCGAGACCGCCGATTGATCCGCGCCACGCAGGAGTGTCGTGCCGGCGCCGGCGTTTACACCGCGCGCCGGGCGGCCGATGATGCGGCTGCCTGAACCGACGCCCCGTCCATGAAGCTTTCCGCCCGCGACACCGCCCTCGTCGTCATCGACATGCAGACGACCCTGTTCGACCCCGAGCCGGCCGAGGCCGAGGAGGTCGTCGCCCGCATCAACGGCCTCGCGTCCCGCGCGCGCGACGCCCGGGTGCCGGTCGTCTGGGTGCAGCACGAGACGCCCACGGGCGACCTGGTGGCCGACACGCCGGGCTGGCGGCTGCATCCGGGCCTCGTCGCGGACGCGTCCGACCTGTTCCTGCGCAAGAAGATGTCCGACGCCTTCCTGCGCACGCCGCTGCACGAGCAGCTCGCCGCGCACGGCGTGCGCCACGTCGTCGTGTGCGGCTATTCGAGCGAGTTCTGCGTCGATTCCAGCGTGCGCGGCGCCGCCGCGCGCGGCTACGCGGTCACGCTCGCCTCCGACGCCCACACCTCGCACGACAAGCCGCACGCCACCGGCCTGCAGATCCGGCTGCACGAGAACGAGACGCTGCGCAACATCAGCAGCTTCCACGTCGTGATCGACGCGGCGCCGGCGGCCGAGATCACCTTCGGGTGACCGGCGCGCCTACGCGGCAGGCGTCGCCGTGTACGCGTCCACGGCATCCAGCGTCCGCGCCGAATACACCATCGCCGCGCCGGCGTTGAGCGCCACCGCCACGCCCAGCGCCTCGGCGATCTCGTCCCGGGTCGCGCCCTGCTTGAGCGCCTCGGCGGCGTGCACGGTGATGCAGCCGTCGCAGCGCGTCGTCACGGACACGGCCAGCGCGATCAGCTCGCGCGTCCTGGCGTCGAGGTGCCCGGTGGCCGCGCCGGCCCGGGACAGCGCCTGGTAGCCCTGCACGGTGCCCGGCGACAGCTTGCCGAACTGGCCGATGCGGCCGGTGAGTTCCCTGCGATAGGCAAGCCAGTCCAGCATGTCGTTTCTCCTGGGTTCGTCGCGCCGGGAGACGTCCGGCGCCGATGGACACAGTGTCTGCCGACGTCGCGAGACTTTCCATGCCGGATGGTCGCGCTGGATTGCTCCATCGTCTTCCCTCGCCCGCGAGCGCGCGGCGCGCGGCGCGAACGGCGTGGTCTTCGTACGGCGGGTCAGACGCCCCGCCCTGCGGACCTGGCGTCCTTGGCGTCCAGCCCGCGCGCTACCGGATCCAGGCGATCGCGCTTGCGACGAGGAACAGCGCCACGCCGCTGCCCAGCGGCACGAACAGCTCGCGGCCGGCGATGCGCACGCGGATGTCGCCCGGCAGGCGGCCGAAGCCGTGGCGCGACAGCCAGTCGCCGAAGCGGTTGAAGATCAGCAGGCTCAGCAGCAGGATCAGCAGGAAGCGCATCGCGGCGATCGTGTTCAGAGCATGTGCGAACGATCGCCCGCGCGGAAGCCGACCGGGTCGAGCTCGCAGCCGCGGGCCAGGGCGATCACCTTGAACAGCTCGCCCATCTCGTGCTCGTTGACCAGCTTCTGCGCGTTCGCGCGCTCGCCGACGCTGGCGGCGGCCAGCAGGTCGACGAGGCCGCAGTTGATCAGGAAGCGCGCCTGCGAGGTGTACCCCAGCACCGTCATGCCGGACTCCTGCGCGGCCAGCGCGATGCCGCTGAAGTTGACGTGCGCGGTGATGTCCTTGGCGCCGACGTCGGCCAGCGGATCGCCGTCGGCGCGGTGGGCCTGGTGGCACATCAGCGTGCCGCCCAGGCGCTGCGGGTGGTAGTACTCGTGCTCGGGGAAGCCGTAGTCGACCAGGAGCGCGACGCCGCGCCGCAAGCGGTCGGCCAGGCTCGCGATGAAGCTCTCGGCGATCGGGTGGATCTCGGTGACGCTGCCGTCGGGGAAGAAGCCGTCCATCAGCACGGCGGCGGCCTGGGTCTCGCCCTCCAGCGCGAAGGCGGCGTCCAGGTCGGCGAACGCGAAGCGATGCCGCCCATCGTCGGAGCCGACGGCCGCGCGCGCCGCGGACGCGGGATCGGCGAGGTCGACCACCCCGCGCTCGTGCCATCGGCCGCCGGCGCGATGCAGCAGCTTGACGGGCATCGCGTCGAGCACCTCGTTGCCGACCACCACGCCCTCGATCGCCGCCGGCCAGGCGTCCAGCCACTGCACGCGCGGCGCGAAGCGCGCCAGGCGTGCCTGCTGGCGCTCGCGCAGCGGCCCGGAGACTTCGATGATCGTCAGATCCACCGGCATCTTCAGGATGCCGTCGTCGTCGGCGTCGTCGGCGTCGAGCGCCTCCAGCAGCTGCTCGGCCAGCGCCCCCGAGCCGGCGCCGAACTCGTAGACGCGGCCGGTGCCCGACGCCGTCAGCGCCTCGCGCACCTGCACGGCCAGCGAGCGGCCGAAGAACGGCGATAATTCGGGGGCGGTGACGAAATCGCTGCCGCTCCCGGGCCCCAGGCCGAAGATGCGGCGCCCGCCGCTGTAGTAGCCGAGGCCGGGCGCGTACAACGCCTCCGCCATGAAGTCGTCGAACGGCATCCAGCCGCCGGCCGCGGCGATGCGGGACGCGATCCGGGCGACCAGCGCGTCGCCGGGCGTCGTCGGAGCGGTCGAGGAATCTGTCGTGGCGCCCGGAAGGCCGGGCCTGGAATCGTGCTGCATCGAATGAAATTGTAGGGATCATGGCCCCCTCCCACCATCCTGACACGCAAATGCCAGCCTCGGAGCCTCTGCAACGCGGCGCGGCGACGCCGGGCGGCCCGCGTCCGGTGGCGCTCGTCACCGGCGCCGCGCGGCGCATCGGCCGCGTGATCGCGCTCGAGCTGGCGAGCACCGGCTTCGACATCGCCTTGCATCACCGCGGCGCCGACGCCCGCTCGCTGGACGATGCCGAAGCCACCGCGCGCGAGCTGCGCGCCGCCGGCGCGCGCGTCCAGCTGTTTTCGGCCGACTTCGCCGATCCCGCCGCCACGGCCGCGCTGCTGCCCGCCGTCGCGCACGCCTTCGGCCGTGTCGACGCGGTCGTCAACAGCGCGTCGCGCTTCGAATACGACAGCCCCGAGCACTTCGACGCCGGCCTGCTGGCCTCGCTGACGCGCAGCAACGTCGCGGCGCCGGTCGAGCTCGCGCAGGCACTCGCTAGGCAGGTGGCCACGCAAGCTGCGAGCACCAGCCCCAGGCGCGTGACGCCGTGCGTCGTCAACCTTCTCGACCAGAAGCTGCACAACCCGAACCCCGACTACTTCTCGTACACGCTCACCAAGGCCGCGCTCGCGCACGCCACGGTGCTGCTCGCGCAGGCGCTGGCGCCCGCGGTGCGCGTGTGCGGGGTGTCGCCGGGCATCACGCTCGTCTCCGGCCCGATGGACGACGGCGAGTTCGCCAAGGCGCACAAGCTCACCGCGCTCGGCCGCTCGTCCACGCCCGAGGACATCGCGCGCGCCGTGCGCTTCCTCATCGAGTCGCCCGCCATCACCGGCGTCGACCTGGCCGTCGACGGCGGCCAGCACCTCGTCCGCCAGCCGCGCGACGTCCTTTTCCTGGTGAAATGACCGCCCCCTCGCTCCTCCCGTCGCTGCCCCCCGAGGGGGAGCTCGGATCGGCTCGGATCCGATCCTCGCTTCCCGACATGACCGCCCCCTCGCTCCTCCCGTCGCTGCCCCCGAGGGGGAGTTCGGATCGGCTCGGATGCGATCCTCGCTTCCCGACATGACCGCCCCCTCGCTCCTCCCGTCGCTGCCCCCGAGGGGGAGCTCGGATCGGCTCGGATGCGATCCTCGCTTCCCGACATGACCGCCCCCTCGCTCCTCCCGTCGCTGCCCCCCGAGGGGGAGCTCGGTTGGGCTCGGATGTGATCCTCGCCTCCCGAACACTTCGCTCAAGACCATGCACAGCCTCCTCCACCACCCCACCCTCATGGACTGCCGCCGGCTGTTCCTGCGCAACTACGAGGTGATGATCAACATCGGCGTGCACGACTTCGAGAAGAAGGGCGAGCAGCGCGTGCTGATCAACGTCGACCTGTACGTGCCCCTGGCGATCTCCACGCCCCGGGACGACCAGCTGCGCGAGGTCCTGGACTACGACTTCATCCGCTCGACGATCGCCCAGCGCATGGCGCAGGGCCACGTGCACCTGCAGGAGACGCTGTGCGACGACGTGCTGGCGCTGATGCTGGCGCATCCGAACGTGCGCGCGGCGCGGGTGTCGACGGAAAAGCCCGACGTCTATCCGGACTGCGATTCGGTGGGCGTGGAAGTGTTCGGCCTGAAGGACGTAGCATGAGCGCCCGCCCGGCCGCTCCGAA
>JAEKKH010000284.1 GCA_019510465.1 Burkholderiales bacterium
GGAAGCGGCGCTCCAGCGCGGCGTCCTTCTCGACGTACTTGCGGTACTCGTCGAGCGTGGTCGCGCCGATGCAGTGCAGCTCGCCGCGCGCGAGCGCGGGCTTGAGCATGTTGCCCGCGTCGATGGCGCCCTCGGCCTTGCCGGCGCCCACCATGGTGTGCAGCTCGTCGATGAACAGGATGATGCGGCCCTCGTCGAGCGCCACCTCCTTCAGGACGGCCTTGAGCCGCTCCTCGAACTCGCCGCGGAACTTGGCGCCGGCCAGCAGGCCCGCCATGTCGAGCATGAGCACGCGCTTGTTCTTCAGCGTCTCGGGCACCTCGCCGGCGACGATGCGCTGGGCCAGGCCTTCGACGATGGCCGTCTTGCCGACGCCCGGCTCGCCGATCAGCACCGGGTTGTTCTTGCTGCGGCGCTGCAGCACCTGGATGGCGCGGCGGATCTCGTCGTCACGGCCGATCACCGGGTCGAGCTTGCCCTTGCGCGCGCGCTCGGTGAGGTCCAGCGTGTACTTCTTGAGCGCCTCGCGCTGGCCCTCGGCGTCGGCCGAGTCCACGGTGGCGCCGCCGCGCACCGCGTCGATGGCCGCCTCGAGCGCCTTGCGCGTGAGGCCGTGGCCGCGCACGATGCCGCCGATGTCGCTCCTGGCGTCGGCCAGCGCCAGCAGGAACATCTCGCTGGCGACGAACTGGTCGCCACGCTTGCCGGCCTCCTTCTCGGCCTGCTGCAGCAGGTGCACGAGGTCGCGGCTGCCGGAGACCTGGCCGCCGCCCTGCACCTGCGGCAGACCGGCGACGAGGGTGTCCATCGCGGACTTGAGCGCGGCGGTATTGGCGCCCGCGCGGTCGAGCAGGGACTTCGGGCCATCCGGCTGCACCAGCATCGCCGCCAGCACGTGGGCCGGTTCGACGTACGGGTTGTCGCGTGCCACCGCAGCGCTCTGGCCGTCGGCGAGAGCCTGCTGGAACGCGGTCGTCAACTTGTCGAGTCGCATCTTGGAATCCTTTCGAACTGCCACCAACGTGGGAACGGAGGATGCGTTTTCAAGCGCGAGCAACCGGCGTTCCGTGTCGGTCCGACTCGTCGCCGGGCACGCCATCGATCTGACGTCATCGCGGCCCGGGCGTCAATGACGCCGCGCAAGCCGGACGCATCGGGCTCTCAGGACCGGCGCAATCGCTCCAGCACCTTGGCCAGCTCGGCGCGCATCTGCGTCTCGTCGTACAGGGACTCGCCGCCGCCGGGGCGGTAGCTCGCGAGCATCAGCACCCGTTCCGACATCCAGTCGTCGTCGGGGAAGGCGTCGTCCAGGCCCACTTCGATGGCGTGGGCCGCCTCGACGGAGACGTCCGTGCCGTCGACGAAGCGCTCGATGCGCCCGACCAGCGCCACCCGCCTCGTGCGGGCGGGTTCATTCGGTTGGTACTTGCCATTCATTCGCTGAGCGTCCGGTAGTGCCCTGCATGGTAGACCAGCGGCGTGGACGCCGCACCGCCGATGCGTTCCACCTCGCCGATGAACAGCACGTGGTCGCCGGCGGGATGGTGGCTGCGGCGGCGGCATTCGAAGACGGCCACGCAGCCGGTCAGCAGCGGCGCCCCGCCCTGCCCGTCCGTCCACTGGCCCTCGTCGAACTTGGCGCTCGATGGGCGCGCGAAGCGGCGCGACAACTCGATCTGGTCGGCCGCCAGGACGTTGACGGCGAAATGGCTGGCCGCGGTGAACGCGTCTATCGTGGAACTGGACTCGCGCAGCGACCACAGCACCAGCGGCGGATCGAGCGACAGCGCGTTGAACGAGTTGGCCGTCAGGCCCACCGGCGCGCCGTGCCCGTCGCGACAGGTGACGATGGTGACGCCCGTGACGAAGCGACCCAGCGCCTGGCGCAACTCCTCGGAGCGCAGTTCGCTCACGGGCAGGTCGGGCACGCTGACGTGGCCGGCACGACTGCCCTCGGGAACGGCGGCGGGGGGAACGGAAGGCGGGACGCTCATGCGGGACAGGGCTGGCGAGGAGGTGGACGGCGCGGCGCGCCTGCGGGGCTTTCCTGCATTCTCGCAGCCCGCACGACCGGCGGGAGCCCGGCAAGCGGCTAGACTGCGCGCACAGACTTCGGAGTCGCATGTGGCAACGTCGCGCAGGCCCGGCCCGATCGGGCCACAGTTTCCGTTCAACTTCGGCGCCCCGTGCCAGCCGCCTGGGCCCCTGGGCATCTTCGACCTGCACTGGTACGCCGATTCGCCCGGCCCTCTCGGCATCAACGACTGGGCGGCTTGCGTCGCCGATCCCTTCGCGTTCCCGACGAGCGCGAGCACCTGCGCCTGCAACCGCGACATCACGATCGAGGAGTTGTGCAAGTGCTACCCGCACGCCAAGAAGGCGCGCAACCAGGAGTTCCTGGATGGGCTGAACAAGACCTTCAAGGATTCGTCCATCACCACCTGCCTGCGCAAGGCGCACTTCCTGGCCCAGGTGGGCGCCGAATCGGGCGAGTTGCACTATGTCGCCGAGATCCTGCCCAAGGGCGTCACCGAGGAGAAGGCGTACAAGGGCTACAAGGGCCGCGGCCTGATCCAGCTCACCGGCAAGGACAACTACACGAACTTCGGCCTGTTCGAGAAGCAGGACTTCCTGGGCGCCAACCGGGTCAAGATCGAGGAGCCGGAGTGGGCGGCCAAGTCGGCGGGATGGTACTGGACATCGGGCAAGAAGAACCACGACCTCAACGACCTCGCCGACAAGAACGACTTCCTGGCGATCTGCTGCCTCGTCAATGGCGCGTTCATCGGCTTCGACGACCGCCTCGAGCACCTGAAGCTGGCGCGCGACGCGCTGGGCGTGGCCGGATGCACCACGGCCAACGTGGGCAAGCAGGTCTACAAGGTCTATGTCGACAGCGACATCCACGATTCCTGGCTGTTCTCCTTCGCCTGGGGCTGCTGGAACGACGCCACCTCGAAGAAGAAAGGCATCGCCAAGCCGGTCGTGACCGAACGCAAGGCCGGCTACCAGCGCTACCTGGACCTGCGGGTGCCGATCGAGGCCGCCGCGGCCGCCAAGCCCAAGCCCAAGCACCCGCCGCTGCACCCGAAGGCTCCGGAAAGGCACTACGGCTACACGCTCGAACAGATGTCCAAGATGGCCAGGGAAGGCGTCAAATGAGGTGCGAATGGCCTTGGGCCACGGGATTGGTCGCCAGCGCGCTGCTGGCCGCGCTCGCGCCGCAGGCGCTGGCCGCGGACAAGGACGGCGGGACGCCGCTGGCAAGCGTGCGCATCAACGACCGGAAGGCCTTCCCCAGGCTGCCCGCCGACGCGCCGCAGGCCGTCTGGTACGGCTTTGCGCCCGGCCATGGCCACGGGATGGGCTGCGGCCTGCTCGCGCACGGCGCCACGGTGATCGATCCGCTGGTCGAGCCGGGCGAGGACGGCGAATGGCCAAGCTGCATGGGCGTGCCGGACGCCACCTCGTTCGACTGGAAGGGCCAGCCGGTATTCGTCTACCGCTACCTGCAGCGCGACACGCGCGAGGACACCTACACCTACGACGCATTCGTGCGCGTCGGCGCGGACGGCCTGGAGGGCGTCGAGGGCCTCGAGGACGAGCCGCCCAAGCTGAGCATCGCCAAGGCCGCCGCCTGGGCCAAGTCCACGCTGGCCGCGGCCGACGCCGCGACCGACGGCTTCCAGCCCTCCAAGCGCGACACGGTGCTGGCCGAACACGGCTACCTGCTCGTCGCCCGCAACGCGGCCAACGGCAACTGCCGCATCGTCGCCGATCGCCTGGCCGGAGGCGGCGCGCCGGCGCTGCTGACGCAGCCGTGCAAGGCCATCCTCGCCACCACGTCGCTGTCGACGCCGCAATCCGACTGGCTGGTGGCGATGGTCCGGGCCCCGGACGGCAAGCCGCAGGGCCGCGTGTTCGAGGCGGGAGCCACGGCCGTGCGCGAGGCGACCGAGACCGAGGCCAAGCTCGCCGGGGCGGTGGCCAGCGGCAAGATCCTGGTGGTCAAGGCGGCCTTGAAGCAGCTCGTGGGCCACTGAAGCGCGTCATCGGACCAGGCGAGCGCCCGGGCCCGAAAGCGCGGGACGCCCCGCTGGTCAGCTCTGCGGTCCGGCGTTGTCCGAGGTCAGGCCCCAGCGCCGCAGCGCCTCGTCGTCAGCCACGCGCGCGTCCACCCAGCGCTCGCCCTGCGGCGTCGCTTCCTTCTTCCAGAACGGCGCGTGCGTCTTGAGGTAGTCCATCAGGAATTCGCAGCCCTGGAACGCCGCGCGGCGATGCGGCGCCGTCACCGCGACCAGCACGATGCGCTCGCCCGGCAGCAGCCGCCCGACGCGGTGGATGACCCGGGCGCCCTGCAGGCCGAAGCGCGCCTGGGCCAGGTCGATCATCGCCTCGATGGCGCGCTCGGTCATGCCGGGGTAGTGCTCCAGCGTCAACGCGGAGATGTCGTCCTCGCGCGTGTGCCCGCGCACGCAGCCGACGAAGCTCGCCACCGCGCCGACGTCGGTGCACCCGCCCTGGAGCGCGGCGAGCTCGGCGCCGATGTCGAAGTCGGCTTGCTGGATCCGCACGCGAACCATCACGGCGCCTCAACCTCCGGTGACGGGCGGGAAGAACGCGACCTCCGCGCCGTCGCGCAGCGTCGCGGACTCGTCGGCCAGCACCTGGTCGACGGCCACGCGCACGGCGCGCCCGGGCGCGAGCGCCTGCGCGTGCGCGGGCGACTGCGTGCGCAGCCATGCGCGCAAGGCCGCGGCGGTGGGCTCGGCCGCGGGCGTCCACTCGAGCGCGCCGCCGGCGCCCAAGGCCTCGCGCAGCGATGCGAAATACTTCAGCGTCACTTTCACGGCGCGAGCTCCGCCAGCGACAGGAAGCGCACCATGTCGCCCGGCTGCACCGCCTGGCCGGGCGCAAGATCGGCCAGGCCGTCGCCCCAGGCCAGCGAGGTGAGGACGCCGGAGCCCTGGTTCGCGTAGAGGTCGAGCCCGCCGCCCGCGTTGCGGCGCACGCGCAGGAACTCGCGCCGCTTGTCGGGACGCGGCCAGACGAAGTCGGCCCGCATCGGCATGCCCGCCGGCCAGGCCGCCTCGGCGCCCTGCAGGCGCGCCAGCACCGGCCGCACGAAGAGCGTGAACGTGACATGGCTGGACACGGGGTTGCCCGGCAGGCCGATGAACCAGGTCTCGGCGTCCGCGCCGGCCGGATGCCGCACCGCGCCGAACGCCAGCGGCTTGCCGGGCTTGATCGCGATCGACCACAGGTCGAGCCGGCCCTCGGCGGCCAGGGCGGGCTTGAGATGGTCTTCCTCGCCAACCGACACCCCGCCCGAGCTCAGGATCAGGTCGTGGCCGGCCGCCGCCTCGCGCAGCATGGCGCGCGTGGCTTGCAGCCTGTCGGGCACGTTGCCCAGGTCGGTGACGAGGCATCCCTGGCCGCGCAGCAGCGCGCCCAGCATGAAGCGGTTGGAGTTGTAGATCGCGCCGGGCGGCAGCGGCTCGCCGGGCATCACCAACTCGTCGCCGGTGGAGAACAGCGCCACGCGCGGCCGCGCGGCGACCTCGAGCGTGGCCATGCCCACCGTGGCGGCCAGGCCGATGGCGGCCGCATCCATGCGGTGGCCCGCGCGCAGCACCGCGTGCCCGCGCCGGACATCCTCGCCCTGGCGGCGGATCGCCGTGCCCGGCGCCGGCAATTCCTGGACGCGCACGCTGCCCAGGCCGTCGCCGGCGATGGCCTCGCAGTGTTCCTGCATCACCACCGCGTCGGCCCCGGCGGGCACCTGGGCGCCCGTGAAGATGCGCGCCGCCGTGCCCGGTTGCAGGGGCTGCCCGGGACGGCCGGCCACGATGCGCTGGCTGACCGGCAGCACGCTGCCGGCGCCCTGGGCGAGGTCCGCCACGCGCAGCGCGTAGCCGTCCATCGCGCTGTTGTCCTTGGGCGGGACGTGGACGCTGGAGACGATATCGCGCGCCAGCACGCGGCCCCAGCCCTCGGGCGTGGGGACGGTCTCGGTGCGGCCGGTCGGCGCGACGGCGGCCAGCAGGCGCGCCAGGGCGTCGTCGGCGCTGATCAGGGGGCCGCGGCCGGGGGGTTTGGAGTCGGGTGCGTTCATGACACGCCAATGATGCAACAGGATCGGCCCCACAGGCGGCGGCGGGGAGCTGGCAAGCGGCGTTCGCTCGGGACGGGATGGCGCGGGCTGGCCTTTCCGTGGCCGCGCCGTGGCATGCCCGCCGCGAATCGGGCCGGCCTGGCGGTCGAGCCCGGCGCGCGGTCGAAGCCAGGCCGCGGCCCGGTGCTCTCAGGGTGCCGGTGCGTTCTGCTCGATGAAGGCCTTCACCGCCGCGACGTCGGCCGGCATCTTCGTGAAGCGCCGCTGGCGCGACTCCAGGTCGGCCAGCGCCGGCGGCGGGGCGGGCTTGCGGCCCAGCGCTTCCTCGATCGTCTCGGCGAACTTGATCGGCAGCGCCGTCTCCAGCACGATCATCGGCACGCCCGGCAGCAGGTGCTCGCGCGCCACCTTCAGGCCGTCGGCCGTGTGGGTGTCGATGACGACGCCGAAGCGGGCGTCGGTGTCGCGGATCGTGGCCAGGCGGTCGGCGTGCGTGCTGCGGCCCGAGACGAAGCCGAACCCCGCGATGCGCGCCTTCTCGGCGTCGCCGAGCGTGAACGAACCGTCGCGCTGCAGCCCGGCGCCGAACAGCTCGCGGGTGCGTGCGCCGTCGCGGCCCAGCAGGTCGAACACGAAGCGCTCGAAGTTGGACGCCTTGGAGATGTCCATCGATGGGCTCGAGGTCTCGTGCGTCTCGGCGCTGCCGCGCACGCGGTAGGTGCCGGTGCGGAAGAACTCGTCGAGCACGTCGTTCTCGTTGGTGGCGACCACCAGCCGCGCGATCGGCAGGCCCATCATGCGCGCGACGTGGCCGGCGCAGACGTTGCCGAAGTTGCCGGACGGCACCGTGAAGGCGACCCGCTGCTCATTGGAGCTCGTCGCCTGGAAGTAGCCGGCGAAGTAGTAGACGACCTGCGCCAGCAGTCGCGCCCAGTTGATCGAGTTGACCGTGCCGATGCGCCACTTGCGCTTGAACGCGAGGTCGTTGGAGACGGCCTTGACGATGTCCTGGCAGTCGTCGAACACGCCTTCGACGCTGAGGTTGTGGATGTTGGCGTCCTGCAGGCTGAACATCTGCGCCTGCTGGAACGGGCTCATGCGGCCGAACGGGCTCAGCATGAACACGCTGACGCCCTTCTTGCCGCGCATCGCGTGCTCGGCGGCGCTGCCGGTGTCGCCCGACGTCGCGCCGAGGATGTTGAGCGTCTCGCCGCGGCGCCCCAGCTCGTACTCGAACAGGTTGCCCAGCAGCTGCATCGCCATGTCCTTGAAGGCCAGCGTCGGGCCGTTGGACAGCGCCTGCAGCTGCACGCCCGGCTCGAGCGCCTTCAGCGGCACGATCCGCGGCGTGCCGAAGACCTCGGCGGTGTAGGTCGATGTAGAGCGACAGGATCTCGAACGCGAGCTCCGCGTAGGGCAGCGCGCGCCAGCGCGTCAGCGTGGCGTCGTCGATCTTCGGATAGTGCTCGGGCAGGTACAGGCCGCCGTCGGGCGCCAGGCCTTCGAGCAGGATCTCGCTGAACGAGCGCGGCGTCTGGTCACCGCGCGTGCTGATGTACTTCATGGTTTAGGCGAGGTCTTCCTTGCGCAGCGAGACGATCGGCGCCAGCACGGTCGGCAGCGACTGCATCCTGGCGATGGCCGCCCGCATCTTCCCCTCCACGGTGTTGTGCGTGAGGATGATCAGATCCTGCCGGCCCGGCTTCTGGTCGGGGCTGGGGCGCTGCAGCACGGCGTCGATGGAGATGTCGTGCTCGGCCAGCGTCGTCGTGATCCTCGACAGCACGCCGGCCTCGTCGG
>JAEKKH010000376.1 GCA_019510465.1 Burkholderiales bacterium
CGAAGATGAAGCCCACGGCCCACAGCATCGGGGCCTCGAAGGTCATCGAGCCGCGCCACATCGTGGCCAGCCAGTTGAAGACCTTCACGCCCGTGGGCACGGAGATCAGCATCGTGGCGTACATGAAGAACAGCTGGCCCGTGACCGGCATGCCCGTCGTGTACATGTGGTGCGCCCACACGATGAACGACAGGATGGCGATGGACGACGTGGCGTACACCATCGACGTGTAGCCGAACAGGCGCTTGCGCGCGAACGCCGGCACGACCTGGCTGACGATGCCGAAGGCCGGCAGGATCATGATGTAGACCTCGGGGTGCCCGAAGAACCAGAACACGTGCTGGTACATCACCGGGTCGCCGCCGCCGGCCGGGCTGAAGAAGCTGGTGTGGAAGTGGCGGTCCGTCAGCGTCATCGTGATGGCGCCGGCGAGCACGGGCATCACGGCGATCAGCAGGTAGGCGGTGATCAGCCAGGTCCACACGAACATCGGCATCTTCATCAGCGTCATGCCCGGGGCGCGCATGTTGAGGATGGTGACGATGATGTTGATCGAGCCCATGATGGAGCTCGCGCCCATGATGTGCAGCGCGAAGATCGAGCTGTCCATCGACATGCCCATCTGCAGCGTCAGCGGCGCATAGAGCGTCCAGCCGGCGGCGGGCGCGCCGCCGGGCAGGAAGAAGCCCATCACCAGCATGACGGCCGCCGGGATCAGCAGCCAGAAGCTGAGGTTGTTCATCCGCGCGAAGGCCATGTCGGCCGCGCCGATCTGCAGCGGGATCATCCAGTTCGCGAAGCCGACGAACGCCGGCATGATCGCGCCGAACACCATGATCAGGCCGTGCATCGTGGTGAACTGGTTGAACAGCTCGGGATTGAAGAACTGCAGGCCGGGCTGGAACAGCTCCAGCCGGATCAGCAGCGCCAGCGTGCCGCCCACGAGGAACATCGTGAACGCGAACAACAGGTACATCGTGCCGATGTCCTTGTGGTTGGTCGCGAACAGCCAGCGGCGCCAGCCGTGCGGATGGCCGTGCGCATGATCGTGTTCGTGATCATGGCCGTGGCCGGGGGCGATCGGTTGGGGCAGAACAGCACTCATGAGAGGAAATCCTTCAGCGAACGCTTGTGTCGGACGATCGGCTCGATCGGACGGCGACTTACTTGGTCTCGTCGGCAAGCACTTCGGCGGGCTGCACCAGCTGGCCGGTGTGGTTGCTCCACGAATTCTTCGTGTACGTGATGGCGGCGGCGATCTCGGTGTCCGACAGCTTGCCCTGCCACGCCGGCATGCCCAGCGGCACGCGGCCGTGCAGCACCGTCAGGATCTGCGCGTTCGCGTCCTTGTCGTTGACGACCGGCGATGCATCCAGCGGCTTGACCGGGCCGGCGCCCTTGCCGTCCGGCTTGTGGCAGACGGCGCAGTTGGCCAGGTAGACCTTCTCGCCGCGCGCCATCAGCGGGCCCATCTCCCAGACCTTCTTCGGATCGTCGGCCGCGGCGGCCAGCGCCTTGCGCTGCTTGTCGACCCAGGCGGTGTAGTCCTTGGGCTCCATGACGACCACGTGGATCGGCATGAACGCGTGTTCCTTGCCGCACAGCTCGGAGCACATGCCGTAGTAGTCGCCAGCCTTGTCGGCCAGGAACCAGGCGTCGCGCACGAAGCCGGGGATCGCGTCCTGCTTGACGCCGAACGCCGGCACGCTCCACGCGTGGATCACGTCGTCGGCGGTGGTGATGACGCGCACCTTCTTGCCCATCGGCACCACGAGCGGGTTGTCCACCTTGAGCAGGTAGTCGTTGCCGGCGGGGTGCGCCGACTCGGACAGGTCGCGCTGCGCGGTGTCGAGCGTGGAGACGAAGCCCAGGCCCTTGCCCTCGCCGTCGATGTAGTCGTAGCCCCACTTCCACTGGTAGCCGGTGACCTTGATCGTGAGCTCGGACTGCGTGGTGTCCTTCAT
>JAEKKH010000377.1 GCA_019510465.1 Burkholderiales bacterium
GCGTAGCTGACGCGCCTGACCGGCGCGAACGAGGCGTCGAGGACGATGCGGCCGATGGCCTTGGTCGTCTCGTCGCCGAAGCGGCGCATGTTGCCCGGCACGTAGCCGCGGCCCTTCTCGACCTTGATCTGCATGTCGAGCTTGCCGCCCTGGGCCAGGTGGGCCACGACGTGCTCGGGGTTGACGATCTCCACGTCATGCGGCGTCTGGATGTCGCCGGCCGTGACCGGGCCTTCGCCTTCCTTGCGCAGCACCAGCGTGACTTCGTCACGGTTGTGCAGGCGGAACACGACGCCCTTCAGGTTCAGCATCACGTGGACGACGTCTTCCTGCACGCCGTCGACCGTCGAGTACTCGTGCAGGACGCCTGCGATCGTGACTTCGGTCGGTGCGTAACCCACCATCGACGACAACAGCACCCGGCGCAGCGCGTTACCGAGGGTATGCCCATAACCGCGTTCGAACGGCTCGAGAGTGACCTTGGCGCGATGTCCGCCCAGCGGCTCGACGTTGATGGCTTTGGGTTTCAGCAGATTGGTTTGCATGTATGTCCTGTTCCTCTCAATACCCTCGGCTCGTTACACCGATAAGGCTGATGGACCACGCCGGGAAGCCTTTGCGTCCGCAGCGAGGCCCGGCGCCTCGCAACGAGACGGCGGCCACTCGACGGCATGCGCCGGGCGGCCGCTGATTCAGGATCAGCGCGAATACAGTTCGACGATCATCGATTCGTTGATCTCGGCGCCGAATTCGTCGCGGTCCGGCGTCTTCTTGAACGTGCCTTCCAGCTTGGAGGCGTCCACCGACACCCACGCCGGCATGCCGATCGACTCGGCCAGCTTCACGGCGTCGATGATGCGCAGCTGCTTCTTGGCCTTCTCGCGCACGGCGACGACGTCGCCCACCTTGACCAGGAACGAGGGGATGTTGACCACTTCGCCGTTGACCGTGATCTGCTTGTGCGAGACCAGCTGGCGCGCTTCCGCGCGCGTCGAGCCGAAGCCCATGCGGTAGACGACGTTGTCCAGGCGCGATTCCAGCAGCGTCAGCAGGTTGGCGCCGGTGTTGCCCTTGCGGCGCTCGGCTTCGGCGAAGTAGCGGCGGAACTGCTTCTCGAGCACCCCGTACATGCGCTTGACCTTCTGCTTCTCGCGCAGCTGCAGACCGTAGTCCGAGGTGCGGGAGCCCGAGGTGCGGCCGTGCTGGCCGGGCTTCGAGTCGAACTTGACCTTGTCACCGATCGGGCGGCGGGCGCTCTTCAGGAACAGGTCGGTGCCTTCACGGCGGGAGAGTTTGCCCTTGGGGCCGAGATAACGTGCCACGTTGTTTTCCTTGAGGAATGGTTTTCTGACGCCGGCATCAATCGGCACGAGGCCGTTCGATGCGATGCGCGAGTCTGGCGGGTGTTGTTATGGCGCTCAGACGGTGGTCTTGGGTTGGTGCCCGGAAACTGCCGGCAATAAGCCGGCGCACTAGACATGCAAGCCGGCAACGGTCACATGACCATTGCCGGCTGCAGGGAAACCCGAAATTGTAGCAGCACTGAAGACGCCTGGACGTCAAGTGCTGTTATTCGCACCCGGCAGGACGGATCCGGCCGGGCTGTCGAATCAGATGCGGCGGCGCTTTTGCGGGCGGCAGCCGTTGTGCGGGACGGGCGTCACGTCGGAGATCGACGTGATGCGGATGCCCAGCGAAGCCAGCGCACGAACCGACGACTCGCGACCGGGGCCCGGGCCCTTGATCTTGACGTCGAGGTTCTTGATGCCCTGCTCCTGGGCAGCACGACCGGCCATCTCGGCAGCGACCTGGGCAGCGAAGGGGGTCGACTTGCGCGAACCCTTGAAGCCCTGGCCACCCGACGAGGCCCACGACAGCGCGCCGCCCTGGCGGTCGGTGATCGTGATGATCGTGTTGTTGAACGAAGCGTGCACGTGAGCCACGCCGTCCGCGACGTTCT
>JAEKKH010000175.1 GCA_019510465.1 Burkholderiales bacterium
AAAAGGCCGGAAGCAGCAGCAGTCGTTCCCGCGCCACTCCCGGCCTTCGCATGATCCGCGCCCCCCAAGGCGCGGAGCCCTTCTCGCGACTTACCAGCCGACCGTCACGGTGGCGATCGTCGGCTTCTCGGTGTGCAGCGACGAACTGAAGCCGCCGACGTCGTCATACGCGAAGCCGTACGACAGCGCGTTGATGCTGTGGTCGTGCCAGAACTTCGAATACGAGTTCGACGGGTTGACGTAGAAATAGCCCGGCGAGTACCAGTGCGCCGGATCCTCGACGATGTGGCGGTTGATCGCCGCGCACATCTGGGCCTGGATCTGCAGCTGCTTGTCGTAGCCCGCGGTGCCCGGCGTCTGGCCCGTCGCGTCGTTGAGCACGCCGTTGCCCAGCAGCGCTTCCTGCGTCGTCGGCGCGCGCTGGATGATGTACGTGCCCTGGCCGTCCGTGAACTGGAACTGGCCGTTGACGACGTGGCCCGAGAACGTGCCTTGCTGGTCGGTGAAGGTCAGCGTCTGCGTCGCGTACTTGCTCCACAGGCCCTGGATGTAGCTGTCCAGGTAGTGCGCGTTCGAGCCCGACGTGCCGAAGCTGCCATGCGCCGGCGCGACGATGCGGTACGGCGAGTACGGCGCCTGCGCCAGGCCTGCGAACTGCGCCGGCACCGCCGAGGCCCAGGCCGAGAACAGCGAGGCGCGCGTGGCGGTCTCGCCCACCGTCTGGTCATAGCCGTCCAGGCCCTGCAGGCGCAGACGCACCGGGAAGCCGAACTGGTCGACGCGCGTGGTGTTGCCGTAGAAGCCGGTGTCCGGAAGGATGGCCATCTCGGCGAAGTCGAACGTGACGTCGATGTTCGGGTCGGTCGGGTTGTCGATGTTGGCGCCGGCGTAGCCCATGTTGCCGTTCACGTCCTGGTTGACGCGGATGTACATCGGGGTGCCGACGCTCAGCAGCAGTCGCGCGGAGTTGATCGGCGGGATCGTCACCGAGCCGGCCTGCGCGATCGAGTGGAAGTAGTTGGTGTAGGTGACGCCGTTCTTGGACAGCGCGCCGTTGTCCGCGGTGGACATCGGGATCAGCTGGCCCGCCGTGTTCACCCAGACGAACTTGCCGGTCGTCCAGTCCTTGCCGATGATGGCCCAGAAGACGTGCGCATTGTCGTAGGCGTTGTTGGTGCCGTTGACGATGTTGAACGTCGTCTGCTTGTTCCACGTTCCGCCGGTGGCGCCCGTGGTCAGCTTGAACGACGAGGCCAGGTCGTTGAAGCCGTTGTTCACCAGGTTGGCGTTGTTGGCGGACACGGTCAGCGTGGCGCCGCCGTAGTTGACGTCGTTGTACAGGACGACCGTCACGCCGGAAGCCACCTTGACCGACGACATGCGGTCGTTCCACGCGCTGCCGACCCAGCTGCTGCTGGCGCTGGCGCAGAAGGAGTCGCCGCCGTAGTTGATGTCGGCGAAGAAGCAGGCCTGGCCGGCCGCCGGGTTCACGGACGTGCCGCCGCCGGTCGACGCGCCCACGGTGTACGAATAGGTGGGCGTGTCGTACGCCGGCGTGCCCTTGTTGTACGTGAAGCTGTAGGCGATGGTGTTGCCGGCTGAAACCGCTTGCAAGACCTGCTGGGTCTCCGCGCCGGTGCTGGCGTTGCGCGCCATCCGCAGGTTCTGCAGGGCGCCGCCGTTGACCGAGTAGTGCACGTCCGTCCAGGTCGTGGTGCTCGAGGTCGGGTTGAAATCGATCGTGGCCGTCGTGCCGCCGACCGTCACGCCCTGCGTGTAGTCGGCGGCCGTCTGGGCCTGCACGTAGCCTGCGCTACCGAGGGAAAATGCCAGCAGGACGGCAAGTCCTGCAACACGTGGAATCATCGCTGTCTCCTGTCGTTCTTGGGTGACGCGTTCGGGCGCGCCGTCTTCAGGCCAGTCGGGGTCCGGGAAGGGCCGGGGCGACGTTCGGGCATCGCGTCCGGCACTTGGGCAGCCACCCGCTGCCTGCCTGAAGCAGCCGGGCGGAGCGGATTTGACTCCGGAAAAGGCCGTTTCGGCCGGTTTCCCGGTAATTTTTTGAAAGCGGTTTCAACGAATCACCGAAACAAGGGATGGCGAAAACCCGCGGTTCTGGCGGCGTGGCCGGGCCGGAACCGGCCGGTCGCTCGGGCACGTCGATTTCCCGACCGGGGCGGCGCCGGCCCGATAACACGCTAAATTGTTGGTCATGAGTATTCGTTCGTTCGCCGCCGACCTGCTGCCTGCCAAGCTGCACGGCCTGGCGCGCACCCCGGCCGCCACGACGCCGCAAGCCGAGGTCACCACCTTCGCCGAGCTGTCCGAGAAGCTGGGCTACCTGACCAAGTCCGACCTGAAGAAGGTGCGCGAGGCCTACAAGTTCGCCGACGAGGCGCACCTGGGCCAGCTGCGCGCCAGCGGCATCCCGTACATCACGCACCCGCTCGCGGTCACCGGCCTGGCGGCCGACTGGAAGCTCGATGCCACCGCGCTGATGGCGGCGCTGATGCACGACACCATCGAGGACTGCGGCGTCACCAAGCCGGAGCTGATCGAGCGCTTCGGCGCGCCCACCGCCGACCTGGTCGACGGCCTGACCAAGCTGGACAAGCTGCAGTTCTCCACCCGCGAGGACGGGCAGGCCGAGTCGTTCCGCAAGATGCTGCTGGCGATGTCGCGCGACGTGCGCGTGATCCTCATCAAGCTGTGCGACCGCCTGCACAACATGCGCACGATGGAGGCGATGGCGCCGGCCAAGCGCGCCCGCATCGCACGCGAGACCATCGAGATCTTCGCCCCCATCGCGCACCGCCTGGGCCTGAACCAGATGTACCGCGAGCTGCAGGACCTGTCGTTCCGCTTCATGTACCCCTGGCGGTATGCAGCGATCGCCAAGGCGCTGGAGCGCGCGCGCGGGACGCGGCGCGACATCGTGGACCGCATGCGGCGCGACGTGGAGAAGGCGTTCACCGAGGCGCGCACCAAGGTCACCGTCTTCAGCCGCGAGAAGACGGTGTTCTCGATCTACCGCAAGATGCGCGAGAAGCACGCCGGCTTCGCGCAGGTCAACGACATCTTCGGCTTCCGCATCGTCGTGCACTCGCTGCCCGAGTGCTACCTGTCGTTGGGCACGCTGCACCAGACGTACAAGCCGGTGCCCGGCCGCTTCAAGGACTACATCGCCATCCCCAAGGCCAACGGCTACCAGTCGCTGCACACCACGCTGGTCAATCCGCTGGGCACGGCGGTCGAGTTCCAGGTGCGCACCGAGGAGATGCACGCGGTGGCCGAGGCCGGCATCGCGGCGCACTGGATGTACAAGGTCGGACCGCAGGGCGGACGGCCCGACGAGGCGCAGCGCCTGGGCGCGATGTGGCTGCAGTCGCTGATCGACATCCAGAGCGACACGCACGACTCCAGCGAGTTCCTGGAGCACGTCAAGATCGACCTGTTCCCCGAGGCCGTCTACGTCTTCACGCCCAAGAGCAAGATCCTGGCGCTGCCGCGCGGCGCGACGCCGATCGACTTCGCCTACGCGATCCACTCCGACGTCGGCGACCATTGCGTCGCCGCCAAGGTCAACGGCGAGCCGGTCGCCCTGCGCACGGAGCTCAAGAGCGGCGACGTCGTCGAGGTGAGCACCTCGCCCAACGCGCGGCCCAACCCGTCGTGGCTGAACTCGGTGCGCACCGGGCGCGCGCGCTCCAAGATCCGCCACTTCCTGAAGAACCTCGAGCACGAGGAATCCATCCTTCTCGGCGAGAAGCTGCTGACGCAGGCGCTGCGCAACGAAGGCATGGCGGTGCCGGGCGACGACGAGGAGCACGCCGCGCTGTGGCAGTCGCTCACGCGCTGGAGCGGCAGCCGCAGCCGGGCCGAGCTGATGGTGGACATCGGGCTGGGCCGCAAGATCGCCTCCATCGTCGCCAAGCGCCTGGCGCAGCTGCTGGGCGAGCGCGGCCAGCGCCCGGGCGCGATCGCGCTGACCATGGGCCGCTTCGCCAGCAACGAGGCGGCCGTCGGCCAGAACGTCGTCGAGATCGACGGCAGCGAGGGCGCGTCGGTGCAGTTGGCCACCTGCTGCCGTCCGATCCCCGGCGACGAGGTCGCGGGCTACTTCGGCGGCGAGGGCCTGACGGTGCACACGAAGGACTGCTCGATCGGCCGCCGCCTGCGCGAACGCGACGCGGAACGCTGGATGGAGGTCGACTGGGCCGAGCAGCTGACGCGCCAGTTCGAGAGCGCGGTCAGCGTGCTGGTGCGCAACACCAAGGGCACGCTGGCGCAGGTCGCGCAGGCCATCAGCGCCGCCGAGGCCGACATCACGCACATCGACATGGGCGACGAGCGCGCGTCCGAGACGACCGAGCTGCGCCTGCTGGTGAGCGTGCGCGACCGCCTGCACCTGGCCGACGTGCTGCGCACGCTCAAGCGCGCGTCGTCGGTCCTGCGCGCCGCCCGCGTCAAGCCCTGACGCGCGGCCTCACTGCACGCCTGCCGGCGCGGTGACGGGAACGGCGTCGGCGTCCGGGCGCGGCGCCGCGCCCGCGACCGCCTGCGGCGAGGCTTCAACGGACCGGCCGCGCCCGGCCGCGTCGGGGAGCACCGGCGCGCCGGCGGCATCGGTCGACGCCGACGGCAGGTAGCGCGCCGTCGCCATGCCGATCGCCGCCAGCGCCAGCAGCACGGCAGCGATGCGATGCGCCGTGATGGCGAGCGCCCGTGGGCCGGCCGGATCGCGCGCACGGTCGCGCAAGGCAAGCGTCGCGCGGCCGACCCCCGCGATCTGCACGACCAGCGCGACCGCCGACGCAGCGATCGCCGCGAGCAGGACCTGCTCGGCGCGCCCGAACGCATGCGCATGGAGCGTGTGGCCCAGGTAGCCGCCCGTGACGAACGCCAGCACGGCCGCGGCCAGTTGCGGCTTGAACAGGCGCTCCATGGCGACGCCGTCCGTGCGGGCCAGCGCGAACGTGCTGCCGGCCCAGAAGACCGCGGCGAGGACGTGCAGCGCCGCGACGAGGATCAATGCGTATTGCATGGCCGTGTATGTCAGTCTCGATGTTTTACTGTACATGCTGTATATTCATTTTTCAAGAACCCCACGTCCTGCAGCGCAGGCCCCCTCATCGAGAAAGGAACGAGCATGTCCAGGACCGCATTCACCATCCAGGCGTTCGGGGCTTACCTGATCGTCCTCAGCCTCGGCCTGATGGCGGCGCCCAACGCGCTGCTGCCGCTGTTCGGGATGCCGCAGACGTCCGAGGTCTGGATACGCGTGGCCGGCCTGGTCGTCTTCAACGAGGGCGTCTGCTACTGGTTCGCCGCCAGGTCGGACGCCGTGCCGTTCTTCCGGGCCTCGGTCTACGTGCGCAGCCTGGCGCCGGTCGTGTTCGGCGCATTCGTGCTCGCGGGGCTGGCCCGCCCTGCCCTGGTCGCGTTCGGACTGGTCGACCTGGCGGCGGGCGTGTGGACCCTCGTCACGCTGCGCGCCGAGACGCGCGCTCCCGTGGCCGCCTGAGCCCGGCCTCGCCGCGCGAAATACAATCGACGGGATGCCAGACAGCGTCGAGCCGAGCCGCAAGCCCTACGTGAGCGCGCTGAGGACCGCGGCCGCCGACGCCAAGCGCGGACGCGTGATCGCCGCCGCGACGCAGTCCCTGCGCGAGGAAGGCGGCCTGGGCGGCTTCTCGCTGGATTCCGTGGCCAAGGCGGCCGGCGTGACCCGGTTGACGGTCTACAACCAGTTCGGTTCGCGCCGCGGCCTGCTCGAGGCCGTGTTCGACGACATCGCGGCACGCGGCCGCCTGGCGACGATTCCCGAGGCGCTGTCGCTGGCGGATCCCCTGCAGGGCCTGGACGCGATCATCGAGCGGTTCTGCGCCTTCTGGTCGTCGGACGAGGCGATCGGCCGACTTCACGACGCGATGGCCTCGGACGCCGAATTCGCCATCGCCCTCACCCAGCGCAACGAGCGGCGCAGGAAGTTGCTGCAGGCTCTCATGAAGCGCCTGCTGCCCGCCGACGTGCCCGCGCGGCGACGGCGCGACGCCATCGACTTCGTGTACGCGATGACCAGCTACGCCATGTTCCGCCTGCTCGGCTCGAACCGCAGCGTCGACGCGGTGGCGGAACTCGTCAAGACATCGTGCCGGGCCGTGCTGGACGATGCCGCAGCCACGCGGTCGGGTTGATGCGCCAGCGCGCGCTGGTCACCGCCCGCCGGGCGACGCACCAGCGCTAGGCGCCGGGCCAATAGATCGGATCGGGCACGTCGGCGACCGCGCCCCTGAGGTCCAACACCAGCTTGCCCGTGACGTGGCCGTCCTCCAGCGCGCGCAGCGCCTCCTTGGCGTCGCCCAGCGCGTACTTGCGCGACACCACGGGGCGCACCTTGCCGGCCTGGATCAGCGCGTCGATCTCGCGCAGCTGGCCGGCGTCGGGCCCGGCCTGATAGCCCACGGCGCGCACGCCGATCGCGTCGGCCCTTTCCTTCGGCGGCTGGCCGACCGTCGACACCAGCGTGCCGCCGCGCCTGAGCACCGCCCACGAGCGTTCCTGCACCTCGCCGCCGATCAGGTCGAACACCAGGTCGATGTCGCGGGTCTTCGTCTCGAAGCGCTCCTGGACGTGATCGACGACCTCGTCGGCGCCCAGGTTGCGCGCGAGCTCGACGTCGTCGGTCGACACGGTGGTGATGACATGCGCGCCGCGGGCCTTCGCGAACTGCACCGCGAAGTGGCCGACGCCTCCGGCGCCCGCATGGATCAGCACGCGCTGGCCGGCGCGCAATCCACCCTGGACGAACAGGCCCTGCCAGGCGGTCAACGCGGCCAGCGGCACCGCGGCAGCGGCCATGCGATCCAGCGCCCCGGGCACGGGGACGACCTGCTCGGGCCGCGCGATCGTGTATTGCGCGAGCGCGCCGTGCTTCATGTCGACCATGCCGTGAACCAGCGTTCCGGCCGGCAGCGCCGCGTCGTCGGACTGCAGCACGGTCGCGCTGAAGTCGCGGCCCAGCACGAAGGGCAGCTTGTCTTCCTTGACCACCGGGTAGCGGCCGCTGCGGATCTTCCAGTCGACCGGGTTGAGGCTGGCGGCCTCCACCTTGAGCAGCAGTTCGCCGTCGCTGGGCACCGGCACCGGGATGTCGGCCAACTCGACCGCCTCCGGGCCGCCGAAATGGCGGATCAGGACGGCGTGCATCAGGGGCGGCGGGGTCTGCATGGCGGCACCTCGGGACGGTTCGAATCGTCCCGGGACGGCAAGCGACACGCCCGCGCCTGCTCGCCGTCGCGCGCCGTCGCGCGTGGCGCGCGTGGCGCGCGTCAGTGCGCGGGGGCGAGCGCCGCGTCGTCGGCCGCCGGCTCGCCGGGCGGCAGGATCGCCGCGGGCGACAGCCAGCGCCAGAACAGCAGGCGCACCAGCACCAGCAGGCCCCCGCCGAGCGCCACCAGCGCGGCATGCATGCCCCAGAACTGCGCGCTGGGCATCTTCTCCATCAGGCCCGCGAGCCAGCCGACGAAGGTGTTGCCGATCGACAGGTGCAGATAGTAGATGCCGATCACCAGGCCGACGATCTGCTTGGGCGCGCAGCGCGAATACAGCGCCAGGCCCACGGGCAGGATGTTGGCGAAGCCCATGTCGTTGAAGATCGTGTAGGCCAGCGTCCAGCCGAAGCCCACGCGCGCATGCGTCGCGTCGACGATGCCGCCCGCGACCATCATCGCCCCCGGGCCAGCGGCGGCCATCAGCGTACCGATGGCCATCTTGACGAGTTCGTCGGGTTCGTTGCGGCGCTGGCTCCACCATTTCCAGAAGGCGATGGACATCAGCATGGTCACGAGGCTGACCACCGCGTCGACCACCTGCAGCCAGGTGGTGGGCACGCGCCAGCCGAACATCACCAGATCCATGTGCTTGTCGGACCACAGCGGGAAGCCGGTGCTGATCTGCTGGTTGCCGAGGATGGTCAGCATCAGGATCGGGATGATGCCCACGAGGATGGCCACGCGGCCCCATTCGCGCGGCGTGATCTTCGGCTGCTCGATCGTCGCCGACGCGGACCTGCGCTCGGGCTCCGGCGGCAGCCAGCCGCGTCCGGCCAGGTAGGTGACCAGGCCGATCAGCATGCCCGCGCCGGCGGCGTCGAAGCCCCAGTGCCAGGCCACCTTCTCGCCCAGCGTGCCGCAGACCAGCGGCGAGACGATCACGGCGATCTGCACGGCGAGCAGGAAGATCTGGAACGCACTCGCGTTGCGCTTGTCGCCGGGCCGGTAGAGCGCGCCCACCTGCGCCGCGATGTTGCCCTTGAACAGGCCCACGCCCACCAGCAGGCACGCGATGGCGATCAGGAAGCCGGCCTCGAACGCCATCAGGAAATGGCCGACGGCCATCAGGGTCGCGCCGAGCACGACGGCGCGCGTGCGGCCCAGCCATCGGTCGGCGACGATGCCGCCGAACACCGGCGTGAAGTAGACGAGGCCACCGTACAGGCCGACCACGAGCGAGCCGAACTGGAACGGCGTCATCGGCCCGGTGATGAACTCGATGGCGCGCCGCCCGGCGTCGATGCCCATCACCTGGGCGATGTGTTCGGGCAGGAACAGGTACTTCGTGAGGTACAGGCCGAGCAGGCCCTGCATGCCGTAGTACGAGAAGCGTTCCCAGAACTCGCAGAACGCCAGCCAGCCCAGGCCGAGGGGGTGGCCGAGAAACCTGGTGTCGTCGCGCGAGAACGGGGGGTCGGAGGCAATGGCGGTCGAGGACACGGGCAGAAATTCCAGGAAAAACGATGCGGGACTGTGGTGCAGGCCTCCGGCCCGCGCAATGCGGAAAGCCCGCAAGCGGGGACGAACGGAGGAATTGGCGGTGCGAGAGGCGGGAAACCGACGAAAAGTCGAGCCGGCTCAGCGCCGGACGAGCTTGATCTCGAAGACCTTGGGCCAGAACTTGCCCGTGACCCACAGGCGCCGGGTGGCCGGATCGTAGGCGATGCCGTTGAGCACGTCGGTGTGCTCCGGGATGACGTCTTTCGCAGGCAGCAGGCCCTTGCAGTCGATCCAGCCGACGACCTCGCCCGTCTTCGGGTCGATGCGCGCGATGCGGTCCGTCTGCCAGAGGTTGGCGTAGATCTCGCCTTCGACCCACTCGAGTTCGTTGAGCTGGTCCACCGGCTTGCCCTGCGCGGTGACGTGGATGCGGTGCGTCTCGATGAGCGTGTTCGGGTTGAGGAAGCGGATGTCGGGCGTGCCGTCGCTCATCACCAGCTCGGTGTCGTCGTGCGTGAGGCCCCAGCCCTCGCCGGGATAGCCGAACCGGCCCTTGGTGTCGAAGCTGTCGAGGTCCAGCACGAAGCCCGCCTGCGACTTCCACGTCAGGCCGACGAGGTTGCCGTGCCAGGGCGCGATGCCCTCGCCGAACATCTCGGGCGGCAGGTTCGCGCGCTGCAGCACCTGGCCCGTCTCGAGCTTGACCTTGCGCACCGACGAGTGGCCATCGAGGCCGGTGCTCTCGTAGAAGTAGCCGTTCAGGAAGAACAGGCCCTCGGTGAACGCGTTGATGTCGTGCGGGGTCGTGCGCACCACCTGGACGCCGTAGACGGGAATCGCCTTGGGCTTGTCGCTGCCGCTCGCGCCCGCGGGCGCCGCGTGGGCGGGCGGCGCGCCGGACACGCTCGCGGCGGCCAGCAGCGCCGCGATCAGGGAGGAAACCTTCATTCGCTTCAATCCGGAAATGTTCGTCAATGCGCAGGCGGCGCGGGGTAGCTCACGGCCAGCACCTCGATCGTCTCGACGCCCACGGGCGTCACCAGCTGCAGCGTGTCGCCCTCGCGCGCCTTCAGCAGCGTGCGCGCGATCGGCGACACCCAGCTGACCTCGCCCTGCAGCGAGTCGACCTCGTCGATGCCCTTGATGGTGACGGTGCGCTCGTCGCCAGCGTCGTTGGCGTAGGTGACGGTGGCGCCGAAGAAGACCTGGTCCTTGCCGTGGTGGGCCGACGGGTCGGCCACGACGGCGATGTCCAGGCGCTTGATCAGGAAGCGGATGCGGCGGTCGATCTCGCGCAGCCGCTTCTTGCCGTAGATGTAGTCGCCGTTCTCGCTGCGGTCGCCGTTGGAGGCGGCCCAGTGCACCGCCTCGACGACCTTGGGGCGCTCCTCGTCGATCAGGTGCAACAGCTCCGCGCGCAGGCGGTCGTGGCCCTGGGGCGTGATGTAGTTCTTCCCGCCGGCCGGCAACGCGGGCAGCGACGGACCGTCGTCGTCGTCGTCGCTGTCGGATTCCTTGGTGAAGGCCTTGTTCATGCCGGGCTCGCGTCGTCGTCGTAGGCCGCGAGGGTCTGCTTCAGTTGATCGCGCACCAGTTGCGCGAGTTCCGGCGGCGACACGACGCGCACGTTGGGGCCGTGGCGCAGCACGTCCATCACCAGCTCGGTGGGCTCGGAGTACGGGATGCGCATGCGCAAAGAGCCGTCGGCCTGGGCCTTGAGCTGCTGCTGCGGATGCCATTCCTCCTGCGCCACCCATTGCGCGGCCTCGGCGCTGAAATGCAGCGTGGCCTGGCGCAGGCGCGCGCCGCCGAAGATGCCGTAGCCCTGGTCCAGCGCCTGCTCCACCTCGGACAGCGGCAGGTCGCGCGCGGGCTCGTCCAGCAGCCTGGCCGAACGCACCGCGTCGAGCGCGAAGCGGCGCAGGCCCTCGCTGGCATGGCACCAGGCGTCGAGGTACCAGGTGTTGCGGTAGTGCAGCAGGCGTTGCGGCGACAGCACGCGCTCGGACTCGCTGCGCTTGCTGCGCGTGTAGTAGCTGATCAGCAGGCGCCGCCGGCTCAGCACCGCGCTGACGGATTCCTCGAACCAGCGGCTGGCCACCGCGCGCTTGGCGGGGTTGACGATGCGCACGCGCCGCATCAGCGCCTGCGCCTCGTCGCCGGAAGCGCCCAGCATGCCGTGCAGCTTGTCCAGCAGCGGCTGCAGGTGGCGGCCGAGCACGCCGCCGTCGTCCAGGCCGGCGATCAGCTGGTGCATCGTCAGGAGCGCGTGAAGTTCCTTTTCCGAGAACCACACGCCAGGCAGCTCGTGCGTCTTGCCGCCGCGCTCGCGCGCGAGCGGACCGCCGTTCGCGGACTCGGCGGCGCCATCGGCGAAGCGGTACGCGTTGTCGGCCCGGTCGTAGACGATGGGCGCGTCCATCCGGTCGCGCAGGTACTGCAGGTCGCGCTTGAGCGTGGCGGGCGAGACCTCGAGCTCGTCGAGCAGCTGGTCGAAGGTGACGCCGGCCTGCCGCTTGATCAGCAGCTCGATCCGGTAGAAGCGTTCTGTCCTGTCCATGGGCTCCTATTTTGCCGTAGCTCATCGTGTGAGCTTGTGACGGTCGAAACTGGCCTCACTCTCCGATCAGACCGAGGACACGACGATGACGCAGGCCACCTTCAACTTCGCCCCCCGCGGCAAGCGCGCCGACATCGCCGCCGCACGCAGCGGCCGTCCGGTGCGCGTGCCGGCTTCTCAGCTGCGCGGCGGCGAGGCCGTCGATCCGGGTGACGTCCTCGGCTTTGACTACGCCCGCTTCGGCATGGTTCCGCCCGCGCCCTGCCTGTGGCCGGGCCACCCGATCCGCGAAGGCTGGGAGCGCGGCCGCCGCCTGATGGCGCGCCGCACCCGTCCGGCGACGCTGGCCGTCACGCGCTGGCTCGCGCTGCGCCTGGCCGCCTGGCAGCGCGGCGAGTCCTTCGACGACCACCAGATCACGCCGCAGGTACTGCGCTCGCTGGAGGTCGCCACGCACTGCCCGATCACCGGCCACGCCCTCGGCAACGATGCGGTGGTGGTGCCGGTCGACGTGCAGCGCGGCTGGGTGGCCGGCAACCTGATGCTGGCGAGCCCGGCCATCGCCGAGCGCTGGACGGCCATCGACTGGGCCATCGCGAAGGACGCGCTGGCGCGCGCCGAGGCCGATCCGGAGGTGGACGTCGACGGCCTGCCGCTGCGCCACTGGCGCCGCGTCGTGGCGCTGAAGTCGCTCGCCACGCCGCTGCCGCACGACGAGGCCGCGCGCATCCCGCTGCTGGTGCTGCCGCCCAACCGGCTGCGCCTGGTCAACCCGATCCAGGAACTGCAGGCGGTGCTGACGCTGCAGCTGTCCGTGCCGGGCTGGGGCCAGCGCGCCCGCACCGTCGCCGACTCGCTGCCGCAAGCGCTGCGCACCGAATTCAACCTGTTCTTCAACTCGCTGCTGGCCCAGGCGCTGCGCAAGGGCCACGGCGACGACAGGCCCGAGATGCGCCACGCGCTCGCCGCCGCCTGGGGCAACGAGGTGGTGATGCGCCGCTGGGGCCGCTTCGCCGCGCGGGTCGATGCCGAGCTTGCCGGCACGCTGGTGGAGCGCCTGACGCGCGAGCCGATGCCGGGGCTGGTGGTGCTGCGCCACGGCGAGGCGGCGGTGCGCGAGAAGCTGGCCGCCTGAGCACCCGTCCGTCATCCGGCGCGCTGTCGCGGGATCCACTCCTGCGACAGCGTTCGTGACGCGTCGATCCCGCGACTGACTGAGCGCAGGATGACCGCCTTGGGGGGCGCCGGCGTTCAGCCGCGCGACTCGCGCGTCATCGCGAGCGACAGGTCCTGGAGCTGCTCGCGCGCGTCGTGCACGCCGTCCTTGGCGGCCAGCGTCATCAGGCGCATCGCCTCGCGCAGGTCGCGATCGAGGCCGCGGCCGTCGGCGGTGAGCACGCCCAGGTGGTAGAAGGCGGCGGGGATGCGCTTGTCCGCGGCGCGCTTGTAGAGCGCCACGGCCTTCTCGAGGTCCTGCGGCACGCCGCGCCCGCGCTCGCACTTGCCCGCGAGCATGATCATCGCCTCGCCGTGGCCGCCCTGCACGGCGCGCTCCAGCCAGTAGGCCGCGCGCTCGTCGTCCTGCGGCACGCCGTCGCCGGTGCTGCAATGCATCGCCAGCTCGTACTGCGCCTGCGCGTAGTCGTCCGCCGCGGCCTGCGACAGCAGTGCGACGCAGCGCGCCATGTCGTGCTTCACGCCCTTGCCGATGCGGTGCATCCACGCGAGCCGGTAGGTGCCGTGCGCGTTGCCGGCCTCGGCCGCGCGCGTGAGCACGCTGACGGCCTGCGCCGCATCGCCCGGCAGGCGCAGGCCGGTCTCGAGCTCCTGCCCCAGGCGCGCGAGCGCCGGCGCGTGGCCCCGGCCGGCCGCGCTGCGCAGCAGGGCCAGGCCCTTGGGCACGTCGGCCATGACGGTATCGCCCTCCAGGAAGGCGATCGCCAACGCCAGCTCCGCGGCCGGGTTGCCGGCGTTGGCCGCGCCCTGCCATAGCGGCAGCGCGCTCGCGCGGTCCTTGGGCAGCGCCAGGCCCTGCCACATCAGGTTGCCGAGCGCGAAGCAGGCGTGCGCCGTGCCGCCGAACGCGTTCGGATCCGTCACTCGGCGCACGGGCTTGAGCGCGTGCGACTGCAGCCAGGCGACGCAGGCGCCGAGGTGGTCGGCGGGGCTGCGCGAGACGAACACCATGTCGTCGCGCAGCTGCGAGGCCGTGGCCGTGCGCCGGCTGCCGCGCACGTCCAGGAGCACGCAGGCCATGTGGCCGTCGGGGCCCGGCTCGAGCTGCACGACGCGCGCCGGGTACAGGGCGCCGTCGGTCAGCACGGCGTCGCCCTTGCGCACCTGCTCGCCGGTGCGATAGGCCGGCGGCACGCCGACCGCGGCGGGCAGCAGCGAGGGCACGTCGCGCCGGCCGGCCCAGAAGTCGGCCCAGGACCGGCCCGAGGGCCAGCGCACGCTGCGCGCGCCGCGCTGCACGGCCGTGTTCAGGCGCAGGAAGGTCTCCTCGGGGACGTTGAACTCCCACACCGACGGATCGAGGATCGCGAACGGCATGTCGCCCGCCGCCGGCTCGTGGCGGAACGCCATGCGCAGCCGCAGCGGCGTGCGGTCGTAGGTCTGCACCGTCGCCGAGATCGCGCGCACCCGCCTGCCCGACGAATGGATCCAGGTGTCGTGCGCGAAGGTGCGCCACACCGCCTGCTCGCGGTTGTCGGCCAGCGCCGCTTCGCCGTGGGCGACGGCGTCGGGGCCGTCGTACGCCAGCGTCTGGGTCTGGACGCGCGGGCCGCGCGGATGCTGCCACGCGAGCTGCGGCATCGCGACGTGCCCCTCGGCCACGCGCGACATCAGGGTCGACGCCGCGACGCCCAGCAGGCGCGCCGCGTTCCACCATGCCATCGGCAGGTCGTATTCGAGCTCCTGGGCCACGCTGCGCAGGTAGTCGGACGCCGTCTCGACCTGCCCCAGGCCCAGCGAGAACAGCCGGTCGTGCAGCCACACCAGCGGCAGGAACAGCAGGCCCTGGTCGGGCGCGAGGGCCACCAGCCGCGTGAAAGGGGTCTCGTCGATGTTGGCCCATTCGGACACGGCCTCGCGCGCGGAGCGGGCGTCGTGCCATTCGATCTCGGCACCGGTGCGGCGCGACAGCACGGCCATCAGGTAGAAGGCCAGCACCGAGATGAAGTTGCGGCCCTGCGCATCGGCGATGAACTCGTCGTGCCGTGGACTGGCCCGCTCGCGGATCGCCTTGAGCAGCAGGTCGATGCGCTGCAGGCTGTCTTCGGAGTAGTCGAGCTGTGCCTGCTGCAACGCCCTGCCGAACTTCCAGCCGCCATCGACTTCGCCACCGCGGGCGTAGGTCTCCAGGAAAAGTCGTGCGACGTCGTTCAAGCGGCCTCCCAGCCGTCACCAGGGCAATCCCTCTGCGCGGGAACGGGGTGAATGTACGGCCAAAGGCTGCCTGCGGCCGCCGCCCCCCGTGCAAAAGTGCCGCGTTGCGCAACGGCTCCGTTGCAGCCGCAGGGGGCCCCCCGCCGCACCCATGAGAATGGGCCGCACGCGGCGGCCCAGTCAAGTCGGGAGGACTCGATCGCTTCAGGCGATGCGCGCCATCGTCTCGAACGGCAGGCGCGGGCCGCGCGGCCAGTTGCCGCTCGGATCGCCGTAGCCCAGGTTGATCAGGAAGTTCGACTTCCACTTGCCGTCGGGAAAGAAGGCCTTGTCGACGGCGGCGTTGTCGAATCCGCTCATCGGACCGGCATCCAGCCCCAGCGCGCGGGCCGCGAGGATCAGGTAGGCGCCCTGCAGGCTGCTGTTGCGCAGGCCGGTGATCTCGATCAGCGGGGCGTTGCCGTGGAACATGTCGCGCGCGCCCGGCATCGCGGGGAACTGCGCCGGCAGGTGCTCATGGAACTCGGTGTCGTACGCGATGATCGCGGTGACGGGCGCAGCCATCGTCTTGTCGACGTTGCCGCCCATCAGCGCGCCCTTGAGCCTGGCCTTGGCCTCGGGGCTGCGCACGAACACGATGCGGCCCGGCTGGGCGTTCATCGAGGTCGGGCCCCACTTCATCAGGGCGACGAGTTCCTGCAGCGTGGCGTCGTCGACGGCGCGCGGCTGGAACTTGTTGGTGGTGCGGGCGTCGAGGAACAGCTGCTTCAGGGCGGTTTCGTTGAGGGCTTCGGACATGGGATGGGCTCGTGAGGGTTGGAAGAGGCGGCGCCGCGCGGTTCGCAGGCGCCGCGGACGGACGAATCTTCCCCTGCGCCCCTGGGGCCGCCGTGCAGTGCGGTCGAAGGCCCCATTCAAATTCGGTCAACGCAACAGGCCGGCGCAAGCTTCGGCACGGGCGACGAGAATGCCGCCATGCGCCAACCCGTTCCCCTCGATCGCTGCACCCGACTCCTCAACCACGGCCCCACGGTGCTCGTGAGCGCCGAGCACGACGGCCGCCGCAACGTGATGGCCGCGGCGTGGTCCATGCCGCTCGACTTCACGCCGCCCAAGGTGGCGGTCGTCCTCGACAAGCAGACCTTCACCCGCGGCCTGCTGCTGGCCAGCGGCCGCTTCGTGCTGGCCGTGCCGACCGTGGCGATGGCCGCGCTGACCGACCACGTCGGCAGCGTCAGCGGCCGCGACGTCGAGAAGTTCAGCCAGGCGCTGGCCGTCGCCGAACCCGGCCCCGCCACCGGCGCGCCGCTGGTCGATGGCTGCATCGCCTGGCTGGAATGCAGGCACCTGCCCGAGCCGCACATCGAGCAGGCCTACGACCTGTTCCTCGGAGAGGTCGTGGCCGCCTGGGCCGACGACCGCGTGTTCAGCAACGGCCGCTGGCACTTCGACGACGCCGACGACTCGCTGCGCTCGCTGCACCACATCGCGGGCGGCCACTTCTACGCGATCGGCAACGAGGTCAAGTACACGCCGACCGCGCCTAGCGAAGGCTGACCGTCACACGCTTCCAGGACGGATCCTGGAACCTGTGGAAGGCGTTCAGCGAGGACGGCGCGTCGGCCGACTTCTGCGTGGCCAGCGTCCGGCCATCGAGCAGCTCGTAGGTGCGCAGGAAGCGGCTGGCGTGCTGCGGATCGCGCACCTCGCGCGCGGCCAGCACCTGGCCGCTGCCCGGCACCCAGCCGGCGAACTCGACATACCCCACGCCGTTCGCCTCGGTGGACGGCGGCAGCACCTGCAGCGTCCAGCCTTCGGCACCCTTCCTGAACATCCACAGCTCGCGCCAGGTGGCCAGCGGCTGCACGGCGAGCGTCACGGCCGTGGCGCCGGCATCGACGCGCGCCGAAGCCGTCCAGACGGTGCCGAAGGTGCAGCGGCGCGCCAGCGGACGATCGATGCCATGCTTCGCATCGACCAGCAGCACGCAGGTCTCGCCAGGCTGGCCCGGCTGCGTGGCGACGTGCAGGCTGGCCGCCGCCGGCGCGAATACCGGCTCGGCGGCCCAGCGCGAGGCACCCACGCGCATGGCGGCGTCGGTCCAGGCCGACTGGTCGTCGTCGGCGAGCTCGGACTTGTCCACGCCGGCCAGCGCCTCGAGGGCCTCGTTGCCGGCGACGAGCACGTCGTTGGCCCCCACCGCCGGCAGCCCGCCCGGCGCGCCGCCGCCCTCGACGGCGATGCGGCGGCTGTCTTCGTAGGCGATGGCCGACCACACGCCGGCCTGGCGCAGGCGGACGCGGTTGCGCACGTAGGGCGGCAGCCCGGCGACGGGCACGCGGGCCAGCAGGTCGGCGCGTGCCTGGTCGATCTGCCAGCGCTGCAGCGGCGGGGTCATGTCGTCGACGCAGTCGTGGCGCGTCAACGCCAGCGCCGCGCGGGCCGACTGCTCGGGCGACGGCTTGAGCGCGAACACGTGGCGGAAGGCGTCGCCGTCGTAGCAGAGCCAGACGTGGCCGTCGCGCTCCAGGCTCGTGAAGCGCACGCCGAGGCCGGCCGCGACCTCGAGCTGCGCGGCGACGCTCGGCTCGCCAGGGCGCACCGGCACGTTGGCGGCGTTGCCCGCGGCCACGTTCGCGCGCCAGGCCAGCCGCTCGGCCATCGTGCCCATCGCGTCGAACACCTCGGCGTCGAGGCTGCCCGCGGGCGCGGCCCTGAGGTAGGCGGCGGCCAGGCCCAGGCCCAGCGATTCGGAGCCGGGCCGATCGCGCAGGAAGCGCACCAGCGCCAGCAGTTCGGGCGCTTGCGCCGGCGTCAGCGCGAGCGCGTGCACGGCGCTCGCGCGCACGAAGCCGCCGCGTTCGCGGGCGAGGTCCCAGACCTGGAGATAGTCCAGGCGCTGGCCACGCACTTCCAGCAGCTCGCCCTGGGTCAGCAGCGCCAGCGGGCTGCCGCCGCTCCTGGCACCCGCGCGCAGGGGCACGGCATCCTGCGTGACGAGCGCGTAGCGCGGGGCGGCCGTCGCGTTCGATACGGCCTCGGGTACCGTGGTCGCCGGCGCGACGAGCGCATGCGCGGTCGGCGGGAAGACGATGCAGGCGATGGCGGCCAGGCTCGCGAGCAGCCAGGTCGCCAGCGTGCGCAGCGGCCGACCTTCGGCGCGCGGCTGGCCGAAGTCGTGGCGGCGACGGGTATCCAGGCCGGACGGGCTCATGCGGTAGCCGATCTGGCCGCTGCCGCGCGTGGTGCGGACTCTCATTGCGCGGCCTCCTGCGAACCGTTGCCGGCGTCCTTGTCCGCGTCGGCCCTGGCCGTCGTCGCCGGCGCCGCCACCGGCTTGCCCAGCAGCGCCGAGCCGATGAAGCCGCCATCGGCCGGCGGGGGCGCGATGATCACCTGGATCTTGTCGGAGAGCCTGTCGGCCATCGTCTTCTGGATCAGCAACGGATGGCGCGTGATCAGCGCGCCCTCGCGCGCCATCTGCTCGCTGTTGGACCGGCCGACCTTGTCCAGGCGGTAGACCTCGGCATCGGCCAGCTTGTTGCGCGAGTCGGCCTCGCCCGACGCCTCGATGCGGCGCGCCTCGGCCGCGGCTTCGGCCGTCTTGATGCGGGCCACCTTGCCTGCCTCGGCCTCGAGCTGGCGCTGCTGGATCTGCTTCTGCTTGAACGGCAGCACGTGGGCCATCGCCTCCTCCTGCGCCTTGGCCGCGATCACCTGCTCCATGCCCGCGGCCTCGGCCGCCTTCTCGCGCTTGACCTTCTCGGCCTCGGCCTCGAGCGCCGCCTGCCGGACCTGCTTGTCCTTGAGTTCCAGCGTGAAGCGCATCTTCTCGCTCTCGAGCTCCTCGGCCAGCAGCGCCTCCATGCCGTGCCTGTAGTCGGGCGGCAGGTCGACCTTGCCGATCTGCACGTCGCGCAGCACGATGCCCTTGGCCGCCAGCGCGGGGCGCAGCTCGGCCACGATGGCCTGCTGGATCTCGGCCCGCTTCGAGGAGAAGATCTCGCGCACCGTGTAGCGCGTGAACACGCGATAGATGACGCCCTGCACCTGCGGCGCGACGACGTCGCGGCCGACGTCGGGCGGCAGCTCGCGCGCGACGCTGGCCACGCGCGCCGGATCGATCACGTAGTGCGTCGCGATGTCCACGCCGAGCGACAGGCCCTCGATCGACTGGAACGGCGCCGCGCCGCCGGCCGACGCGCTCTCCGCGGGGCGATAGACCTGTTCGCGCAGGTCCACCAGGCGCAGTTCCTGCAGGCCCGGGAAGACGAAGGCGCTGCCGGCGCGCACGACGGCGGCGTCGCCGGTGAGCCGGTTCGTGCGCAGGCCGACCTCGCCGGCGGGCACCTCGCGCAGCGGCGGGTGGCTGGCCAGCGCCCAGGCCGCGACGAGGCCGGCGGCCCCGAGGGTCAGCGTCAGCGGACGCACGCGCGGCAGGCGGGCGACGAGTCGCTCGACGGGGCTGGCGGGCGGCAGCGGGCCGTCGTCGATGGGGTGTTGGGAAGGCAGGTCGTTGTCGCTCATGGGGTCTCTCCTCGGTGTGTGAGCGAATTCTTCGAGGCCCGTGCCGAGCGTTCAACGATGCCGCGGGGGCGCTGCGCTCACGGCGGCCGCCGGTGCCTTCCGCCGCGCGGAGCAAACCCTCACGGCGCCCCGCGCGGGGCGACCGGATAATCGGGCGCAGGATGCGACAACGCGCGTCCGTCACCGAAAGGCCCTCCGTGTCGAACACCGCCACCCGCGTCGCGATCATCGAAGACGACCCGCCCACGAGCGACCAGCTCAAGGGCTGGATCCTGTCCGCGCGCCCCGGCCTGCAGGTCGACCAGTGGTTCACGCGCGACGAGGCCGAGGCCGCGATCGCCCGCGAACGCTACGACCTGGTGGTGATGGACATCGAGCTGGGCCGCGAGCGCCATGCCGGCGTGGCGCTGATCAACGCGATCAACAAGCAGCACGGGACGCCGGTGCTGGTGGTCTCCGCGATGCCCGCCACGATCTACCGCAGCATCATGAAGGCGCTCGACGCCTGGGACTACCTGCAGAAGACCACCTTCGAGGAGGCCGACTTCATCGACACCGTGCTCGAGATGCTGCGCGCCTCCAAGGACCGCCCCGCGCCGAAGACGGGCGCGACGACGGCCGTCGACCAGGAGCTCAGCGTCGACCCGCTGGGCCAGGGGGCCGTGCTGTGGCGCGGCCATCGCGTCAACCTGCCGCTGACCGCGCAGCGCATCCTCGCGGCCCTGCATGCGCGCCGCGGGGAGGTGGTGTCGTACGACGAGCTGTTCCAGGTCGTGAAGACCGGCCGCAACCGCGACAACGTGCGCAAGCACATCAGCACCATCCGCGAGGCGTTCCGCGACATCGATCCGGCGTTCGAGGGCATCGAGAGCGTGCCGATGCGCGGCTTCCGCTGGCTCGCCAGGCAGTGACCGCCTCGCACCGCAGCCCTCAGGCGGAGGCCAGCCTCACATGAGTGTCCGAGGGCGCTTCGCAGCATGGCGCTGGCCGGGCATCGCGTTCTTCCGCCTGCGCCTGTTCTTCCGCGGCGTGTTCCTGCTGCTGGCGCTGGCCACGGTGGCGATCGCGCTGTCGGTGCTGCAGGACGAGAAGGAACTGAGCCACCGCAGCTACCGCCAGGGCTTCGCCAAGACGATGGGCCAGGTGGCCGCCCAGCTGCGCCATCCCGCCGGACAGCTGGCCTTGCTGAACCCGCCCGGGCCCGCGGCCTCGGCGGCCACGGCCTTTCCCGGCGCCGTGCATCCGCTGGTCCTGCCGTTCTCGGCGCTCGACTTCGACGACCACAACAAGGTCGAACAGGCCGTCGAGATGGCGGGCTGCACGCGCCAGTACCCCGATGACGCCGCCCTGTGCGTGGCGCTCGGAAGCAACCCGTGGGCGGGCGGCTTCGTGTACGTGGTGGGGCATGCGCCCGGGCCGCCGCCGGTCGCACACAGGACGGGCGACCACGACCTGTCGCTGTCGACGCGGCTGCGCGTGGACGTCGCGCTGCGCGGCCGGCGCTATGCCTGGATCGCCCCGTTCGAGCCGGAACCCGCCACGGCGGTCAACGTCGTGCGCGGCCGCCTGACCGGCTTTGCCCTCGACGACGACGGCGCCGTCCTGCCGCGCCCCGTGCGCGACTTCCGCGGCTGGCTCTGGCAGGGCGGCCCGTGCACCGACGGCGGCAAGGACGTCGCCACCTGCGCCCGGCGCGCCTTCTTCTCGGTGCGGCTGCCGGTGGAGGTGCTGCACGAGGACGTGGTCGCCTCGCCGCATCCGGCGTGGCCCCCGGCGGACATGAACCGCATCGACGTGCGCGCGCAGTGGCTCGCGCCGGGCGACGGCGCGCCGCTGTTCGACAGCGCCCGCGCCGGCGCCACGGCCCCGTTCTCGCTGTCCGACCTCAGCGCGCAGCTGTTGCCGGGCGAGACGCTGCAGCTGCGCAGGATCGACGGCAGGACGAGCGCGCCGCTGGCCACGATCAAGGGCGCGCCGCCGCCCGCCGAACCAGCGTCCAGCTGGATGCCGCAGGCCGTCAACGATTTCCTGGGCTACGCCGTGCGCGGCCTGCTGCGCCGGCTGCCGATCGAGGACGAGGACGTGCCCATCGAGGACACCGAGACGATACGCACCGCCGCCGGCAGCTACGAGCTGCACGGCTACGGCGACGAGCGCAGCGCCAACCGCGCGCTGGCCCAGGTGGCCACCCGGGTCTCGTGGTTCGTCGTGGCGATGCTGGTGGCCCTCGCGCTGGCCTGGGGCGCGATCGAGTGGACGATCATCCGCCGCATCACGATGCTGACCAAGCGCTCGCGCGCCGCCACCGCCGCGGTGGCCGAGGACGCGAGCGCCAGCAGCAAGTGGTCGGCGCTGGACATCGCCGACCTGCGCAGCCCCGACGAGCTCGGCGTGCTCGCGAGCAACCTGGCCGAGCTGCTGCAGCGCGTGGACGAGAGCATGCAGCGCGAGCGCCTGCGCGCCGAGCGCGAGAAGGACCAGTGGATGGCCGTGGGCCACGAGATCATGTCGCCGCTGCAGTCGCTCATCGCGCTGCACGGCGCACCCGACGACGCGAGCCGGCGCTACATCCTGCGCATGCAGCAGGCGATCCGCGTGCTGTACGGCAGCGCATCGCCGAGCGAGGCGTTCGAGACGACCACGCTGCAGCTGGCGACGCTGGAGCTCGACGCCTTCTGCGCCGCGGTGGCCGCCAACGCGCCGCACGCGGGCATCGCCGACGTGGTCTACGACGGCCCCGGCGAGCCGGTGGTGGTGCGCGCAGACGAGTACTCGCTGGAGGACGTCGTCACGCACGTGCTGCAGAACGCCCAGCGCCACCGCCGGCCCGGCACGCGCATCACCCTGCGCCTGCGCGCGGACGAGGCGCGCGCGACGCTCGAGCTGCACAACGACGGCGACGCGATCCGGCCCGAGCTGATCGACAGGATCTTCGAATACGGCGTCTCCGGCGAAGATGACGACGGCGCTGCCGACGCCAACGCCGACCGCACCGCGCCGCAACGCGGCCAGGGCCTGTTCGTCGCCAAGACCTACATGGCCAAGATGGGCGGCACCATCACCGCCGAGAACGTCGCCGGCGGCGTGCGCTTCGTGCTGACGCTGCCGCGCGCCTGAACGCGTGTCTTGCCTTGCCTTTCGCGGGGTCAGGTCTTGAATGTTGCAGCGTTGTCACGCCACGTGCGGACGATGCAGCATCGCGAACGCACGGCGATGCGATCATCGCGCCATGCCCCGCCCGCCCCGACTGCCCTGCCCTCGCGCCCTCGTCGCCGCCCTCGCGCTGGCCGTGCTGCTGCCCGCGTCCGCGCAGTCGGACACGCCCACGACGGCGCCGCGCCGCTTCGAGCGGCTGCGCCAGGCGATGGCCGGCGACCTGGAGGACGGCAGCGCGCAGGACCGCACGGCCCGCGGCGCGCCGCGCGGCACGCGGCTGATCCCCGACATCCCGTACGGCCCCGACCCCGCGCAGCGCTTGGACGTCTACGTGTCCACGCAGCCGCCGGCCGGCATCGCGCCCGCGCCGGTCGTCTTCTTCGTCCACGGCGGCGGCTGGGCGCGCGGCGACAAGACGAACGCGCGCGTGATCGACCCGAAGGTCGCGCACTGGGTCGAACAGGGCTACGTCGTGATCTCGGCCAACTACCGCATGCTGCCCACGCCGGTGGCGCAGCAGGCCGAGGACGTCGCCGCGGCGATCGCGTTCGCGCAGTCGCAGGCCGGCCTGTGGGGCGGCGACGCCAAGCGTTTCGTCCTGGCAGGCCATTCGGCCGGCGCGCACCTGGTGGCGCTGGTGGCCGCCGGCATGCGCACCGCGACGAAGCCGCAGCCCTGGCGCGGCGCCGTGCTCCTCGACAGCGCCGCGTTCGACGTGGCGACGCTGATGACGCATCGCCACTTCGGCCTCTACGACCGCGCGTTCGGCAGCGACCGCGCCACCTGGGCCGCGCTGTCGCCGATCGTGCAGCTCGCGCGCGCGACGCCGCCGATGCTGGCGGTGTGCTCGTCGCGCCGCCAGGAGTCCTGCGGCCAGGCCGATCGCTTCGCGGCGAAGGCGAACGGCCTGGGCGGCAGCGTGCGGGTGCTGCGCGAGGACCTGTCGCACATCGAGATCAACGCGACGCTGGGTGCCGCGTCGGACTACACGTCGCAGGTCGACGCGTTCATCGCGTCCGTGCGCTAGAACCCGCGGACGAGCGGCCGTGCGCGGCTCGTTCGCAGGTTCACCGTCACGCCGCGAGCGCGAGATTCGCGCGGCGCAGCCCGGCGATCGTCATCAGGCAGGCCTGCGCGACCTCGACGCCCTTCTTGACGAAGTGCTCGGAGAAGAAGCGCCGATGCTCCTCGTGTTCGTGGAAGTCGCGCGGCGTCAGCACCGCCGACATCACCGGCACGCCGGTGTCCAGCTGCACGCGCATCAACCCGTCGATGACGGCGGCGCCGACGAACTCGTGGCGGTAGATGCCGCCATCGACCACCAGCGCGCAGGCGACGATGGCGTCGTAGCGCCCGGAACGCGCGAGCGTCTGCGCGAGCAGTGGGATCTCGAACGCGCCGGGCACCTCGTACTGGTCCACCCGGCCCGGCGGGGTCGGACTTCGGTCGAACTCGCCGAGCAGCGACTGCTTCGCGCGGTCGACGATGTCGGTGTGCCAGGAGGCGCAGATCACCGCGATGCGGGCCCCCGCGCTGGTTGCGGAGGCCGCCGAGGCGGCATTGGAAAGATGGGGAGTCATCTGATTCATGGTTTGCTCCGAGGGAGTGGTTGCCAGAATCAGGGCGCGCGAGAACGCAGCCGCCGCATCCCCGGTTTCAAACGGACATGCGGCAGCCCACACTTCGCGTTTCTCTTTCATCCGGACTGTGACCGTCGGCCCTGGCATCGCACCAGGTCTGCTGACCCTTCGCTCATCGAGACGCGAAGGCGCTCGCGGGCTCCCGCGCCGAAGCACGGATACCGCCGGTGGGGAATTCCGCCCCGCCCTGAGAACGCTGTCGGCCTTGCGGGCCGACGCCGTCATTCTACGAACGCGCTGGCGCCGTGCGTGTCGCGCGGGTTACTGCGCGCCCTCAGTCGCCCGCCATGCGGCGCTGGCGCTCGGCCTCTTCCTCGCGCGTGGCCTCGATCTCGCGCATCACCGCACGCAGGTCGACGGCGTCGTGCCTGCGCTGGTAGCGACCGGTGAGCGGCGTCTCCACGGTCAGGCCGCCCGCCACGTACAGCGACCAGATCTCGGCGCCGTATTCCGTCGCGCGCAGCTCCGGCGCGAAGCGGCCGAAGAACGCCGCCAGGTTGCCGACGTCGCGCATCAGCATGCGCTGCGCGTGGTTGTTGCCGGCCGCGTCCACCGCCTGCGGCAGGTCGATGATGACCGGGCCGTCCTCGGCCAGCAGGATGTTGAACTCGGACAGGTCCCCGTGCACCACCCCGGCGCACAGCATGCGCACGGCCTCCTTGACGAGCGTCGCATGGTGGCGGCGCGCGTCCTCGGGCGTGAACTCGCAGTCGTTGAGCCGCGGCGCGGCGTCGCCGTGGACGTCCGTCACGAGCTCCATCAGCAGCACGCCGTCGTGGAAATTGATCGGCCGCGGCACGCGCACGCCCGCGCGGGCGAGGCGGTAGAGCGCGTCGACCTCGGCGCTCTGCCACGCCTCTTCCTGCTTCTCGCGGCCGAACTTCGTGCCCTTGGCCATCGCGCGCGCCTGGCGCGAGTTCTTCACCTTGCGGTTCTCGGTGTAGTCCACGGCCTGGCGGAAGCTGCGGTGCGTGGCCTCCTTGTAGACCTTGGCGCACAGCGTCTCGTCGCCGCTGCGCACCACGAACACCATCGCCTCCTTGCCGCTCATGAGCTGGCGCGCCACGCTGTCGATCAGGCCTTCGTCGACGAGGGGCTGCAGTCTTTTCGGAGGTTTCATCGACAGCCAGGCCGCCAGATCCTTCTTCAGCTTGCGCAGGTCCTCGTCGCGCGTGTACATCATGTGCCCGGCGTCGTAGTACTGGTGCGTGACGCGGCGGCGCACGTCGGCGGGGATGTCCAGCTGCGCGAGCGACCAGTCGCTGGCCGTGGACGGCGTGCCGAGGTCGAAGTGGCCGCTGGCCACCAGCACGCGCAGGTGCGGGTTGCGGCGCAGCGCGCGCGACAGGTCGGGGCTGGTGCAGCAGAACGAATTGCCCTGCACCTCGCCGCGGCTCCAGTTCCAGTGCTTGTTGGTGTCCATGGAAAGCACCTCGTAGGTCCACGCCGGGTCGAACCCGAGCGTGCCGATGAAGTAGCCCATGCCGCCCATCGTGTAGGGCCCGACCAGCGATTCCATGCCCGGGTCGAAGTCCCATTCGTGCGTGCGCGACAGCCCCATCGGGCCCGCGACGCGCGCCTCGAGCCGGCCGACGATCTGGCCGCGCTCGCGCAGCAGCTCGGTGAAGAAGGTGTTGTCCGAGATGCGCAGGTTGCGGTGCTCCACCAGCGTCTGCGACAAGCCCAGGAGCTCCGCCATCCGCCTGGCCACCTTCGCGCGCTCGTCGTCGGTGGCGCGGGCGCCCTTGTGCAACACGCGCAGGTAGTCGGACTCGACGAATTCGGTGGCCAGCGCGCGCGCCGCGGCGGCGGACTTGGCCTGCGGCCCCTTGAGGCAGCCGTGGTACTGCGCGACGCCGGCGAACGCGGGCAGGAACAGCGCGTACGGCAGGTCGTTGCGGGCCTCGAAGACGATGGACTGCAGGTCCATCGCGCACGAGATCAGGATCAGCCCCGCCAGCGACACACCCTGGTCGGCGAGCTTGTCGGCGATGGCCGCGCCGCGCGTGGTGCCGTAGCTCTCGCCGGCGACGTAGATCGGCGAGGTCCAGCGCTGGTGGCGCGACAGCCAGGTGCGGATCACGTCGGTCAGGCAGGCGACGTCGCCGTCGACCGACAGCATCTTCTTGCGCGCGTCGTCGCTGGCGGTGATCGAGTAGCCGGTGTGCGGCGGGTCGACGAACACCAGGTCGAAGTGCTCGAACCAGCTGAGCGGGTTGTCCTCGACCTCGTAGGGCGGCGGCAGCATCGAGCCGTCGTTGCCGATGCGCAGGCGCTTGGGCCCCATCGCCCCCAGCTGCAGCCAGATCGAGGCCGAGCCGGGGCCGCCATTGAACGCGAAGCAGACCGGGCGCGGCTTCGTGTCGCCCGCCTTGCGTTCCAGCTGGTAGGCCGTGGTGAAGACGGCGGCCTCGGGCTCGCCGCGCTTGTCGGTCTGCGTCGTGTTGACGACGGGGATGAACGCGCCCTCGACCTTGTACTCCAGCTTCCTGCCACCGAGCCTGATCGAGCCGGTGCTGCGCATGGGCGCGGTGGACAGCAGCCTGTCGACGGCGTCGCGCTGCGCCTGCTTGCCCTTGTCGGCGTCCGGCTTGGCGTCGGCGGCGGTCTTCGGTTCGGTCATGGGCTCCCTTTGCGTCGAGTCTGGGTCGGCGCATTGTGGCGCGGCGGACGCGGCCGCGGGCCCGCCCGCGATCAGGGACTTCGCGCGGTCAGGCCGCCAGGCCCTGGGGTCAGGTCTTGAATCGTGCACTCAAGACCTGACCCCGATGCGATTCAAGACCTGACCCCGCCCCTGGGACTTCGCGCGGTCAGGCCGCCGCCGGCCCCTGGAAGCCGCCGGCGCGGAAGGTCAGCACCAGCGTGTCGCGCCAGCCCGGCTCGCCCGACCTCAGCGGCTGGATCGGCGTGGTCTCGTGGATGACGCGGGCGTCGTCCAGCAGCACCGTCGTCCATGGCTGCGACAGCGTGAAGCGCAGGCCCGCGCTGGACGCGGCCTGGAACACGCGGCTTTCGCCGCCCTTGATGCCGTGGCGTTCGACCAGCGTCACGCTGACGAGATCGACGCCGTCGCGGTGCGCGCCTTCGGGCGTCGGCCGGCCGATGCCGCTGGCGGTGTCGATGCGGAACGTGTGCGCCTCGACGAACCAGCGCCGGGCGCCCTTGAGCGCCGAGGCGCGCGCCGCCAGGCCGGCCAGCAGCCGGCGCCAGGCCGGGTCGCCGGCCAGGCCGGGCTCGATCGGCTCGAAATGGCGCTCGATGCCGCCGTGCAGCGCGTTGTAGTCGACCGGCTGCCAGTGCGGGCGATGCGGCGCGGGGTTCACCTCGTCGCCGTCGACCACGAACACGCCGTGGCGGCGCTGGCGGTAGTTGCCGCCATCGAGCAGGTAGGCGTCCGGCGGCAGGCGGTTCCAGAACGGCCGCCAGGCGTCGAAGTCCGCCGGCGACGCCCCGGCCAGCGCCGCGAGGTCCTGCGGCCCCACCACGGCGAAGCCGGTGCGCGCAAGGGCGCCATCGACGTCGGCAGCAGGCGTCAGGGGGGGCGGGATCAGGGCGTTCGAATCGGACATGGGCGGGGTGTCGACGGGCGTCGCGAGGCAGGCGTTCTGGCACATTCTCGCGCCTGCCGCCATCCCCGCGTCCGGGCAGGTGGCGGGAAGCGACAGCGCCGGCCCCCCCGCACGACGGGCCGAGCGTAGACTGATGAGTCTCGCCGACCCACCTCACGCCATGTCCGCTCCCAAGGGCCACTCCAGACCGCATGCCCTGCCCGCGGCGCCCGGCCCGGACGATGCCGCCAGGGGACGCGCGCTGCCCGCGGGCCTGCTGGCCTGGGGTCGCACGGCGCCGGTGGCCCTGGCGGCCATCGAGGCGGACGGCACGATCGCCTGGGTCAATGCCGCGTTCGAGCGCTGGGCCGCGCAGTCCGCCGACACGGCCGTCGGCCAGGCCCTCGAGACCCTGCTTGCCGACGCCGACTGGCCGCACTGGCTGCCGCCGCCCGGCACGCCCGCCCGGCGCCGGCTGCTGCGGCGCGACGCGACGCCGCTGCACTGCGACGCGCAGGTCGACACGCTCGAGGACGGCCTGCGGCTGGTGACGCTGATCGACCGCGACGACGAGGCCCGCATCGACCTCGAGGCCTGCCGCCTGAAGGCCCTGCTGGACTTCGTCCAGACCCACGGGCGCATCGGCCTCTGGGAGCGCAACGTGCGCACGCGCGAGGGCAAGTGGGACGCGCACATGTACCGCTTCTTCGGCATCGACCCGCGCCGCGGCCCGCCGACGATGGCGCAGGTCGCGCAGGCCACGGTGCCGCAGGACCGGCTGTTCCAGGTGCTGGACGACTCGATGAAGAAGGTGGGCAGCTACTCGCACCGCTATCGCCTGTTCACCGCCGACGGCGGCCTGCGGCGCGTGCAGGCGCACTGGGCGGTGATCGCCGGCGCCGACGGGCTGCCCGAGCAGGTGGTGGGCATCGTGATGGACGACACCGAGACGTTCAAGCTCGCCTCGTCGATGGACGACGCCGCCGCCCAGCTGCAGCTGGCCACCGAGCTGGCCGAGGTCTCGATGTGGCGCCACGACCTCGTCACGCAGCGCGTGTTCATGAACGGCCGCGCCGCCACCGTCATGGGCATGGACGCGCGTCCCGAGGGCGTGCCCATCGACGAGATCCGCGCCCGCGTGCATCCCGACGACCTGCTCGAGGTGCTGTCCACCTACCAGCGCGCGCTGACCTCGAGCCGCGCCGAGGACGCGCAGGCGCGCTATCTCGGCCAGGACGGCAGGTGGCACCACATCTTCACGCGCCGCGTCACGCAACGCGACGGCTTCGGCGCGCCGGTGGCGCTCAACGGCGTGGCGCTCGACATCACCGAGCAGATGGAGCGCGTGCAGCGCGCCGACGAGCTCGCGCGCCGGCTCGACGACGTGACCTCGGCGTCGGGCATCGGCGTGTGGCGCGTGACGCGCGATGACGGCGCGGCCGAATGGAACGCCCAGATGCACGCGATGACCGGGTTGCCGGCCGGCGAGCCCGCGCCCGGCTTCATGGCCTGGCTCGAGCGCTTCGTGCACCCGGACGACCGCGTCCGCGTCCGCGAGGTCAGCCTCGAATGGATCAGGGAACCGTCCGCGCCGCTGGAGATCGCCCACCGCATCGTCAACGTGCATGGCCAGGTGCGCCACGTCGTCGCGCGCACGCGGGCCGAGCCGCGAGGCAGCCCGTTCCGGGCCACCGGCGTGGTCATCGACGTCACGGAGCGCGAGCTCGCGCTCGAGGCGCTGCGCGAGGCCAACGAGCGCAGCGCGATGGCCACCCGCGCGGCCGGCATCGGCATCTGGGAATGGAACGCCGAGGCCGGCATCACCCGCTGGGACGAGGAGATGTTCGTGCTGCGCGGACGCGAGCCGCGCCCCGCGCCGCCCGGCTTCGACGAGATGACGTCCTGGGTGCACCCGGACGACCGCGCCTACGTCAACGACCAGATTCAGACCGCGCGCATCGGCGACGGCCAGGCGTCGTACGAGTTCCGCGTCCTGCTGCCCGACGGCCGGGTGCGCTGGATCGCCTCGCGCTCGCTGCCCGTGCGCGACGAGCGCGGCCGCACCCGCATGCGCCTGGGCGTGAACTGGGACATCACCGAGGCGCACGAGGCCGCCGCCGCACGTCACGAGCGCGAGCTGGTGCTGCGCGAGAGCCAGGCCAAGTCCGAGCTGCTCGCGCGCATGAGCCACGAGCTGCGCACGCCGATGAACGCCGTGCTGGGCTTCACGCGCCTGCTGATGGCCGACGACGCGCAGGGCCACGACGCCGACGCGACGCGCCAGGCGCGTCTCGAGCACATCCACTCGGCCGGCGAACACCTGCTCACGCTGATCAACAACGTGCTCGAGCTGTCGCGCCTGGACGGCCCCGCGCGCGACGTCGTGCTGCAGCCGTTGCGCGTGGCCACCGTCATCGAACAGACGCTGCCGCTGGTCGAGGGCCTGGCCGTCCAGCACGGCGTGACGGTCGTCGCACCGCCCAGCCCGCTGCACGTGCGCGCGGATGCCACCCGCCTGAAGCAGGTGCTGGTCAACCTGCTGACCAACGCGATCAAGTACAACCGACGGGGCGGCAGCGTGCGCATCGACGTCTCGCACGACGGCGGGCAGGTGCTGATCCGCGTGTCGGACGACGGCGTGGGCATGACGTCCGAGCAGCAGCAGCACGCCTTCGAGCCCTTCAACCGCGCCGGGGCCGAGCGCGCCGGCATCGAGGGCACCGGCATCGGCCTGACGATCGTCAAGGCGCTGGTCGAGGGCATGGGCGGACGCATCGACGTGCACAGCAAGCGCGGCGTGGGCAGCACGTTCGAGGTGCGGCTCGACGCCGCGGCCGAGTCGGGCCCGCTCGCGCTGCCGGCGCGCCGCCTGCTGTACATCGAGGACAACGCGGTCAACGTCATGATCGTGGCCGAGCTGGTGCGCCGCCGCCCCGGCATCGAGTTCGACAGCATGCCCGACGGCGCCAGCGGCGTCGCGCGGGCGGCGCAGACGCTGCCGGGCCTGGTGCTGGTCGACATGCAGCTGCCCGACTTCGATGGCCTGGAGGTGCTGCGCCGCCTGCGCGCCGATCCGGCCACCGCCGACCTGCGCGTGGTGGCGCTGTCGGCCAACGCGATCCCCGCCGACATCCAGCGCGCGCTGCAGGCCGGCTTCGACGACTACTGGACCAAGCCGCTGGACTTCAAGGTGTTCAACGCCGCGCTCGACCAGGTGTTCGATGGCGGCGCGACGGCGCCGCGCCGGCCATGAGCCCGCGAGGCGAATTCACTTCGGCGCGCGGCGCGGAGCTGGCTTCATGAGCGCGCTGCGCTGGCTCACGCTCGACGTGAGCGACAACGACGAGGGCGTCGTCACGATCGAGGCGCTCGCCTCCACCGACGCTGCGGGCCACGCGTTCGCGCTGGCCGAGGCGCAGTCCGTCCTCGACTGGGCCTGGCGCGAGTTCCCCGACGCCCATGGCCCCGCCGACGAGGGCGGGCAGTGGGACCACGACCTGCAGTCGGGCGCCGGCGCCGACGGCTGGCATTCGGTGGCGCTGACGCTGACCGGCACGCCCGAGTTCGCGCGCGCCTTCGAACGCGAGTTCGACCTGCCGGGCGAGTGACGATCCGCCGTCCCGCTCAGAACGCCATCCAGGCGAACAGGTACAGGCTGTCGGCGTCAGTGGCCGCCGACCCGCTCGCACCGTCGAGCTTGTCGTAGGCCGTCAGTTGCAGGCCGACGCGCAGGTTGGCGTCGATGCCCCCGCTGGGTGCTGTCTTGCCGAACGGCGTCCAGTCGAACTGCAGGCGGGTCCCGCGCGAGGCCAGCCCCGGCGCGTTGACGCCGAAGCGCTGCAGCGTGGCGCCCCAGGACTTGTTCCAGAAGTACGACGATGTCACGGATGTGCGCGACGTCCGGCGCCGAGCGGTCGGGTTGGACGCCGGTCTTGAACAGGACGACTCCGGCCTCCATCGACGACGAATCCAGCGTCGTGCGTGCCGCGAACCGCGCGTAGAGCGGCGATCGCAGCGCGCCCGGATCGCGGTCGGCCGGCGCGATGCCGAAGTCCTTCTGCAGCGTCGGCGTCTGCATCCGGTAGGTGCCGAGCTCGCCGTACCAGGTCCCGTCGAGCTGGGCGTAGCCCACGATGCCGGTCGCCTTCTGGCCGAACGCCTCGTCGAGGATGGCGCTTGCGCTGGGCACCGGCGCCACGTTGGACGAGATGTACGGGAACAGCCAGGCCGGCAGCGTGTTGAACGGATCCTGCACGCCGGGATTGTTGTTGACCGAGACGCCGAGCACGGCGATGTGATCGCCGGGCAGCGGGGTGGTGGTGGCGGCGCGCAGGTCGATGTTGTCGATCGACGTGTGCCGCGCGATGCCGTCGTAGGTGAGCTGCGAGAAGATGCCCACGTTGTCGGCGATGCGCCCGGAGACGAACAGCGAGACCTGGTCGAGGGTCAGGTTGTCGTTGCCCTCGAGCGAGCCGACCAGCGCATGACCGTCGAGCGCGCTCGAATCCTGGGACTTGCCGGTGTGCGTCAGACCGGCCATCACCATGCCGGCGACGGGCGGAATCCAGTCACCGCCCTACTGGCCAGGGCCAGCAGCAGCACGGTGGCGGCGCGCGCCCGGCGGCGCCATCCGGTCGAGTCGAGGGATTGCATGAGCGAGTCTCCTTGCAGGGACGTGGACGGGCCGCACGGGTTCGGCGAGCCCGCGCACGATCGACCTCCGGGTCGCGGCAGGTCAGTTCTTCTTCAGCGTGAGGATCCAGGTCACGAGCTCGCGCGCCTCGTCCGGCGTGACGGGGTTGGGCGGCATCACGGCCGTGCCCCACGCGCCGGTGCCGCCCTTCTGCACCTTGGCCGCGAGCAGCGGCACCGCGTCCTCGCGCCCGGCGTATCTCGCGGCGACGTCGCGCCAGGCCGGCCCGACGAGCTTCCGGTCGATCATGTGGCAGCTCAGGCAGTTCTTCTTCTGGGCCATGTCGAGGCCGGCCATGGCGGGCATCGCGCAGGCCAGTGCGGACACGAAGACGAGGAGGGCTTTCATGACGCTTCCTGAGGTTGAGGCGGGCGCTCACGCGCAGCGATCGCGACGCGCCCCGCCGTGAAGTCCCGATTCGAGCCGGATGGTTCATTCGCCGATGCCCGGCCAACTCATCGGCAGGTTAGTCACCGGACGCGGCGAACGTCGAAGGGCTGGTGTCCGGGACCGGATGGCGGATTCGTCGGGTGGATGCGGTCGGGCCGACGCCGGTGCCGCGGCACCTGTCCAGGCGCCTGTCGCATGGCCGCGATGAGGTGTACGCATGGGGGTTTCGGCCCGTGCGACGAAATGCGACTTTGAGGGCACGAACTGCAGTGACTCGAACGGCCTCGCGTCCTAGACTTTCGTCACGGCATCGCAGACGTGCGTGCCGCATACACCGTTCCGGCGACTCCACGGTCGCATGGGCCGGGATGACTTCGTCTTCGCGCGGGCGGCCGGCGCGCGGGACACACCCCAACTCGAATCTGGAGAACTCCATGAACAAGTTTCATGCCGTCGCCGCTGCCGCCGCGCTCGCCGCGGGCCTGCTGACCGCCACGTCGTCGATGGCCACCACGGCCTTCGACAACAAGATGTCGACCGTGATCAGGACCGTCAAGGCCGATCCGAACTACAAGAGCATCCCGCTGCAGACCAGCGCGGATCGCCAGTGGTTCTTCGCCCAGTGCGAGGCCCTGTACGGCAAGAAGATCACGAAGGAGCAGTTCGTCAGCGAAGGCGCCCGGCAGTTCCCGGGCTACGAGGCCTCGTTCAGCCAGCTGGCCGACCAGTTCGCCTCCTGAACCCGGCGCGCGTCCTCGCGCGCGGGCCCGCCGCGCGCGAGGACGCGGCCCCTGCGCGACGGCACCGCTCGTTCATCGACCGGTGCCGTCGCCGCTTCGGGCCGGCATCTCGACCGCAGGTCGGGCGGGTCAGCCGCCGACGTCGCCCGCGACTCGTTGGCAGACCGACGCCCGATCAGACGACGAAGCCCGCCCCGCGACCGACGGCCAGCGGCCGGCCGGCGAACGTCCAGGCGTCGGGCGCCAGCACCTGCCCCTGCTCGCCCGCCGGCAGCACGATGCGCGCGCGGTCGGCGCCGTCGTAGCCGACCACGCTGACGCGCAGCGGCTTCCACGCCTGCAGCGGCTCGACACGCAACGTGATCTCGTCGCCGGCGCGCGTGGCGCGCAGGCGCACCACGCCGCGCTCGCCACGCTCGTGCGCGTCGCTCAAGCCGTCGTCGAAGGCGTAGTCCAGCACCGCTTCATCGGTGCAGCCGCGGCCCAGGATCACGTGCAGCTCGATGTCGGCGAGATCGTTGAACTGGGTCGTGCGCACGCCGGGCTGCATGGGCAGCAGCTGGCCCTCGCGCACGTACAGCGGCGTGGACGCCGCATCGCTGCGCACCTGCACGCTGCGGCCCGCGGCGACGAAGCGGCCCGTGCCCGCGTCCAGCCAGCGGCCGGTGCCCGGCAGCGCCACCGTGCGTTGCTGCTGGCCCTGGTGCACCAGCGGCGCCTGCATCAGCGCGGGGCCGACGAGGAACTGGTCGTCGATGCGGTCGAGATCGAGCCCGTCGGCGTTGTCGAAGTCGTGGAACAGCGGACGCATCACGGCCGTGCCGTCGCGCGCCTGCGCCACCCACAGCTGGTAGAGGTAGGGCAGCAGCTTGTAGCGCAGCCGCACGTAGTGCCGGATGGTCTCGAGCGCCTGCGGCCCGAACTGCCACGGCTCCTGCGCCACCGACCCCTTGACCGCGTGGTTGCGCAGGAAGGGGAACAGCATGCCGGCCTTGTACCAGGCGACGGCCAGCTCGCCGTCGGCGTGGCCGCCGAAGCCCGGCACGTCCGGACCGTTGAACGGGATGCCCGACAACGCGAGATTGAGCGTGCACGGGATGCTCATGCGCAGGTGGTGCCAGTTGCTCCAGTTGTCGCCCGTCCACAGTGCCGTCCAGCGGCTCGATCCGGTGGCCGCGCTGCGCGAGAGGATGAACGGGCGCTCGTCCGGCACCGCGGCCTTGAAGCCCTCCCAGGTGGCCTGGGCCATGCCCGTCGCGTACAGGTTGTGGTACGTCCAGTGATCCCACCGGCCGTGCTGGAAGCGCATGTCGTCGACGTCGGCCGCGCCGGTGCTGGGATCGTTCATGTCGATCCATGCGCCGCCGAAGCCCCCCTCGCGGAACTGGCGCGCGTAGCCGGCCCACCACGCGCGGCCCTCGGGCAGCGAGTAGTCGGGGAACCACGTGCGGCCCGGCCAGACGAAGCCGACGTAGGGCTGGCCTTCCGGATTCCGGCAGAAGATGCCCGCCTCCAGGCCGCTCTCGGCGACCTCGTAGCCAGCGGCGACCTTCACGCCCGGGTCGAGGATGGGCACGACGCGGCGGCCCTTGTCGGCGAGCGCCTTCAGCTCGGCCGCGCGGTCGCCGAACTGCGCGGGGCTGGTCGTGAAGACCTTGTAGTCGTCCATGTAGTCGATGTCGAGCCACAGGCCGTCGTTGGGAAACGCGTGCTCGGTGAAGCCCGCATCGAGCATCTGCAGGTCCTTCGTGCCGCCATAGCCCCAGCGGCACTGGTGGTGGCCCAGCGACCACAGCGGCGGCAGCGGCGTCTTGCCCACCAGGCGCTGCAGGCGCTGCGTGACGGCGCTCATGCTGTCGCCGGCGATCACGTAGAAGGCGGGGAGGCCCTGGTCGGCGCCGAACCACAGGCTGGGTGGCGCGTCGTGGTCGTCCCGGCCGGTGAAGAACCAGTTCGAACCCGTGTCCATCCAGGTGGCGCCGGGATGGTCGACCAGCACGCCGATCCAGCGCGCGCCGTGCCGGATCAGCAGGTAGGGAATGGCGGCGTACTGCGGGTCGGCCTGGCCGTCGACGATGACGGGCATCGGATGGTCGGCCCAGACGTCGAGGTTCCAGAACTTGGTGCGCTTGCCGGACTTCTCCATGCCCGTGAGCTTCTCGCCCTGGCCGTAGAAGCGCATGTCGTCGCTGCGTCCGAGCTGCACCAGCCAGGCCTTGCCGCACACGCCCACGCAGGCGCCCGGGACGCCGGCGAGCGCGCTCGCGCCCTGCGCGTCGGCGAGCCGCAGCGTGCCGTCCGCGTCGAAGCCGAGCCGGTGCGTCGACGGGCCGGGGAACGCGTCGTCGTGCATGCGCAGCAGGCGCGGATCGAGCGGCCAGCGCATGTCGTCGCGGAGCTCGACATGGAACACGTCCTCGCCGAGGTCGCGCACGCGCGCCCGCAGCGCGGCGGCATCGCCCATCTGCAGCGAATCGCCCGCATGGCTGCTGGCGAAACGGAAGTTGGAGGGGTGGCGGATCTTCTGGAAATACACGCGGACGTCCTGGGCTGGGAGGGCAGGCCGGGAGTCTAGCGCCGGTGGTGACGGCACGGGGCGCCGGCCACTGCCCGCTCGGCGCCGCCTGTCCGCGTGATGCCGGGCGATCCGTGCGTCGCGTGTCCGTGCCGTCAGTGCCCCGCCGGTGCCGGGCCGGAGCGGCAATCGAGGGGCAGCTGCGTGTCTTCCAGCGTCGTCTGGTCGGCGCCGTGTGCCTGCATGCGTCCGGGCACCGCCGCGCGGCCGCACACCCAGGCGATCGGCACCTGCGGGTAGCCGTCGACGGTGGCCGGCCGCAAGGTCAGCCTGCGGCCCTCGAGATGGCGGTTGGACAGGTTGCCGAACGTGATGACGATGCCGCCCTGCTGCACCGCCAGCCCGGTGACATAGTTGCCGACGATGCGGTCGGCGGGCGGCAGGCCGGCGGCCGCGTTGTCGGCCGGCAGCGTGTGCGACCTGGCGTACTGGGCCTGCACCGCCTGCTGTGCGAACTGCGCCAGCGCGATGCCTTCGGAGACCTGCGCGCGCATGGTGCGATCCTGGTACGACGGCACCGCCATCGTGGCCATGATGCCGATGAGGGTGACCACGATCATCAGCTCGATGAGCGTGAAGCCGGACGATGCGCCCGGGCGGCGCCTGGAGGCCAGGTTCATATCAGGGTCCCGATCTTGAGCACCGGCAGGTAGATGCCGATCAGCAGCAGCGCGATGGCCACGCCGATCAACGTGTACGACAGCACGACGCAGCCGCGCTCGAAGCGCGCGAACGCCAGCGCCTCGCCGTCGGCGGCGTCCTGCCGCAGGTCGGCCAGCACGTCCGGCAGCGACGCGGCGCGTTCGCCCAGCCGCGCCAGCAGCACCATGCGCGCGGGCAGCGCCCGGGCCTTGCCCAGCGCCTCGACCAGCGGCAGTCGTTCCGCGAACGCCGCGTCCAGCCGGCGCGAGACGGCGCGCGCCCGCGCCGACGATCCGGTCGCGCCGACGTGCGCCACCGCCGCGGCGCGCAGCTCGGGCTGTGCCTGGCAGAGCGGCAGCCAGGCCAGCAGGCGGCCGGCGTCCCACGTCTCGCGCCAGCGGTCGACGAAGGGAATCGCGTCGGCGACGCCCGCGAAGACGTCGAGCACGGCACGCGGCAGCCAGCCGCGGTACCACAGCAGGATCACGAGGTAGACGGGCAGCAGCCACAGCCAGCCGCCATCCAGGATCGCGTTCGCCGGGGCCGGCAGCGCCGCCGGCGCGCGCATCGCGTCGAACGCCTCCTGCATCGACGGCCGGATGTAGAACGCACACACGCCGAACTCGGCCAGCAGGAGCGCACCCAGCGTCAGCGGCCAGGTCAAGGTGACGGCGACGGCGCGCCGCGCGGCGCCCAGGCGGCGCGCGTCCGCGGCCAGCGCCGCGAGCACGCCGGCGAACTCGCCCGGGGCCAGCGCCTCGGCGCGGCGCACGAGCTCGGCCGTCGCGGACGCGAACAGCGCCGGCTCGGCCGCGATGGCCGCGGACAGCGGGTCGCCGGTCTCCATTCGCGCGGCGACGCGCTGCAGGCCGGCGCGTGCAGCGCGCGGCCACTGTTCGTCGTCGACCAGGGCGCGCGCCACCTCGGCCAGCGGCAGGCCGTGGCGTGCGGCGTTGGCCAGCTGCTGGAACAGCGCCGCCTTGGCGACGTGCAGGCTGCGCGCGTTCACGCGGAAACCTCCGTGCTGCAGGCCGCGGTGCGAGCGCTCTTCGGAGCGGCCGTGCGAGCACTCATGCGTCCCTCCCATCGTCGCGGCAAACCCCGTAGCTCGCGCCCGACGGCAGCTCGAGGACGCGCGGCGCGCTGGCCACTTGCCAGCCGGCTGGCGCGCGACGCTGGCCGCACAGCCAGCGCACGTGCGCGCCGCCATCGGAGGCGGCCGGCACGAACGAGAGGGCGAACGGCCGCGCGTCGTGGCCCACCGTGCCGCGGGCGACCAAGCCGGCGCCGGCAGGCACGATCGCGAGCGCGGCCCCCGGCGTCGCCTCCATGCCGGTGGGCACGGGCTCGGACGGCGCCGGCCATTCGCCGCTGGTCGCGAAGCGCTCGTGGCTGTCGGTGCGCGCGGTGGTCATGGCGAAGAACACGCCGGCCAGCCGCGCCTTGACGGCCAGGGCGGGCGCCCAACGGAGGCTGGCGACGATGCACGGCACGATGACGGCGACGCACAGCAGCAGCTCCAGGCCGCGCGCTCGCTGGCGCAGGCTGGGGCCCATCACGTCCTCCTCCGGCATATCGACGGCAGCATCCGGGCAGGGAGCAGTTCGACGCCCTCGGGCATCGGCACCGCCTGCATGCCCGGCGCGGCTTCGCGCTCGTTGCACACCCACGCCATCGTGGCGCCGCCGCGCGTGCGGTCGAAGGCGGGCCGCAGCACCAGCGCATGCGGCACGTCCCCCGGCAGTCTGTCGCCGCCGCCCAGCGCCTTCGGATCGAGGCGGACGAGGACCGCGCCATCGCGCACTTCGATGGACGCGACGTTCGCGCCGCGCAGCGACGCCGGCGGCGGCAGTCCCGCCGCGGCGTTGTCATGCGGCAGGACGCCCCAGCGCCCGTAGTAGGCGACGACCGACTTCTGCACCTCCTCGCCCAGCGAGAAGGCCTCGGCGACGCGGCCCCGCACGATGTAGCTGGAATACGCCGGCAGCGCGACGGCCGCCAGGATGCCGATGATGCCGACGACGATCATCAGCTCGATGAGCGTGAACCCTGCTCGCGCGCCGCGCCGGCGGCCGCGCGCGCGAGGGTTGCCCGGACTGGACCCCATGCATTGCCTCCCTGCTGGAGGCTCGTGGAATCGCCCCCTCCCCTGGCGGCGATCCTACCCGCGATTCGGGGTGGCGCGGCGTCGCGCGAGCGCCGACCTTGCCGGGCCCCGGCCCGGGAGGGGCGAGCCGGGGCCCGGGTCAGCCACCGCGTCGGTGGACGAGGATCAGTTCGATTCCTTGAACTGGATGTAGGGCGTGGCGCCGCCGACGGCACTGCAGCTGCCCAGCCGCAGGTTGTTGGTCTCGCCGGTGGTGCCGGCGTTGGATGCGCAGGTGGGAGCGGCCGTCGAGCCGTGCGCCACGGCCACCTTGACCGTGATGCTGGAGCCCGCGTTGAACGTGGCCTTGGAGCCGCCGCCATCGCCGATGATGTTGAACTCCGCCTGCTTCCAGGCCGTCGCAAGGTAGGTGACGCTGTCCTTGCCGGTGGTGCTGTAGGCCCTGGTGGGCGTGGTGAAGACGAGCGTGTCGTTGCCGCCCGCGACCGCCGTGGCCGACATCTTCAGCTGCGACAGCACGGAGATCGACTGCTTGGGCACGTTCACTGCGGCGCTGTTCCTGTAGCAGCTGCCGCTGTACGCGTTCCAGCCGCTCGGGCAGGTGTTGCCGTAGTCGATCAGCCAGTACTGCATGAAGGCCGACTGTTCGTACGACGAATACACGAACTGCTCCCATGCGAGGCAGCCCGGATGGCCGTTGCAGGCGGCCGTCGACATGAAGTTGGAATTGAGCTGGATCGAGTAGACGTTGCTGCCGCCGTCACGCTCGCTGGTCACGCCCGTCACCGTCGGGAAGGTGCCCACGGACGACGAGACCAGGTTGCCGACGCTGGCGGCGTAGTCGACGCCGTTGCCCACCGTCTGGGGGCCGCCGTGGCCGTGCGGCACGTAGACCTTGTCCGGCGCGACGCTGCAGCTCGTCTCCACCCACACCGCGTCGGGGAACTCCGCCTGGAAGCAGCCCTCGTGCGGCACGCTCGTGCGCGCGATGGTCTCGCGCCAGTTCTCCTGCATCAGTGCCTCGGCGCTCACGGCAGCGGCCTCGGGGGCGGCCGTCTGCGCGAGGACCGGCGCCGCCGAGGCGGCCGCCAGGGCCGCGGCGATGGCGAGGCGGACGATGCGATTGCGGGGTTCGAAGCTCATCACGGATCTCCGGTGGGGTGCGGTGGGAGCGCCAGTGTTGGAGCCCCCCTGGAGAGCGTCAATGGGGAAGCGACGGCGATGCATCCCCTTTTCCGGGTACACCCGGGGGTATTCAACCCGCTCGCGCAAGCCCGGCGAATGCCGGACGCCGCCTGCGGCACGCGAATTCCCGCGGCCGGCCGGCGCCGCGGCGCCCCGCCGGATGCGCGCCCGCATACCGGATGAGGCATCGTTCACGCGCCCGGCATCCGGACGCGGCCCCGATACGGCGGATGCGCGCCGACCCAGGCTAGAGTTCGCGCCAGCGCGGCCGGCCACCGGCCCGCGGTTCAACGAAGCGGAGGGGAAATCATGGGAGCGCTGGTCAAGATCGCGGTGGTCATCGCCGTCGCCTGGGGCGGCTGGATGATCTGGCACAACAAGCACAAGGCCGTGGCGCACACGTTCGAGGTGCACGGCGGCGAGGCCTACGACGCGGCCACCAACCTCACCTGGAAGCGCTGCAGCGTCGGGCAGAAGTTCACCGACGGCAGCTGCGAGGGCGGCGACCCGGGCTTCAAGTGGGACGCCGCGCAACGCACCGGCGACTCCACGTGGCGCGTGCCGACCGAGAAGGAGCTCGGGACGCTGATCGATCCGGTCAAGGCCGACAAGGGCGAGTCGCCCGCGGTCGACACGGTCATCTTCCCCGGCATCAAGCCCAGCACGCCGCCGTTCTGGACCAGCTCGCACTCCAACGGCATCAGCGCGTGGTACGCGCGCTTCAACAAGGGCTCGGAAGGCCTGGGCTCGGCGCCCGGCCTGTACCGGCAGTCCGAGCTGAACGACTACGGCGTCATCCTGGTGCGCGACGGCCGCTGAGCCGCCGTCCCGGCGCGCCGCGAAGTCTCCGCGGCGTGTGAGCGTTCCTTCCGAGCGCGTGGGGTCGCCCGTTGCTATCGTCGGCGGCATCGCCACCACCGACGAACGCACGTGATCCCGCATCGCCTTCTCCCGCTCGCCATCGTCATCGGCCTGTCCGCGACCGCCGCGGCCGCGGGCCTGGACACGCCGCAGGAGCGGCTGCTCGAGATCCAGGCCGCGCGCGCGCCGCTCGCGGTGTCTGGCGACGGCGCGTGGCGCCTGCACGTCGACGCGCATGACGTGCTGCATCGCGTCAGCCTGGCGGACCCCGCGCAGGAGACGATCCTGCAGCTGCCGCCGGGCGTGCAGCTGCTGTCGGCATCGGGCGACGGCCGGCGCGTCGCGGTCTCGACGCGGCGCCAGTGCGTCGGCCTGGCCGACCTGGGCGACCGGGCCGGCGCCGCGACCACGCTGGCCTGGCGGCCGTGGATCACGAACGGCGAGGGCCAGCCGCTGGGGCCGGCCGACGGCGCGTGGTCCGCGGCCATGCCGGCCGACTGCGGCGGCGGCCCGCAGGCAGCGCCGGTGGCGATCTCGTCGGACGGCCGGCTGGTCGCCACGACCGACGCCGTCATCGACGCCGCCACCGGCCGCGTCGTCGCCTCGCTGCCCGGCGCGGGCCACGTGTTGCGCCTGCAGTTCGTCGACCACGACGCCCGCCTGCTGATCGCCGCCGCCACGCTGGCCCCGCCCGGCTCGCCGGCGCCGGGCGGCCTGGGCTTCTCGGTGTGGGACCTCGCGAGCAAGGCGCTCGTCAACGACATCGAGATCGCCGGCGCGCCGCTGGCCTCGCGTGCCGCGCTGCAGGTCGACTTCTCCGCGCAGACCGGCGCGCTGTTCGCCGTCGACGAGGGCCGCCGCGCGCTCGCGCAGCAGGCCGCGCCGGCCGGCGCGGCAGCCTCCCCGCCGCCGCTCGAGCTCGTGCAGTTCGCGCCGGGCCTGTGCGGCGCGGCGCCGCGGGTGCGCGCGCCGCTGGCCGACGACCTCGGCGCGGCTTTCGTCGTCGATCCGTACGGCCGTTGGATCGCCTCCGCGCGCCCCCTGTCCGCGGCCCACGACGGCGCCGAGCTCGCGATGGGCGCGCGTTCGGTGCTGGTCGTGCAGGACCTGGCCAGCGGCCGGCAGCTGGAACGCGTGACGTCGAAGTACGCGCTCGACGGCCTGGTGGCGACGCCCGCCGGCGACCGCTTGTTCGCGCTCGCGTCGCAGCCCGTCGAACCCGAGACGGGCGAGACGATCGCCGGCTGGCCGGCGGTGCCGGACGACGAGCGCCTGGTCGACATCGCGCTGCCCGCCGTCGCGCTCGAGGCGACGCGCGACACGGCCAGGGCGTGGACGTCGGGCGTCTGCCGCGAGCCGGGCGAAACGCCGGGTGCGCGCGCGATGGCGCATGCCGAACGCGTGCTCGGGCCGCTGTGGACGCGCGACCTCGGCACGGACCAGGCCCTGCTCGCGGCGTCGGCACCCTGCGCCAGCGCCGCGTGCGACGCGTCGGTGTTCGCCTCCCGCGACGGCGGCCTGTGGCTCGACCAGGGCACGCAGGTCGCCAGGCTCGACCCGGCCACCGGCACGACCTCCACGGCGCTGCCGACGCCCCGCTCGAAGAACATCTGCAGCGTCGTCACGCCCGGAGGAACGGGCTTTCTCAACGCCGGCGGCGACACGCTCACGTGGCGCCCGCTGGCCGCGGCCACCGATCCGACGCGCCGCCGCCTGGTCGAACGCCGCCCCGGCTGGACCGCGACGCTGCTGCCGGTGCGTGGCGACGTCGCGCGCGTGGCCTGGACGTCGCCGGCGAGCGGCGTCGTCATCGCCGACTACGACGCCAACGGCAAGCGCCTGCGCGAAGCCGCGACGACGCTGGCCGCCTTCGGCGACGATCCGGCCGGTCCCGCCGGCACGCCCGCGGCGCCCTGCCAGGACGCGCGCGGCACGCCGATCGCCATCGGCTACGACTGGCGCGCCGGCCCGTTCGGATCGCAACGCGGCAGCACCTGCGGGCCGCTGCCCGGCATGGCGCGCCTGGTCTGGTGGAGCGGCGCGTCGATCGCCCCGCGCAGCGACCGCTCCGCCCCGCTGCAGCGCGCGCAGCCGGCCATAGACGGCGCGATCGCCGTGTCGGCCGACGACACGCAGTTGCACGTCATCAACCTGGCGCTGCAGCGCGAGATCGCGCAGATCGACCTGGGCGACGGCTTCGATGGGCGCACCTGGGTGCTGGCGTCGCGCAAGCTGGTGCTGCTGGAAGCCACCGGCAATGACGGGCATCGCCGGCTGCGCGCCTATGCGCTGCCTTGAATGCGCGGCGCGGGCGGGGTCGTTCGATCCGCCCGACTTGACCGGCACGAACGAAGGGGCCGGCGACGTGGCGGGGCTTGCCGCGCCGAGAGCAGTCGGGCACGGCAGGCCGCATGGCGCCCCGGCCTACCCGAACCGCCCCTGCAAGTACCAGCCCGTCTCGCTCACCTCCGGCGCGTGCCGGAAGCGATAGACCCACAGCAGCGCGCCTTCGTGGTCCTGCGCGATGAAATAGTCGCGCGCCGCGTAGCCGCCGTCCCACCAGCCCGACTCGATGCGCTCGGGGCCGGCGACCAGCCACAGCGGCTTGCCCGCGAGCAGCGGCGTGCCGGCCTCGTCGCGCAAGGGCTGCGGCTGGGGCAGCAGCCACACCGGGCGCTTCAGGCGCGGCCAGTGCGCCGGATCGCCCGAGGCGGCAGCGGCCGCGTTCACGGGCGGGGCCAGGTTCAGCGCCATGCCGGCCGCGCGATCGCGTGACGGCGCGGCGTCACCGCCCGCGCGCACGGCGGTGGCGCGTTCAGGGCGGTGGTCGGCCACCGGCTGCAGGCGCTGGATGTTGTGCGCGCCGAGCCGGGCCTCGAAGCGTTCGAGCAGCCGGTTCCAGCCCTCGCCGACGCTGGCGGCCGAGGGGAACAGCTCGGTGTTGGGGGGCGCGCCGGGCGTGATCGAGTGGCAGTGCAGGCTCATCTCGATCACCGAGAAGGCCAGCGGCAGGCGCTGCAGGCGCTCGCGCAGCAGCGAGTGCAGGTGCGCGGTGTCGGCCACCGGCTCGCCCAGGCCGATGTCCAGCGACGTGGTGCGCAGCGACGGATCCTCGATCATCCTGCGGCGGCTCTCGTGGTGCAGCCGCAGCTCGAAGGCGCCGACGAGGCCGTGGTGCGCGGTCGCCCAGGCGGTGAGGCGATTGAGCAGCACCGCGGCGCCGGTGAGCAGCGCAGCGCTGTCGTCGGCGCGCATGAACAGCTCCAGCCGGGTGTCGAAGGTGGGCGCGGGCTGCAGCGGGGTGCGCGGGTCGGGCTGGTCGCCGAGCGCGCGGTCGATGTCGGCCAGCAGCTGGCCACCGAAGCGCCGCGTGAGGCCGGCGCGTGGCTGCCGCCACAGGTCGGCGGCGGTGGCCAGGCCCAGCGTGCCGAGCGCGGCCAGGTGCGGCGCGGCCGCGGCCATGCGGGCGACGGGCACGGCGCCGACGCGCGCGCGCCAGCGGGCCTTGTCGTCGACGAAGCCGGGGTCGTCACCGCCCACGGCCATCCACTGCGCGCCCTGCGGCGTGGGCGCGCAGGCCAGGCGCAGCGCGTGGCCCAGCGGCGCGAGTTCGGCGCGCAGGCGCTCGATGAGGCGCGGCAGTCCGCCGAAGTAGCGCAGGCTGGCCCGCACCTCGGCCAGCACCACGTGGTCGCCGCCGAACGAGACGCTGGGCGTGAAGCCCATCAGCACGTGGGCGACGGCCATCAGCGCGGCTTCGTCGCGCGCCGGATCGGCCTCGCCCAGGCGCAGGTGCGGCGCCAGCCCCAGCGCGGTGGCCCGCTTCTGGCCGGGCCGCACGCCGCATGCGCGTGCCGCGTCGTTGGCCGCGACGATGCGGTGCTGCGCGATCAGCGCGACCGGGCCGAAGAGATCGATGTCGTCGAGGTCGTCGAGGTCGTCGACCGGCGGCTCGCCGGCCGGCAGTTCGGGCGCCAGCGTGGCGACGAAGGATTCCAGCGACAACGCCGGCAGGTGGACGCCGATCCAGAGCATCGGTTCCTCATGCGACGGCCGACAAGGCCTGCACGGTGGGGCGCGTGCGCCGGGGCGTGAGCGCACGCTGGCGCGCCGCGCGCGAGAGCACGGGCGGCAGCGCGAGCAGCACCGGCGCCTCCAGCGCCGGGCCGCGGCGCTTGAGCACGTGCACGGCCATCGCGTCGGGGCCCGCGCCGGCGAGCGCCAGCCGCAGCGGCGCGGGGCTGGGCTGCGCGGCCGCAGCGGCAGGGCGCACGACGAAAGCCGGGCCCTCGTGCGACTGCGCAGCCAGCTGCAGCCGGCGCAGCGCCTCGCCCCTGAGGCTGGATGGCGTCCACGCGACGACCGCCCCGACCTGGCCGCTGCGCAGGGCCTGCTCCAGCGGCCAGAGCAGGTCGTCGCCGCGGATCACGACACAGCGCGACAGGTCGAGGCCCAGCTGCGCCAGCGCCTCGGCGCATGGTTCGGCCGGCGGGCCCACCAGCAGCACGCCGCGGCCGGCCGCGCCCACGCGCGCGAGCGCAGGCGCGAGCAGCCGCATCTCACCCCAGCCGGCGCCCGTGAGCAGCAGCTCGGTGAGCGCCCGCTGCGGCCAACCGCCGCCCGGCAGCTCGGCGTCGAGCGCGGCATAGCCGCTCACCTGCACCGACTCCCGGCCGCGCCCCAGCTGGTGGGCACGCCACAGCGCGGGATGCAGATGCTCCAGCGGCAGCAGGTTGGAAGGCGAGGACATCGACGGTGACCGGACAACGAAGGCGCACGACTGGGCAAGGCGGGACTTCGCAGCCGGCAACGCAGCAGACTGGAGACCCTCGAGTACTGTATTTGCATACAGTCTAGCGGACCACGGCCTGCCAGGGCAAGCGTTCAGCGCAGGCCGGCGCGGCACAATCCACGCATGTCCCTGCCGCCCTCCTCGCCCTGCCCCTGCGGCCGTCCGTTGCCCTACGACCGCTGCTGCGGCCGCTGGCATGCCGGCCCCCAGGCACTGCAGGCACCGGGTGCCGAGGACCTCATGCGCTCGCGCTACAGTGCCTTCGTCCTCGGCCTGCACGACTACCTGCGCGACACCTGGCACCCGTCCACCCGCCCGGCCGCCATCGAGCCCCTGCCCGCCGGCCTGCGCTGGCTCGGCCTGGACGTGCGCCGCCACGCGCAACAGGACGCCGACCACGCGATCGTCGAGTTCGTCGCGCGCAGCAAGCTGGGCGGCAAGGCCGAGCGGCTGCACGAGACGAGCCGGTTCGTGCGCGAGAACGACCGCTGGTTCTACCTCCACGGCGATACCGACTGAAAGACGACCCCATGACCACCCGCCCCTCCTTCATCATCTCCGCCGCCGACGTCCCGGAACGCAGCCACGTCTATCCGCAAAGCGACGAGCCCATGGGCCCGATGCGCCGGATCGGCGATGCCGCCGGGCTGCAACGCGTGGGCATCAACCTGCAGCGCCTGCCGCCGGGCAGCCGGTCCTCATGGCCGCACGCCGAATCCGACGAGGAGGAGTTCGTCTACGTCATCGAGGGCACGGTCGACGCCTGGATCGACGGCCGCATCCACCCGATGGCCGCCGGCGACCTCGCGGGCTTCCCGGCCGGCACGGGCATCTGCCACTGCTTCATCAACAACGGCGACCGTGACGCCCTGCTGCTGGTGGGCGGCGAGGCCTGGAAGGCGGCCAACCGCATCGTCTACCCGCTGAACCCGTCGCGCCGCGCCGACCTGAAGGCGTCCGACTGGTGGCACGACGCGCCGGCGCGAGAACTCGGCGAGCACGACGGGCTGCCGGATCGGCTGCGCGCGCGGCAGGCCGGCCGCTGAGGGCGCCGGAAACAGCGACGGCCGCAAGCGCGGCCGTCGATCCGGACAAGCGCGGCGCGCCTCAGGCGAATTCCTGCCGCACCGACGGCGACATCAGCCGGCGGATGATGGCGGCCAGCGCCAGGCTGGCCACCAGCGTCAGCAAGCCGGCGAGCACCCGCGCGACGGTGACCACACCGCCGAACAGTTCGGCCGCCGGCTGCGTGAGCGCGGTGTGCTGCAGCGCCGGATCGACCAGCAGGTGCAGGAATTCCTGCTGCAGCCACAGTCCGGCGAGGTCGGCCGCGATGGCCACCATCAGCAGGCCGATGAAGACGCGGCGCGCCCACTCGATGCGGCGCAGCAGGCCCGCGGCGCAGACCATCGTGGCCAGCGACAGCGCGACGGCGGCGGAGAACACCCACGGCGCGTGGCGCGTCAGGAAGCCGGTGAGGCCGGGCAGCGTGGCCGGATCGGCGGCCAGCGCGGTCCACGACTGCGTCGCGTTCTGGATCAGCGCCCACTCGCACGCGAACGCGCCCAGCAGGATGAACATCCAGGCGATGAAGTTCACGAAGCGCGAACGCGATCCGACGTTGTACGTTTGCGGCATGGCTGTCTCCAGAACGCACCGGCCATCATGAAGTGCGTTGATGACAACCATTTTTCAGTGCGCGGGCGCTCGCCAACAATCCCGCAGAAGGGGGAAATCGTGCGAAAGCAACGGCCGGAATGCGAACTCCTGCGCATTCCGCGGGGAACGTTTTCGCGCGGATCGTGACAGCGGCGTGACGCCGGCAGGCCCTTGAGGCGCAACCGATACGCAAGAAATGGGTTCATCGCCGATTTCCGGGGGGCAACGGGGGGCACGGATCAATCGGCCGCTGGCGATGCTGGCGTTGCTGGCGTTGTTGGCGTTGTTGGCGTTGTTGGCGATGCGGGCCTGGAGCGTGGACCAGGCTGCGTTTGCCTGCGGCGCCTTGCCCGGCGCTGCGCGCCGGGCGTTCCTTTCGCGCAGGGTCTCTGCGTCAGGCCGGGCAGGGGCTCGGCAGCCTCGGCGCCGCCCGAACGCTTCGAAGGAGGTGCTGGGGCGCGACGAGGTGCTGGCGCGCTGGCTGTCCTTGTTCCACCGCACGTGATCGCCGGGCCGGTTGCTTGAACCTCCAGCGCGTGCCTGATGAGCGGCTGGACGAGCGCGTGATGCCAGCTCGCGGGAACCCGGACATCGGCGATGGACCAAGAAGTGGGGCGGGTCGGCGATTCGCGGCGCGCATTCAACGCCCGGCCGTGACGCTTCGCTCGTGGCCGAAACCCGGGCGCCGGGTCGCCTCCGATAATGGCGCGAACCCGGAGACCGCCTCCGGCCAGCTCGCGCCCTCATGCCCGGTCTCGTCCAAGCCGCCCTCGCCTACATCCTCTGGGGCCTGTTCCCGATCTACTTCCATGCGCTGAGCCGCGTCGACGCGCTCCAGATCGTCCTGCACCGCTCGGTCTGGTGCTTCGTGTTCGTGTGGGGACTGCTGGTGGGGATGCGGCGGCTGCAGTGGGTGGCGGGCGTCGCCCGCCAGCCGCGGCTCGTCGGCCTGTTCACGCTCAGCGCGCTGCTGCTGACCAGCAACTGGCTGCTGTACGTCTGGGCCGTCAACCACGGCCACGTGGTCGAGGCCAGCCTGGGCTATTTCGTCACTCCGCTGGTCAACGTGCTGCTGGGCACCTGCGTGCTGGGCGAGCGGCCGCGCCGCCTGCAGTGGATCGCGGTGGCCACGGCCGCCTGCGGCGTGCTGTGGCTGACGCTGACGCTCGGCCGCCCGCCCTGGATCGCACTGGGGCTGGCTGCCTCGTTCGGCTGCTACGGCCTGCTGCGCAAGACGGCGCCGCTGGGCGCGCTGGAAGGCCTGGCGCTGGAGACGGCCGTGCTGGCGCCGGTCGCGTTGGTCGCGCTGGCGCTGCTGTCGCCCGGCGGCCTGCCCGGGCTGTTCGCCGGCATGGACGGCATGACCGTCGTGTGGCTGTTGTGCGCCGGCCCGATCACGGCGATTCCGCTGCTGCTGTTCGCCGGCGGCGCCCGCCGCATCACGCTGGCCACGCTCGGCACGCTGCAATACGTGTCGCCGACCATCCAGTTCCTGCTGGGCGTCGCCTGGTTCGGCGAACCGCTGGATCCGACGCGGCTGGCCGGCTTCGCGCTGATCTGGGCCGCGCTGGCGATCTACAGCGCGGACGGGTTCCTGTGGATGCGGCGCGTGCGGGCGCAGGCCGCGGCCTGACCGCCTTCGACCTCGTCCCGCTTCAGTCCGGATTGACCCGCAGCGCCCCGCGGTCGTGCCCCACCGGCCGCAGCAGCGCGTTCAACGCGAAGGCCGCGCCGCCGACGGCCACGGCCAGGTCGCCGTACTTCGCCACGCGCACCGCCGGCGGGGCCACGCCCGCGTCGCGGCCGAAGCGCGCCAGGCGGTCGACGGCGGCGTCGAGGAAGTGAGGGCCGCCCAGCGTCAGCGCCTCGCCGCCCAGCACGATGGCCCTGGGGTTGAAGGTCGTCCAGGCGTTCTGCAGCAGCACGCCGAGGGCGTCGCCGGCGGCGGCGAAGGCCTTGCGCGCACGCGACGCGCGGGGGTTCGCGAGGTCGGCGGCCAGGCCCGCGCGGTCGACCTCGCCGCGCTCGAGCCGGCCGGCGGCATGCGCCACCGCCTTCAGGCCGACGTAGGCCTCGACGCAGCCGCGGCGGCCGCAGGTGCACGGCAGGCCGTCGACGTGCAGGATGGTGTGGCCGATCTCGCCGGCCGCGCCGGTCGCGCCGGTGAACAGCTCGCCGTTCAGGACGATGCCGGCGCCCACGCCCACCGCGCAGCTGACGTAGACCAGCGGGTCGTCGATCGGGCGGCTGCCGAAGGCCGTCTCGCCGATGGCGGCCAGGTCGGCCTCGTTGTGGCAGTAGACGGGCACCTGCGCGAGGCCGCCGGCCACCAGCTCGCGCGCCAGCCGGTGCCCCACCTCCACGTCGTGCCAGCCGAGGTTGGGCGCGAACTGGATGACGCCGTGGGCCGTGTCGACGGCGCCGGGCAGGCCGACGCCGATGCCCAGCAGGCGCGCGCCGGTGCGCGTGACGCGCGCGGACTCGGCCGTCACCAGTTCGGCCAGCTGGTGGCAGGCCACGTCGGGGGCGCGGTCATGCAGCGGCACCGCCCTCGATCGCAGCACCTCGCCGTGCAGCGACGTCGCCACCACGCGGATCGAGTCGGTGCCCAGCTCGGCGCCGATCAGCGCCAGGCCGCGGCCGGCGACGCGCAGCGGCGTCGGCCGGCGTCCCAGCGAGCCGGTGACGGCGACATCGTCCTCGGCCAGCCAGCCCTCGTCCAGGAGTTCCCTGGCCAGCAGGCTCACGGTGGACTTCGTCAGCCCGCTGCGCTCGGCCAGCGTCGCCCGCGACAGGCCCGGCACGTCCAGCAGCAGGCGCAGCAGGACGTTGCGGTTGATCGACTTGACGTAGGTCTGGTCGCCCGTGATCGGGGGACGGGTCATCGGCGGCTCTCCATGGCGGTCCCGGCGCATTGTCCGGCCCCGCAAGGCGGCGCCGGACGGCGCGGGACGGGGAAGTTTCCAGCAGACTAGGCGCACCGGCCGGAGGTGGCATTGGGGAAACCGATTAATTGGTTCGACCGACGAACGAATTAATCTTCGCCCGGCGCTCTGCGACACAGGGCGAGCGATGCACGACAACAACCCGGAGACAAGCCATGAACCTCAAGCACGCACTGTTGACCGCCGGCCTCCTCGCGAGCGCGGCCGCCGCCCATGCCCAACTGGTGGTCGGCGTGAGCTGGTCCAACTTCCAGGAAGAGCGCTGGAAGACCGACGAGGCCGCCATCAAGGCCGAGCTGGCCAAGCGCGGCGCCACCTACGTCAGCGCCGATGCCGGCGGCTCGCCCGAGAAGCAGCTGGCCGACGTCGATGGCCTGATCGCCAAGGGCGCGAAGGCGCTGGTGATCCTGGCGATGGACAAGGACGCCATCGTCCCCGCCCTCGCCAAGGCCAAGCAGCGCAACATCCCCGTGGTGGCCTACGACCGCCTGATCGACCAGCCCGGCGTCTTCTACATCACCTTCGACAACCAGGAAGTGGGCCGCATGCAGGCGCGCGCCGTGTTCTCGGTCAAGCCCACGGGCAACTACGTGATGATCAAGGGCTCGCCGACCGACCCCAATGCGGACTTCCTGCGCGCAGGCCAGCAGGAGGTGCTGGCCCCCGCGATCAAGTCCGGCGCGATCAAGATCGTCGGCGAGGAATACACCGAGGGCTGGAAGCCGGAGGTGGCGCAGAAGAACATGGAGCAGATCCTCACCCGCAACGGCAACAAGGTCGACGCGGTGGTGGCCTCCAACGACGGCACCGCCGGCGGCGTGGTGGCGGCGCTGTCGGCGCGCGGCATCTCGGGCGTGCCGGTGTCCGGCCAGGACGGCGACCAGGCGGCGCTCAACCGCGTGGCGCTCGGCACGCAGACGGTGTCGGTGTGGAAGGACGCGCGCGACCTCGGGCGCGAAGCCGCCGACGCGGCGGTCGATCTCGCCAGCGGCAAGCCGGTGCCCGGCTCGAAGAAGTGGACCGGCGGCGAGCACAAGGTGACGCTGGACTCGAAGTTCCTCAAGCCGGTGGCCATCACCCGCGCCAACCTCGACACCGTCGTCAAGGCCGGCTGGATCACCAAGGACAACCTGTGCCGCGGCGTCGACGCGGCCAAGGCACCCTCGGCCTGCAAGTAAGCGCCCCGCGGCCGCGCGCGTGACGCGTGCGCGGCCGCCGCCATCCCCCTTCCATGGAATCGCTCCAACTCAGCGCGCTGGACCTGCGGCTCGGCCTGATGGCCGTCGTGCTCGCGGTCATGGCCGCCACCTTCCACGTGCTCACCGGCAACTTCCTGACGCCGGAGAACCTGTACAACATCGCGCAGCAGACGGCGGTGGTGGGCATCGTCGCCACCGCGATCTCGCTCGTGATCGTCGCGCGCCACATCGACCTGTCGGTCGGCTCGGTGGTGGGCTTCGTCGGCGTGCTCGTCGCCTATCTTCAATACACCGCGGGCTGGAGCTGGACCTGGGCCTGCCTGGCCGGACTCGCCGCGGCGCTGCTGGTCGGCGCGTACCAGGGCGGGCTCACCGCCTACCTCGGCGTGCCGTCGTTCGTCGTCACGCTGGGCGGTCTGATGTCGTTCCGCGGCGCGGCCTTCATCGTGGCCAACGGCAAGACGCAGCCGGTGACCGATCCCGTCTTCCTGTGGTTCGGCGGCGGCCTGGACGGCGCGCTCGGCATCGCCGGCAGCTGGACGCTCGCCGCCGTGCTCGCGTTGCTGCTGTGCTGGCGCATCGCGGCCTCGCGGCGCGCGAAGACGCGCCATGGCTTCCCGCTGCGGCCGCTGGCGGCGGACGTCGCGTTCACCGCCGGCCTGCTGGTGCTGCTCGCCGCCTTCACCGCGGCGATGTGCGCCTACCAGCTGCCCGGCAAGCCGCACGGCCAGGGCGTGCCGGCGCCGGTCGTCATCTGGGGCGCAGTCGTCATCGTGGTGGCGTTCATCGTGCGGCGCACGCGCTTCGGGCGCTACGTCTACGCGATCGGCGGCAACCCCGAGGCGGCGCGCCTGGTGGGCATTCCGGTGCGGCGCGTGACGCTGCAGCTGTTCCTGCTGCTGTCGGTGACGATCACGATCGCGGCGATCGTCGCCGTCTCGCGCCTGAACGCGGGCACCAACTCGATGGGCACCGGCATGGAGCTGTACGTGATCGCCGCGGCCGTGATCGGCGGCGTGAGCCTGTCGGGCGGCAGCGGCACCGTGCTGGGCTCGGTGCTGGGCGCGCTGATCATCCAGTTCCTCGACAGCGGCCTGCTGCTGATGGACGTGGGCATCGGCCAGCGCATGATCATCATCGGCCAGGTGCTGATCGTGGCGGTGGCCTTCGACGTGCTGTACCGCCGCTGGACGGGGGAGAGGCTGGCATGAGCGCCGCCCGGCCGCCCGAAGGCGCTCGCACCGCAGCACGCAGTGCGGAGGTTACCTTATGAGCAACGCCCCACTGGTCGAGATCGTCGGCATGCACAAGGCCTTCGGCGGCGTGCACGCGGTCAGCGACGTCAACCTGGCACTCGACGCCGGCGAGGTCGTGGCCGTGCTGGGCCACAACGGCGCGGGCAAGTCCACGTTGATGAAGATGCTGGCAGGCGCCTATCCGATCGACCGCGGCGAGATCCGCATCGCCGGCGAGCTCGCGCACATCGCCAACCCGGCCGACTCGCAGGCGTTGGGGATCGAGACCATCCACCAGACGCTGGCACTGGCCGACAACCTCGACGCCGTCGCCAACCTGTTCCTCGGCCGCGAGCTGATGACGCGCTGGAACACGATGGACGACTACGCGATGGAGGCCGCGGCGCGCGACGTCTTCGCGCAGCTGAACCCGAACTTCCGCAACATCCTGATCATGGACGAACCCTGCGCCGCCCTCGGCCCCGAGGAGACGCGCATGGTGCACGACCTCGTGCGCCGGCTGAAGGCGCGCGGCGTCGGCGTGTTCCTGATCTCGCACGACATGCCCGACGTGTTCGCGCTGTCCGACCGCCTGGCCGTGATGAAGAACGGCCGCGTGATCGGCACCTACCGCACGGCCGACCTCACCGAGGACGAGGTGCTGGGCATGATCATCGGCGGCAAGCCGGTGACGCGCGTCGCGCAGCAGCACCGGATGCTCACCGCGGAGGCTGGGTCATGAACGGTACCGGGACGACGCTGGGCATCGACCTCGGCACATCGGAATTGAAGCTCGCGCTGGTCGACGCGCAGGGCGCGCTCATGGCCAGTGCCGGCGCGCCGCTGACGGTCTCGCGCCCGCATCCGCACTGGTCCGAGCAGGCGCCGCGCGACTGGTGGCAGGCGCTGCTCACCGCCGCGCAGGCGCTGCGTGCGAGCCATCCGCAGGCCTGGGCCGAGGTGCGCGCCATCGGGCTGTCGGGCCAGATGCACGGCGCCGTGCTGCTGGACGGCAACGGCGAGGTGCTGCGTCCGGCGATCCTGTGGAACGACACGCGCAGCGCGGCGCAGTGCGAGGAACTCGTGCGCCGCCTGCCTTCGCTGCCGCTGATCGCCGGCAACCTGGCGATGCCGGGATTCACGGCGCCCAAGCTGCTGTGGGTGGCGCAGCACGAGCCCGAGCTCTTCCGCCGCGTCGACCGCGTGCTGCTGCCCAAGGACTGGCTGCGCTGGAAGCTCACCGCCACGGCGTACAGCGACATGTCCGATGCCGCGGGCACGCTGTGGCTGGACGTGGGCGCCCGCGCGTGGTCGCCGCAGCTGCTGGCTGCGTGCGGCATGACGGCCGCGCAGATGCCGGCGCTGGTCGAAGGCTCCGACGTCGCCGGCCACCTGAAGCCCGATGCCGCGCTCGCACTCGGCCTGCCCGAAGGCCTGCCGGTGGCCGGTGGCGGCGGCGACAACGCGGCCAGCGCGGTGGGCATCGGCGCCGTCCAGGCGGGCGACGGCTTTCTCTCGCTGGGCACGAGCGGCGTGCTGTTCGTGGTCACCGACCGCTACCGCCCCAACCCGGCCTCGGCCGTGCACGCGTTCTGCCACGCGCTGCCCGGACGCTGGCACCAGATGAGCGTGATGCTGTCGGCCGCGAACTGCCTGCAGTGGGTGACGCGACTCACCGGCAGCGCGAGCGAGGCGGCCCTGCTCGAACGCGTCGAGGCGCTGACCGACGCCGATCGCGACGCCGCCCCGCTGTTCCTGCCCTACCTGTCCGGCGAGCGCACGCCGCACGACGACCCGCACGCATGCGGCGTGTTCTTCGGCATGGACAACGCGACCGACGCCGCGCGCCTGGGCCATGCCGTCATCGAGGGCGTCGCCTTCGGCCTGGCCGACGGCCTGCAGGCCTTGCGCGACGCGGGCACCGAGGTCGGCCGCCTCGCGCTGGTGGGCGGCGGCGCCCGCAGCGCGCACTGGGCGCAGCTGCTCGCCGACGTGCTCGGCATCGAGCTGCAGACGGTGGCCGGCGCCGAGGCCGGCGGCGCGATGGGCGCGGGCCGCCTCGCCTGGCTCGCGCTGGGCCTCGACGAACGCGAGGTCTGCCGCCCGCCCGCGCCACGCACGCTCTTCCAACCGCGCGCCGCGCGCCACCCCGCGCTGCAGGCCCGCCTCGAACGCTTCCGCGCGCTCTACCGCCGCACCCGCGACCTGATGCCGCGCGACTGACTTCCTTCCCTCCAGGAGACCCCACCATGACCGATTACTTCGCCGGCATCGACAAGATCCGGTACGCCGGCCCGCAGGCCACCGAGCCGCTCGCCTTCAAGTGGTACGACAAGGACCGCCTCGTGCTCGGCAAGCGCATGGAAGACCAGCTGCGCTTCGCCGTCTGCTACTGGCACTCGTTCTGCTGGAACGGCTTCGACCCGTTCGGCTACGACGGCACGTTCGAGCGGCCCTGGCATCGCAGCGCCGATCCCATGGAAGCGGCCAAGGCCAAGCTCGACGTCGCCTTCGAGTTCTTCGCCAAGCTCGGCGCGCCGTTCTACTGCTTCCACGACCGCGACGTCGCCCCCGAAGGCGCGACCCCGCGCGAGAGCGTGGACAACTTCCGCCGCATCGTGGACCTGATGGGCGAGAAGCAGGCCGCCACCGGCGTGAAGCTGCTGTGGGGCACGGCCAACCTGTTCAGCCACCGCCGATTCATGAGCGGCGCCGCCACCAACCCGAACCCGGAGATCTTCGCGCTCGCCGCGCTGCAGGTGAAGGAGGCGATGGACGCCACCCGGCGCCTCGGCGGCGCGAACTACGTGCTGTGGGGCGGCCGCGAAGGCTACGAGACGCTGCTCAACACCGACCTCGCGCGCGAGTCGAAGCAATACGGCCGATTCCTGCAGATGGCCGTGGAGCACAAGCACAAGATCGGCCTGCCGGGCCACGTGCTGATCGAGCCCAAGCCGCGCGAGCCCACCAAGCACCAGTACGACTACGACGTCGCCACCGTGCACGGCTTCCTGCGCCAGTACGGCCTGGAGAACGAGGTCAAGGTCAACATCGAGGCCAACCATGCCACGCTGTCGGGCCACAGCTTCGAGCACGAGAT
>JAEKKH010000378.1 GCA_019510465.1 Burkholderiales bacterium
GCCCGGCGGAGGAACAACCCACTGCGGGTCTGGCGGCCCTGCAGCAGAGCTTGAGATTTCCGGGGCAGCAGTACGAGACCTTTGGGGGGCGGCACTACAACCACTTTCGGGACTATGACCCGACCACCGGGCGGTATGTTCAATCTGACCCCATCGGCTTGAACGGGGGCGTCAACACCTACGCATACGTGGGTGGGAACCCCCTAAGCCGTTCGGATTCGTCAGGGCTCGCTTTGGACTGTGTCATTCCGTTGGGCTGCGTTTATCGACCGGACCCACCGCCCCTTTACCCTGACTTGCCGCCAGGTGAAGGCCCCAACGCAAATCCGTCGCGTCCTTCGTTCCCTAGTTGGCCTCGCCCAGCGCCGGCTTATCCCAGTACACCGGCCGCACCAGCAGAGGCCGCGCAGCCACCAGCGACAGCAGCAAATGCGCCAGGCTATTGCCCGCCGTCTGACGACTGCGACCGGCGAAATGCGGAAGTTCAGAGGGCCAAAGATGCAGTGGGTCGCTTCCAACCTGCTGCTTGCCTTCCTGGAATGCCTCGATGGGGTCTGGAGGCGCGCGCTCAAGCATGGCTTGACTTGGCCGTTGCTCGCGCCCGCCGAGACCAGAAATGCTGGGCTGGTGGCGACGAGGGGCATCAGCAGGCACAGGCTTCTGCTTGGTCTCATGTCGGCCGATGTGCCGCGCTCATTAAATGAACGTGCGGCAACAGATTGACGAGGCCTTCGCACACCGCGCGCGGCCTACGAGGCTCGTCGATGGCGGCACATCGACGAGCCCTGAGCGCATGGATGCATTGTGGTTCGAAGGCCGCGACTGGCGCTCCATCGTGCGTGCAGACTGGGAATCGCACCCAGACGCGCTCTTCGCGTTCACACCGGAAGCTCTTGCCTATTACCTTCCGAGCATCCTGGCGACAACAATGGACTCGGAAGGCCAATGGCTGCAAGTTGCTGATTCCCTCATAGGTGCGTTAGACCGGTCCCCCAGAGTTGAGTTCTGGGATGCGTTCCTCTCAAAACGCTTCGTGGGACTGAAGCCTGCCGAATATGAGGTGCTGCAAGCGTGGCTGCTGTCGCTGTCCGGCCTAAATGATGCGTGGGAAGAAGACACGCTCACTCGCGCCTACGAAACGGTTGAGCTTCTGAAGCAAGAGACCGAGCGCGTTCGGCGCTTGGTAGGCGGGCCTTCTGGCGTGTAGCTGGAATGCCGCTGCCGCAGGACAGCGGAAAGCGTCCTGGCAAGTCATGTTGATCCACTGAGCAGTGCCTACCTGCCTCGGCAACGAGGCGCCTGCGTTCACACCATCCGTGAGCGTCTGGTCGACCCACCTTGACGGCTGTTGCTGAAGTTGAATGTCACACCTGGGGCGACTGCTAGTCACCGAAGGGTACCGAGAACCAATACCGTCCTACCCCGCGCTGGCGGTCAAGGACCTGGTCCATTGCGGTCGGTGGATTCCCTTTGCCACCGGATACGGCGGTGCGCAGCTGGCCGTGGATCTAGATCCAGGTTCTCATGGCACCCGTGGCCAAGTCATCAATTTCGGGCCGGACGATCTTTGTCACTTCGTACTCGCCCGCTCCTTCGGTGAGTTCCTGTCTCTCGTTCATTACAAATATCAGCGCAAGCAATGGCACCCCAACTTCGAAGGTGAAGATTGGAGCCTGCACGACGAGATGGTCAGAACTCACCGGGAGTCTGAGGCCTGACGTCGGTGATTTCAGCCCGATCTGGACGTTGGCCCGACCGCGATCTAACGGAATTCCCGCCGCTTAGTCCTTAAGCCCCCAAGCAGTGGCGTCAGATCCTCAAGATGACCGGCGATGAGGTTGCTCACGCCGTCCGCGCGCTGCCAGGTGCCTTTCACGGCCAGCAGTCGAGAGGTCAGCGTCTCCTGCCGCTGTCGCTCCCAGATGGCCTTGTGCACGATCACCTGGACCTCGC
>JAEKKH010000285.1 GCA_019510465.1 Burkholderiales bacterium
TACCTGCCGTGGAACCAGATCCTGGTCTACATCGAGGCGATCGTGCGCGTGTACAACCGCTTCGGCCGCCGCGACAACGCGTTCAAGGCGCGCATCAAGATCCTCGTGAAGGCCGAAGGCCAGAAGTTCTTCGACGAGGTCGAGGAGGAGTTCCGCAAGATCCTGGCCGACGACGTCGGCGGCCACGCCCACATCATCCCGCAGGCCGAGTTCGACCGCGTCGCCGCGTTCTTCACGCGTCCGGCCAAGGTGCATCCGGCCATTGGCGGCTTCGATCCCAACCGCACCGGCGCCGCGCCCGTGCCCTTCCTGCGCTGGCTCGACCGCAACGTGCACGCGCACCAGGTCGACGGCTATCGCGCGGTCACCCTGTCGCTCAAGCGCCCGGGCCTGCCGCCCGGCGACATCACCTCCGGGCAGATGGAAGCCGCCGCCTCGATGGCCGACCGCTACTCGCTGGGCGAGCTGCGCGTCTCGCACGACCAGAACCTGGTGCTGCCGTGGGTGCGCGAAGCCGACCTGCGCGCCGTCTGGCACGCCGCCAAGGACGCCGGCTTCGCCACGCCCAACATCGGCCTGCTCACGGACATGATCTCCTGCCCCGGCGGCGACCTGTGCGCGCTGGCCAACGCCCGCTCGCTGCCCATCGCAGCGGCCATCACCGAGCAGTTCGACGACCTCGACGCGCTGCTCGACCTCGGCGACATCGACCTGCACATGAGCGGCTGCATGAACTCGTGCGGCCACCACCACACGGGCCACATCGGCATCCTCGGCATCGACAAGGACGGGGCCGAGTGGTACCAGGTCAGCGTCGGCGGCTCCGACGGCAGCACCATCAGCGGCACGTCGACGCCGGGCAAGGTCATCGGCCCCTCGTTCGCTGCCGAGGAAGTGCCGGGCGTCGTGCAGGCGCTGGTCGAGACGTACCGCGAGCATCGCGCCGGCAACGAGCGCTTCGTCGATACCGCCCGCCGTATCGGTGTCGGCCCGTTCCGCACCGCCGCCGACCTGGTTCGCCGCGAGACCGCGGTCGCCGCCTGATCCGAAGAGTCCCCCCATGAAGTTCATCGACCGCTCCACCGACCCCTGGCTGCTGCTGCCCGACTCCGAGATCGCCGGCCCGGCCCCGCATCGCCTGCTGCCCCTCGCGCAATGGGAGGCCGTGCGCGAGCACTGGCCGGCCGACGTGCCCGTGGGCGTGCTGCTGCCCAACACCGCCGACGTCCAGGCGCTGGCCGCCGACCTGCCGCGCATCGCGCTCGTCGCCCTCGAGTTCCCCAAGTGGGTCGACGGGCGCGCCTACTCGCAGGCCCACGTGCTGCGTGCGCGCCTGCGCTACGCGGGCGAGGTGCGTGCGACCGGCGACGTCGTCGTCGACATGATGCCCCTGCTCGAGCGCTGCGGCGTCGACGCGGTGGTGCTGCGCGAAGGCCAGCGCCAGTCGTCGGCCGAGCGCGCGCTGGGCTTCTTCCCGATGGGGCACTACCAGGGCGACGTCCTGCAGGCCCAGCCGCGGTTCGCACGCGAGGTGGCCTGACATGAACGCGGTTTCCGAACTCCCCGGGTTCTCGTCGCTGCAAGCGCCGGCCCGCGCCTCGGCCGTCGAGCTGTATGCCCGCCCCAGCGCCGACTTCAGCGCCAAGCTCGACGCCACCATCGACCTGCTGCGCCACGCGGCGCAGGACCATGGCGGCCGCATCGTGCAGGCCACCAGCCTGGGCGCCGAGGACATGGTCGTCACGGACCTGATCGCACGCCTGCACCTGCCGATCGCCATCGGCACGCTCGAGACGGGCAAGCTCCATCCGGAAACGGTGGCGCTGATCCCGCGCATCGAGGAGCGCTACGGCCTGAAGGTGGAGGTGTACCGGCCGCGCGAGGAACAGGTCGTGCATTTCGTGCGCGCCAACGGCGAGGACGCGATGTACAAGAGCATCGAGCTGCGCAAGGCCTGCTGCGGCGTGCGCAAGATGGAGCCCCTGTCGCGCATGCTGGACGGCCGGGCCGCGTGGGTCACCGGCCTGCGCCGCGAGCAGTCGAACAACCGCGGCGCCGTGCCCGTCGTCGAGACCGAGGCGAACGGCCGCACCAAGCTCAACCCGCTGGCCGCGTGGACGTGGAACGACGTGTGGCACTACATCGCCTCGCACGACGTTCCCTTCAACCCGCTGCACGACGAGTTCATGCCCAGCATCGGCTGCGCGCCCTGCACGCGCGCCATCGCCGTCGGCGAGGACTTCCGCGCCGGCCGCTGGTGGTGGGAAGACGAGGCCGCCAAGGAATGCGGCCTGCACGCCACGAAGACGGCCGAGCCCGTCGCGGCCTGAGCCCGGCGTTCGCCGCCTGACGCGGCATCCCTGGCGTCGAGGGCGCCGGGATTGCCATTCCTGCTTGCGGGCGGATGCCCGCTGCACTACCGTCCCACACCATGACGACCCGAGTGACCATCGTGGGCGCCGGCCCCGGATCCGCCGACCTGATCACGCTGCGCGGCGCGCGCGCCCTGGCCAGCGCGAGCGTGGTGCTGCACGACGCGCTGATCGACCCGTCGCTGCGCGAGATGGCGCCCGCGGCCGAGTGGATCGATGTCGGCAAGCGCGGCTTCTGCGACTCGACCGCGCAGGCGCGCATCAACGCGCTGCTGGTGCAGCACGCGCGCGCCCCGGGTCGTGACATCCACGTCGTCCGCCTCAAGGGCGGCGACCCGAGCGTGTTCGGCCGGCTCGACGAGGAACTCGAGGCGCTGGCCGCCGCCGGCATCGCGTGCGAGGTCGTGCCCGGCGTGACGGCCGCCATCGCCGCCGCCGCCGACCTCCAGCGCCCGCTGACGCGCCGCGGCGCGGGCCGCAGTGTCGCGCTGAGCACCGCCATGACCCGCGCCGGCGAGCTCGTCGCCACGCGCGGCGCCGACACCGAGGTCTTCTACATGGCCGGCCGCCAGCTCGCCGCGCTGTCGCGCCGGCTGATCGGTGCCGGCTGGGCGCCGGACACGCCGGTGGCGGTGGTCTCGCGCGCCGGCTGGCCCGACCAGCACGGCAGCGACCACCGCGTCGAGACGCTGCCCGAGGCCGTCGTGCTGCACGGCGGGCGGCCGACCGTCGTCATCGTGGGCGTCGGCGCCACGGCGTTGCCGTCGACCTTGTCGACCGTCAACGAACCCTTGACCATGACGCCCGTTCCTGCCGCGTCCAAGCCTTAGAATCCCGGCTGCTCCAGCCTTTGCCCGCCACGCACCTCGCTGCCATGACCCACGTCGTTACCGAAGCCTGTATCCGTTGCAAGTACACCGATTGCGTGGACGTGTGCCCTGTCGACTGCTTCCGTGAAGGCCCCAACTTCCTGGCGATCGACCCGGACGAGTGCATCGACTGCGCCGTGTGCATCCCCGAGTGCCCGGTCAACGCGATCCTGCCCGAGGAAGACGTGCCGGCCGACCAGCTCGCCTACATCAAGCTCAACGCCGACCTGGCCAAGAACTGGCCGAGCATCACCAAGCGCAAGCCGGCGCTGCCGGATGCCGACGAGTGGAAAGACAGGAAAGACAAGCTGGGCGAACTGATCAAGTGATCGTTGCCCGGCCCGCGCCGCCGCGATGCCCCTCATCCAGACCGACGCCCTGATCATCGGCGCAGGCCCCGCGGGCCTGTTCCAGGTCTTCGAGCTGGGCCTGCGCGAGATCTCCGCCCAGGTCGTCGACGCCCTGCCCTTCGCGGGCGGACAGTGCGTCGAGCTGTACGGCGACAAGCCGATCTACGACATCCCCGCCCTGCCCGCGTGCACCGGGCGCGAACTCACGGAGCGGCTGCTCGAACAGATCAAGCCGTTCGCCACCGCGTTCCACTTCGACCAGCTGGTCAGCCACGTCGCGCGCCGCGCCGACGGCCGCTTCGACGTGCGCACGAAGGCCGGCCTGCAATTCGATTGCGGCGCCATCGTGCTGGCGGCGGGCGTCGGCGCCTTCGTGCCGCGCACGCTCAAGCTGGCCGGCCTCGAGGCCTTCGAGGGCCGCCAGCTGTTCCATCACGCCGACCGCGTGCCCGCCGCGGCGATCGCCGGCAAGCATGTCGTGGTCTCCGGCGCCACCGACCAGGCGCTCGCGTTCGCCACGCGCCTGTGCGCCGCGATCGGTCGACGCGCGCCCGAGGCACCGGCGCGCGTCACCCTCGTCCACCGCCGCGACGTGTTCGACGCCGAGGACGGCACCGTCGCCGAATTCCGCAACGCCTGCGCCGCCGGCGCCCTGCATTTCGTCGCCGGCCAGCCCACGGGCCTCGCGCTGGACGGCGACCGCCTCGCCGCGTTGACGCTGCTCGACGCCACCGGCGCCACCGTCTCGCTGCAGGCCGACACCGTCGTCGTGCTGCAGGGCCTGTCGCCCAAGCTGGGGCCGCTGGCCGACTGGGGCCTCGCGCTGGAACGGCGCCAGGTGCATGTCGAGACCGCGAAGTTCGCGACCAGCGTCCCGGGCATCTTCGCCATCGGCGACGTCATCCACTACCCCGGCAAGCAGCGCCTGATCCTGTCGGCCTTCCACGAGGCCACGCTGGCGGCGGCCGGCGTCGCCGGACACCTCCGCCCGGGCGACGACGGGCCGTTGGAATACACCACGAGCAGCCCGCGCATCCACAAGCTGCTGGGCGTGTAGTCGCGCAGGGGTTCGCGCTCCGGGCGCCGGGAGGGCACGCTGCCTGCCCGGGTCGATGCCTGCGCGGGCCGCCGCCTGCGCACGCCCCCCAGGAGGATCCCGATGCTGCGATGCACGCCCTTTCTGCTCTTCGACGGCAACTGCGCGGAGGCGATGCGCTTCTACAGCGACTGCCTCGGCGGCGATCTGCGCCTGACCCGCCTGGGCGACACGCCGATGAAGGTGCAGTTCCCGCAGAGCAAGCATGACCGCATCATCAATGCCCACTTGCGCAGCGGCGCGATCGAATTCTCGGCGACCGACTGGATGGCCTCGCCGGAATTCGACCCGCTGCTCGGCAACATGTCGGCACTGTTCGTGACCGGCGACAGCATCGACGAGCTTCGTCCCGTGTTCGACAGGCTCGCCCGTGACGCGCAGAAGGCGCACTTCCAGGACCTGCGCGAGATGCCGTTCGCCATCTACGGCCAGTTCTACGACCGCTTCGGCGTGCAGTGGATCTTCCGCGGCGGATCCGCGCCCTAGCCGGCGGGGATGCCGTCAAGCCGCGCTCAGGCCTCGCGGGCGCGCCGGCTGAACAGCAGCGGCAGCGCCAGCAGATAGAACGCGGCCGCGACGAACCAGACCCAGCCCGGCCACGTCTTCTGGGTCGCCGCGAAGGCCGCCGTCGCGACCAGCGGGCCGGCGATGCCGATGAGGCTGGTCAGGCTCGCGATGGTGCCCTGCAGCTCGCCCTGGTGCCGTTCGTCCACCTGGCGCGCCAGCAGCGCCTGCAGCGCCGGCAACGCCAGGCCGCCGACGGCGAACAGGGGCAGGATCGCGAACGGCATCCAGCCGGCCGTGGCGACGCCCATCAGCACGAAGCCCAGGCCGTCGGCCGCCATGCCGGCCAGCAGGCCGCGCTTGTCGCCGAGCCGCGCCACCAGCGGGCCGGTGACGAACGCCTGCGAGATGGCATGCAGCGCGCCGTAGCACGCCAGCGACATGCCGGCCACGAACGCGCTCCAGCCGTAGCGCTGCTGGCCGTACAGGATCCACAGCGATCCGGGCACCTGCGACACCAGCGCCACGACCGCGAACACGCCGACCAGCGGCAGCAGCGGCGGGCGGCCGCTCAGGCGATGCAGCGCCGAGAACGCGTTGAACTTGCGCGGCTCGAGCCGGGTCGTGCGGTTCTGGTTGGACTCGGGCAGCGCGCGCCAGGCCATGACGAGGTTCAGCGCGTTCATCACGGCGGCGGCGACGAACGGCGCCCGCAGCGACCACTCGCCCAGCGCACCGCCGATCAGCGGGCCGACGACGAAGCCCAGGCCCATCGCCGCGCCCATCTGACCGTAGCGCATCGCGCGCTCCGGCTCGGGACTGACATCGGTGACGTAGGCCGTGCCGACCGACATGCTCGCGCCGGTGACGCCCGACAACACGCGCCCGACGTACAGCCACGCCAGGTTCGGTGCCAGGGCCATCAGGACGTAGTCGGCCGCGGCACCGGCCAGGGAGGCGAGCAGCACCGGCCGCCGGCCGAAGCGATCGCTCAGCGCGCCCAGCACCGGCGAGAACAGGAACTGCATGGCCGCGTACACCGCCAGCAGCGCGCCATAGTGGTAAGTGGTGGCGTCGGCACCTGCCAGCTCGCGCAGGAGCCCGGGCAGGATCGGAAACACCAGGCTCATGCCCACGGCGTCCAGCAGCAGGGTCGCCAGGATGATGGTCAAGGCTCGATTCACGACATTCTCTCTATCATTGATAGAGTGCATTGTGCCTCAATTTCTCTATCATTGATAGGGTGACGAATTCCATCGATCGGCCTCGCCTGAACCGCGACGACGTCCTGCGCGCGGCGCTCCACCTGCTCAACGACGTCGGCATCGATGCGCTGAGCACGCGCAAGCTGGCCGAGCGCCTGGGCGTGCAGTCGCCGACGCTGTACTGGCATTTCAAGAGCAAGGGCGCACTGCTGGAGGCGATGTCGGCGGCCATCATGCAGCGCAGCCGCGCCACGTCCCTGCCGGGGCCGGACGAGGACTGGCACGCCTGGCTGCTGGCCGACGGCCGCAGCTTTCGCCGCGCGCTGCTCGCGTTCCGCGACGGCGCGCGCCTGCATGCGGGCACGCGCCCGGGCGAGGCGCAGCGCGAGTCCATCGAGGCGCGCCTGCGCCTGCTGTGCGCCGCCGGCTTCGGGCCGGAGGCCGCCACGCGGCTGCTGATGTCGGTCGGGCGCTTCGTCATCGGCTGGGTGCTCGAGGAACAATCGGTGCGGCAGCCCGACGCCCCGCCGTCCGCCCGGTCTGCCGGGCCCGATGCCGCGCAGTACCCGCTGCTGGCGGCCGGCTGGGCGGCGAACGTCGGCGGCGATCCGGACCTCGTCTTCGACGACGCCCTGCGCTTCCTGGTGGACGGGGCGCGCGCGCGCCTGCGCTGAACCGCGCTTTCCGGGCGCCCGGAATCCATCGGCCCGCCGTTCCGGAATCCCGGGTTCGGCGCGTCCCTGGGCCCTTGCGAATCAATGACTTGCGCGCGGTGCATGCCTGGCATGGTCATTGCGAAACCGGATTCGGCCGCGACGCGGCATGACATCGAACAAGCAAGGAGACAAGCGATGACGACAACCTTTTCCCAGCCCCAGTCGGCGATGCCGGCAGACGCGACGGGCGGCTTTGGCAGCGCCTTCGAGGCCCCATCGGCGACCGATGCGCCGCCGGCCGGCAGCGCCCAGGTGATCCGCGCCATCGTGAGCGCCTGTTCCGGCAACCTGGTCGAGTGGTTCGAC
>JAEKKH010000379.1 GCA_019510465.1 Burkholderiales bacterium
GACGACGATCGCCAAGCGCGCCATCACCGCCGAGAAGCACGTGATCATCTGCGGCTACGGCCGCTCCGGCCAGAACCTGGCGCGGATGCTGGAGGTCGAGCGCATCCCGTTCACGGCGCTGGACCTCGACCCCGACCGCGTGCGCCAGGCCGCGGCCGCCGGCCAGAACGTGGTGTTCGGCGACGCGGCGCGGCTGTCCAGCCTGATGGCCGCCGGCCTCGCGCGCGCGGCAGCGGTGGTGTGCAGCTACCACGACACCCCGTCCGCGCTGAAGGTGCTGCACGTGGTGCAACAGCATGCGCCGCGCGTACCCGTGATCGTGCGAACGATCGACGACACCGATCTCGAGACGCTCAAGGCCGCCGGCGCGACCGAGGTCGTGCCCGAGGCGATCGAGGGCTCCCTGATGCTCGCCTCGCACGCGCTGGCGCTGGTGGGCGTGCCGATGCGGCGGGTGCTTCGACTCACGCGCGAGGCGCGCGAGGCACGCTACGGCCTGCTGCGCGGCTTCTTCCACGGCGCCGATGACGACGAGGCCGGCGAGCAGTCGCAGGCGCGGCTGGCCAGCGTCACCATCCCGGCCAACGCCGTGGCCGCGGGCCTGACCGTGGCCGAGACGGGCGTCAACGCCGATGGCGTGCAGGTGGTGTCGCTGCGGCTGTCCAATGGCCGCGTGCTGGCGCCCAACCCGGAGCAGCGCCTGGCCGTCGGCGACACGCTGGTGCTGGCGGGCCTGCCGGAGCCGCTGCAGGCGGCGGAAGAGAAGTTGACGACGGGCGCTTGAGCCCGCGTCCCACGGGCTCGGCGCCGCGTCAGGTCACGCTATGGGGGTGCCGCGCTCGAGGGTGCCGCGCATGCGCTCGGCCATCACGGCGCCCGAGGCACGCAGGATCTCGTACGCGAGCTCGGGCTGGCTGGCCAGCATCTCGTCCAGGCGGGGACGACTGAGCGCCCACACGACGCTGGGCGCGATCGCGTCGACCTGCGCCATGCGCATCGTCTCGCCGAACAGCGCCGGCTCGCCGACGATGGAGCCGGCACGCAGCAGCGCGATCTTGGCGGCCGACGTGGCGGTACCGCGCACGTAGACCTGCAGCGTGCCCGACTCCAGCAGGTACATGGTGCGGTCGGAGTCGCCCTGGTAGATCAGGACGTCGCCGCCCTTCATCTCGCGGCGGATCAGGTACGAACCCACCACGCGCCAGTTCTCCGGCGAAAAGCGCGGACGGAACGCGTCGTAGGCGTTCAGCGTTTGGATGGACTGCACCAGATTCAAAACATTCATTCTCTTGGTCCTTGCCGATGGCCTCCCACCTCGCCTTCCTGGAGCGAAGCCGTCCATCGTGCCTGTCGAGAGGCATTTGACACCAATTGTCACGTCCGGAGCGGTGCCCCGGCAAGGCAATGCGCGACGTCCGTCGGCGCAGGCGCGCCGTCTGTCGCATAAGCGGGACTTCGGCGCTGGTCCGGACGCTTGCATCCGAGCTGCGGCCAGCGGCGGGCACTCACTTCGAGCAAGCGCTGCAGACGTTCGAATACCGCGGCCCAGGGATGGTGCGCGCCGGTGCGGCGTGCTGGCTGAAATTCCCTGACGAGAGCCTCGGCCGGCGTGCCGAGCGCTGACCGATATCGTGGCGCCCCGGCAGTTGGCCTCACGTGACCATTTCGAAAGCGGATTCACGTCGGATCTCATTTCCACCATGGCTGTGATCTACGCGAAGATCGCCTGGTACCACGGCATTGAATTTGACATCCAGCCTCCGTACGTACCTTCGCGTTGGTTGCCTTCGGCGCCCGCCGCTGATCCGACGACGACACCGTACGCCTTCCCGCAAGGTCATTGATGGTCGGGGCTGCGTGCTTGCTTGCTCGGAGCACGACACGCGCGCAGGGCACTACTTGCCGATGCAGAACCGCCCGAAGATCTCCCC
>JAEKKH010000176.1 GCA_019510465.1 Burkholderiales bacterium
GTCCATCATCATGTGCTCGCCGTGCTGCCACAAGCAGATCCGCCCGCAGATGCACATGCCCTCGCTGCTCAAGCCGATGCTGCAGCACGGCATCCACCTGGGCCAGCAGGCCGAGATGGTCACCGACGGCCTGCGCGCGTTGCTGCTGGAGGCGCACGGCTACGACGCGCAGGTGTTCGAGTTCGTCGCGCTGGAGCACACCAGCAAGAACAAGATGATCCTCGCGGTACGCCGCCCCGGCCGGCAGGACACGCCGCAGGCGCTCAAGCGGCGCGACGACGTGCTCGCGCAGATCGCGGAGTTGAAGCGCTTCTACGGGATCCGCGAGCATTGCCTCGAGACGCTGTTGGCCGAGCCCGCCTGAGGCCGCGGTCCGCCCGGGATCGCGCGAAGGGTCCACGCGTGGGGTCAGGTCTTGAATCTTGCGGGGTCAGGTCTTGAAAGTTGCGGCGGCCGGCAGTCGACCGACGACGCCGCGCACCACGGCGGCGAGTGCGGGATTCAAGACCTGACCCCGCAAGATTCAAGACCTGACCCCAGAGCGGGTGGTCGTCCGGAACGCCGCAGGCAGGGGGATCAGTCGACGGGATGGCGGCGGAACATCGCCAGCAGCAGCAGGTCGTAGGCGATCTTGAGCAAGCCGCACGCCAGCAGCGGCGCCGCGAGGATGCCGCTGGCGAGCAGCCCGCCGCCGATGGTGGGGCCGAGGGCCGAGGGCCGCGGCCAGGCTGCGCGGCACCGCGGTGAAGCTCGCGGCGGCGGCGCGCTCGGGCGGCGTCACGACGGCCATCACGAAAGCGTTGCGCGCGGGCACGTCCATCGACGACAGCACGCTGCGAAGCAGCAGCAGCGCGAGCGCGGCCGGCAGGCTGCTGGCCATCGACGCCGAGATCAGGAACAGGCTGGCCGGGATGTGCGTGAACACCATCGTGTTGACGAGCCCGATGCGGCGCGCGAGCACCGGCGCCAGCAGCTGCGAAGCCGTCATCATCAGACCCGACCAGAAGAAGAACTGGCCGGCGGCGGACAGCGACAGCCCGAAGCGCTGGAACAGCCACAGCGCCAGCATCGCGTTGACGAGCAGGCCGCCGGCGAACGAGTCGATGCAGAACAGCGCCGCCAGGCGCAACACGATGCCGCGTGACGGGCCGAGCGGTTGCGGCGCATCGGGGTTGGCGACGCGGCCCGCCGCGTCGGCCGCGTGCGTGCGCTGCTCGTGGGCGATGAAGCCGCGGTAGAGCAACGCGACGAGCGCGCCGATCGCCGCGTACAGCACGAACATCGCGCGCATGGCGTCCAGCGCGGAACCGCCCGTGTGCGCGCTCCACCACGCCGGCCAGGCCGATGCGAGCGCCCCCACCGCTGCGCTCAGGCCGCCGCACAGCGCATAGCGCGAGAACAGCGCCGTGCGCGCCCCGCTGCCCTCGGCGGCGCGGGCCAGGCGCGCGTGCTCCAGCGGCAGGAACACGCTGACGTCGCCGGAGCTCGGGTTCAACGTGCCGATGAAGGCCACGAGCGCGAGCGGCCAGAACGCGTGCAGCCCGGCGAAGCCGAGGCCGGTGGCCACCATCGTCAGAGCGGCGGCCAGCATCAGACGCGACGCCGCGAAGCGATGACCCAGCGCGCCGACCGCGATCGTCGCCACGGCGGAGCCGGCCAACGTCAAGGTCCCGAGCAAGCCGATCTGCACGACGCCGAAGCCCAATGCGCCGAGATAGGCCGGCAGCAGCACGGCCACGTAGCCGTCCGCGAAGCCGCGCAGCATGCGGCTGGCCAGCAGCCACAACGCCGACGGCTCGACCCCGTCGGGCAGCCACCAGGAAGGAATTCGCATGCGGGCAATTGTGCGGCGAGGCTCGTCGCGCCGCGCCGAATGCCCGATTAACCGACCGAATTACACCGGCGGCGAGCGATGTCCCATGAAGTGGGGGTTCGGCGGCTTGGCGGATGGCAAGGGGCGTGGAAGCATGCTGTGCGTTGACTTCCGGTGGGGGTTCGTGGCCCGTTCATGGCGTCGCGCGGGCGGTTGATGCCGGGCCGTTCATGCCGGGCGAGGTGGCGCCGATGGCGCCGGACGTCGTCATGCGAAGTCGCCGATTCAGGGAGAAGAAGGGATGGATTCGTTGATCGTGGCCCGGTCGCCGGCCGGGCATGCCGCGCGCCGATGCGCGCTGCAAACGCTTTTTCACGCGATGACGGGCGCGGCGCTCGCCTCGGCGCTTCATGGGTGCGGCGGCGGCGGCGCCGTCCCTCCGCCGCCGCCGCCGGCACCGGTACCGACGCCCGCCCCGTCGCCCACTCCGTCCGGGCCGATCGCCGCGCAGATGACGGTGCCCACCCCTGTCGGCTACGACGTGGAGCGCCTCGCGGCCTTCAAACGTCTCAACGAGATCCGCCTGTCGGCGGGCTTGGGCATGGTGGCGCAGAGCCCCGCGATGGACCAGGCCGCGCAGGCGCATGCCGACTGGATGGTCGCCAATGACGTGTTCAGCCATCAGGAGCAAGCGGGGACGCCGGGGTTCACGGCCAGCGACTGGCCCTTGCGTGACGAGGTGTTCGGGTATGTGCCGGTGGGCGGCGGCGAGGTCATGGCCGCGCCCACGCACGGCGCTGCTGGTGTCGACGGCCTGATCAACACTCTCTACCACCGTGTGGTGATGCTCGCGTTCGAGCCCGTCGACGTCGGCATCGGATGGTCGAGCGCCGGGGCGGCGCATGTGTCGATGCCGTTGGTCGTCGACCTGACGCGACCAGGAACAGATGTCATCCGTGGATGGGGTCAAGCTGCTCAGGCAATCATCGACGGTGCGGCAATATGGCCGTTGGACGGCGCTCAAAATGTGCCTTTGCGCTTGGGCGCAGAGAATCCGAACCCTGTGCCGGCTCGGGACGTGTTCAGCCTGGGAACGCCCGTGTCGATAACGGTACATGAAACGGCATCGATAGCCGCGACCACTTTCATGTTGAAGAACGCATCCACTGGAGCATCGGTCTCGACCAGGCTTTTGGACAGCACGAGTGATCCGAACCTTCTGCTCGCTAGATCCTCCATTGCGGTCGTACCGCTCGACGCGCTGACCCCCAGCACGACCTACACAGTGAGTTTCATTGGCACGATTACGGAGGTCGGCGCCAGCATGCCTGTCGCGCTCAGCAGAGCCTGGACATTCACGACGGCCCCCAACTAGCCCTCATCGCTGAGTGGGACAGTTGTTGAATGCGCCTGCACGAGAGTAGTTGCCAGTCTGCTGGCTCCATGAACCGAGGAGGCCGTTCGAGTAATGAATGCCGCTGGAGCAGGCCGACGATGTGCCGTCCGAACAGTCGCACATCTGAATGCCTGCAGCGATCTCGTTAGCGACAGCGGGGAAGCGTGGCAATCCGACTTCGGCCAATGTGGCTGCCGAGCCCTGAGGAACCGTCACCTTCAAGTGCGGATTGGATGACTCCCATAGCCCGATGACCCACCCGAACCCTCGGCCCGGCGCGAAGGTCTGCTTGACCGAGACGGTGTTGCCGCTGATGACATAGGGCGGGTCGACCTTGAACCATCCCGCGTCGACTTCGAATTCGACGCCAGGCAGGCAATCGTGATTGCATGGATGGTTCGCTGGGAAGGTGAAGCTCAGCGTGATCGTGACCGGCACGTTGCTTCGATTGATGAATTCGTCCGGGCGCACGAGGCTCGGGGTGCCCGTCGAATCTGCAACGAAATCGAAGCCCCAATACGCGTAGCCGCTCGGAGGAACGCCGCCCAACGGGCCGTCATACAGGGCCAGGACCGGATCGTTCATCGGCGGCGGCGCACCGGGTGCCCCCGCCACCGCCGTCGCACACGTGCTGTCCGCATCCCTCGGCCGGCAATCGCTCGGTCTCACGGCCACCGCCGCGCCGCCAGCCGCCTGTGCCAACGACGCCCCCTGCATCGCCGCGGCGAACCACAGCGCGCACGCTCTCCGCCTGCTTGTAGCCGACATGTTCTGACCTGCGCTCGTCCTTGATCGTTCTTGCCGCCGCGACGACGATGTCGACACGGCACCCTTCGATCGATTCTGCGTCGGCCCTCCCTTGGCCGCCCCGCGCCGAATGGTCGATTTCAAGCCCGATCGCGGTGGCGTGCGAGCGGCGAGCGAGAGGCGTGCCGACCGCGCATCGAGGCGGCGCCGAGATCGCATCGGGCACGCCAACGACATCGCCGCACGTCCGCCATCCCGCCAGGTCGACACTGGAGGCAGGACTCCACACACCGATCCGCACTCCAGTTGACGCACCGCAACACGAAGCGCAAGATGCGCGTTGTCGGGCCCTTGATGGCCGCAGACAGTGAGTCCAACTTGCTTACCTTTCGCATCCGCGGTGCCCTGTGCGCCGCTTCGGTCGCCTCGAGTGCCTCGAGCGGCCAGACGCTTGCCCGCCTCGGCAAGCGCATGACCTCGCTGCCTGGCGTGGCGGCGGTCGGCGACGACGCCCCTCCAGGCTCTCGACACCGGCGCACCGCGCCGGAGCGGGCCTGATCCCGCACTCACCGCTTTCTCATCGAACGCTTCGGCAAGCGGCCTCGCGGCTGCGTGCAGGCGTGCGTCCGCGTGTCGCCTCCAGGGCGTCACCGGAGCTGCGCGCGTGTGCGTGACGCGCGGGGGCGCGGGCCGCACGCATGGCGCCGGCGCTTCGCCGGCCGCCTCCCCGTCCGAGGCCCGTCACGCGGGGCTCCAGCGACCGGCGACATGCCGTGGTCGCGGCCCGCGCTCGCCCGGACACGACAACACCGAGTGACAACACTCGAGGAAGGAAATCATGTTCTCCGACTTTTTCCACAGCGGCTGGACGCCCGCGTCGGCCACGCTCGCCGCAATCGTCATGGCGCTGGGCATCCTGTTGCTGCTGTGGTTCATCGCCTGGATCACGGGCGCCGTCCGCTACATCCCCAACGACCGCGTCGGCGTCGTCGAGAAGCTCTGGAGCGGCAGCGGCTCGGTCAAGCAGGGCCTGCTCGCGCTCGATGGCGAAGCCGGCTTCCAGCCCGACCTGCGCCGTGGCGGCTTCCACTTCTTCGCGCCGCTGCAATACCGCGTGCACATCTGCCCGATGGTGTCGGTGACGCAGGGCAAGATCGGCTACGTGTTCGCGCGTGACGGCGTCGACCTGCCCGCGGGCCAGACGCTGGCCGACAACGCGACGATCGCGAACTTCCTCGACGTGCGCGCCTTCCTCTCGGGCGGCGGACAGAAGGGCCCGCAACGCAAGATCCTGCGCGAGGGCACGCACATCATCAACCCGGCGCTGTTCGTGGTGATGACGGAGGAGACGACGTACTCGATGACGATGGACGCCACCGAGCGCGAGTACTACCAGAAGATGCGCGAGCTGCTCGACCAGCGCCGCGGCTTCTCGCCGCTCGTCATCAAGGGCACCGAGGATTCGCACAACTCCGACCTGCTCGCCGTCGTCACGGTGCAGGACGGCCCCGCCCTGCCGCGCGACGAGCTGCTCGCGCCGGACGTGGGCGACGCGCACAACTCGTTCCAGGAACCCGAGCGCTTCCTCAAGGCCGGCGGCAAGCGCGGTCGCCAGGAGCGCGTGCTGGTCGAAGGGACGTACTACATCAACCGGCTGTTCGCGACCGTGGAGCTGATCAACAAGACGGTCATCCCGGTCGGCTTCGTCGGCGTGGTGGTGTCCTACACCGGCCGCAAGGGCAACGACGTCTCGGGTGTCGAGTACTCGCACGGCGAGCTCGTGGAGAGCGGCTGCCGCGGCGTGTGGCGCGACCCGCTGATGCCCGGCAAGTACGCGTTCAATACGTACGCCGGCAAGATCGAGCTGGTGCCCACGACCAACTTCGTGCTGATGTGGCAGACGGGCATGACGGGTTCGAACTTCGACTCCAACCTGCGCGAGATCACGCTGATCACCAAGGACGCGTTCGAACCGCTGCTGCCGCTGTCGGTCGTGGTGCACATCGACTACCGCAAGGCGCCGATGGTGGTGCAGCGATTCGGCAACGTGAAGCAGCTGGTGGAGCAGACGCTCGACCCGATGGTGTCGTCGTACTTCAAGAACGTGTCGCAGACGCGCACGTTCATCGAGCTGATCCAGTCGCGCAGCGAGCTGCAGGCCGGCGCCTCGGTCGACATGCGCGAGCGCTTCCAGGCCTACTCGCTCGAGTTCCAGGAGGTGCTGATCGGCACGCCCAAGCCGCAGCCGGGCGACAACAAGATCGAGAACATCATGTCGCAGCTGCGCGATCGCCAGATCGCGCGCGAGCAGGTCGAGACCTTCGCGCAGAAGCAGATCGCGGCCGACAAGCAGCGTGAGCTCAACGAGAGCGAGAAGCGCGCCGAGAAGCAGGCCGAGCTGACGGGCTCGCTGGTGGACATCTCGATCAAGGACAACAACGGCGCGGCGCTGGTCAAGGCCGCGGAGCGCCGTCGCCAGGAGATCGAGTCGCTCGCGCAGGGCGACCGCTTCCGCCAGGAGAACGAAGGCGCGGGCCGCGCCGCCGCGATCAAGGCGGTGGGCGAGGCCGAGGCCGCGGCCATCAAGGCCAAGTCCGAGGCGCTCGAGGGCGACGGCGCGGACAAGCAGCTGATGCAGACGGTGATGCTGCGCCTGGCCGAGGCCTTCGAGACGGCGCGCGTGCCGCTGGTGCCGCAGATCCAGGTCGGCGGCGCGGCCGGCGGGGACGGCGGCAACGCGTTCGGCACGCTGCTGTCGATGATGAACGCGCTCAAGGCCGCGGAGCTGTCGCGCCTGGCGGCGCCCGCCGGCGGCGCCGCGCGCCCGGCCGCCTGAGTTCTGAAGACCCGCGGGCCGGGGCGCAGCTCCGGCCCGCGAACGCCCGGCCGCTCCGGAGAGAGCGGGCCTGAGCCCCTGGGGGGGCGGCGAGCGGAGCGAGCCCAGGCCGTCATCTAGTCGATGTGGCGCACGATCATGTCGGCGAGCAGCCGGAAGTCCAGCGGCTTGGCGATGTGGTCGACCATGCCGGCGGCCAGGCACTCGCGGCGCTCGTCGAGCATCGCGTGCGCGGTCTGGCCGATCACCGGCAGGTCGGGCGCCAGCTCGAGGATGCGTCGCGTGGCCTCGTAGCCGTCCATCTCGGGCATCTGGATGTCCATCAGCACGACGTCGTAGGACTCGCGCCCATCGGCCAGCACGCGGTTGACGGCCTGGCGTCCGTCGCCCACGATGGTGGCCTCGGCGCCCTCGATCTCGAGCGCGCGTTCGAGCACCAGCTGGTTCACCTCGTTGTCCTCGGCCACCAGCACGCGCACCCCCTGCAGGCGGCGCGGCTGGTCGCCCCAGCTCGTGCGCGGTTCGCGTTCCTGCGGCACGTCGGTGGCGGCGAGCCACGGCAGGCGCAGCTCGAAGACGCTGCCGGCGCCCAGCTCGCTGGTCACCTTCACCACGCCGCCCATCAGCTCGGCCAGGCGCTTGCTGATCGCCAGGCCGAGGCCGGTGCCGCCGAAGCGGCGCGTGGTGGAGGTGTCGGCCTGCTGGAAGGCATCGAACAGGTGCTTCAAGTGCTCGGTGGCGATGCCGATGCCGGTGTCGGTGACGCGGTAGACCATGCAGGCGTGCGCGGGGTCCAGGCTGGGCTCGAGGCCGGCCCACACGGTGACGTGGCCGCTCTCCGTGAACTTGATCGCATTGGACAGCAGGTTGACCAGCACCTGCTGCATGCGCAGCGCGTCGCCGAGGCAGCGATCGGGCAGTGCGGGATCGAACGCCAGCTTCAACGTGATGCCCTTCTCGTGGGCGCGGTCGCGCAGCAGCGCCACGGCCTCCTCGGCGAGCGCGTGTGGCGAGACCGGGCGTTGCTCGACGCGCAGCTTGCCGACCTCGATCTTCGAGAAGTCGAGCACGTCGTTGACGATGCCCAGCAGCAGCCGCCCGGAGTTCAGGATCGCCGCGAAGGTGGACGCCGTCGGGGTGCCGGCGGCATCGCGCTGGCCGATCTGCGCGAGGCCCAGCAGGCCGTTGAGCGGCGTACGGATCTCGTGGCTCATGTTGGCGAGGAACTCGCTCTTGGCGTTGGCCAGCGACACCGCGTTCAGGCGCGCGCGCTCGCGGTCGGCCTCCAGCGAGTGCCGATCGGTAATGTTGCGCACGAACATGATGACCTGGTCGGTGCCCAGCGCCTGCGTGCGTGCCTCGAAGTGGCGCTCACCGTCCGGATACGGCAAGGCGTATTCGGTCATCACGAGGCCCTTGCTGGCGATGGCGTCGGCGATCGAACGCTGCAGCGGCTCCGCGGCCGCGGCCGGCAGCACGTCGGCGATGCGGCGGCCTAGCAGCTTGCTCGGCTCGGCGAAGCTGTCCTCATGCCGGCCCGCGCGGAAGTCGACCACCGTGCCATCCTGGCGGATGCGGAAGTAGCGGTCCGGCATCGCGTCGAGCACGCGGCTGAGTTCGGCGGTGCGCTGCGACACGATGCGTTCGAGCTCCAGCTTGCGCTCCTCCAGCGTGCGCGTGGCCAGTCGCTGCGCGGTGAGGTCGAAGTACGAGGCCACCACCAGGTCCTCGCGGCCGATCGACACCCGCATCGCGGAGAACGACGCGTAGAAGATGTCGCCCGAGCGCGTGCGGAACGGCGCCTCGACGTTGCGCACCTCGCCATCGCGTTCCAGCGTGGCCATCGCCTGGCCGCGCAGCTTCACGTCGACCCAGGTGTTGAGCTCCAGCCCGCTGCGGTTGTGGGCCTCCTCCCACGAATAGCCGAACATCTGGATGAAGGCCTCGTTGACGTCGATGTAGCGCTTGTCCTCGAAGCGCGCCAGGCCCAGGCCCGACGGACTCATGCGGAACATCGTCGCGAAGCGGGCCTCGCTGTCGCGCAGGTCGGTGAGGGCGCGCTCGCGTTCATCGGCCAGCTCGTAGCTCTCGAGCGCGTGGCCGATGTCCTCGGACAGGCGTTCCAGCAGTGCCAGCTCGCCGGCGTCGAAGAACTGGATCGCCGACGAGTACATCGTGAACACGCCCACCGTGCGGCCGCGCGACTTCAGCGGAAAGGCCGACGACGAGCGGTAGCCGAGCGCCAGCGCGCCCGCGCGCCAGGTGGCCATGCCGGGGTCGGAGCCGATGTCGGTCGAATGCATCGCACGCCCCTCGCGGAACGCCTGCGCGCTCGGCGCGTGTCCGCGCGGGCCCGCGGCGAGCGATGCGTGCGGCGGATCGAGATAGTCGCCCGTCTTGCCGGCCCAGGCGACGGGCACCAGGTCGCCGGCCTCGGTGTCGGGCCGGCCGATCCACGCCATGCGCAGGCCGCCGTCGCGCACCATGATCTGGCACACCGCGGCCAGCAGCGGCTCGGGCGCGCGCTCGCGCGCGATGGCCGCATGCACGTTGGTCAGCACCTGGTAGAGGCGGTTCAGGCGGCGCAGGTGGCGCTCGTCGTCGCGCCGCTGCGTGACGTCGCGGCCGATGCTCAGCACGCCGGCGAGCTCGCCGTGCGAGCCGAACACCGGCGTGTGCAGCGATTCGACCTGCTCCTGGTGCCCGTCGTGCGCGTAAGTCAGCGTGAACTGGTGCGGCACCGGCGCCTGCATCTCGACCGCGCGCTTGTCGGCGGCGGCGAACTCCGCCGCCACCGCGGCCGGCAGGAATGCGCTGGCCGGGTGGCCGATCAGCTCGTTCTCCGGCGCGCCGATGAAGCGCTCGAAACGCACGTTGCATGCGAGGAACTTGCCATCGACGCCCTTGAACCAGACGAGGTCGGGCAGCGTGTCGATCAGCGTGCGCAGGCGCCGCGCCTGGCTGTCGATCTCGGCGGTCTTCTCGCGCACCGCGCGGCGCAGGAACAGGCCCCACAGCAGCGCGAGGACGGCGGCCAGCGCGAGCACGCCGGCGGCCACCAGGGCGACATGCAGCCAGCGCGCGCCGGCCAGCGGCGCGCCGAACCACTTGTCCTCGGCCGCCTTCTTCTCGGCCGGCGAGATCTGGTCGAAGCCCTTGTCGATCAGCGCCAGGGTGGCGGCGTCGCCTCGCCGCACCGCGCGGTGCATGTGGCCGTAGTACATGACGAAGGCCTCGCGGAAGCGCTGCGAGGCGTTGGCCTTGTACAGGTAGTACTCGGCGGACGGCCCGTCCATGCAGAAGATCTTCGGGCCGCCCGCCACGGCCGACGCGATCAGGCGCTGGTAGCTCGGGTAGGTGTCGATGAGCGTGACGCCGCCGGCGCGCAGCCGCTCGATGCAGACGTCGCCGGCCAGCGCCGCCACGTGGAAGCCGCGCAGCGAATGCAGGTCGACCAGGCCCTGGACGCTGGCGTCGGCGTAGATGGGCTCGCGCACGTCGGCGAACGGCGCCGTGAAGTCCATCGTGCGGGCGCGGTCGGAGGACCAGAAGACGGTGTCGACGACGTCGGCCTGCCCGTCCGACACGCGGCGCAGCGCGTCGACCCAGTCCATCGGCTGGAGATCGACGTGGACGCCCGTCTTCTTCTCCCACAGCGCCCATTCGTCGGCGACGAGCCCGGCGGGGTGGCCGTCCTCGTCGCGGAACAGGTAGGGCGGGTAGTTGTCGGCGCCCACCACGTGCAGCACGCGCGGCGCGGGGTCGGAGGCCGGCACGGCGGGCGCGGATGCGGATGCGGCCTGGGGGATCGTCGCCGGCGGCTCCGGCGTGGCGTCGACGGCGATGGGCAGCAGCGCCAGGGCCGACGCCGCCAGCGTGCCGCGCACACGCCGGGCGAATCGGACGTCCATGGCGGGAGCGGAAGCCAGGGCGCTAGTCCGACAGCCGCGTCACGCCCTCGAGCGCGCACGCGTAGACGGCATTGCGCAGCGCGGCGATGGCCTCATAGCGGGGGAAGCTGCGCCGCCACGCGAGCACCACGCGCCGGGTGGGTACCGGCGGCTCGAACGGGATGTAGGTGACCAGCGCGTGCGATGGCGGATCCTGCAGGCCGTGCGGCACCGACAGCTGCGGCACCACCGTCACGCCCATGCCCGAGGCGACCATGTGCTTGATGGTCTCCAGCGACGAGCCCTCGAAGCTCTTGCGGATGCCCTCCGCGTCGTTGGAGAAGCGCGCGAACTCGGGGCACACCTCCAGCACGTGGTCGCGGAAGCAGTGGCCGGTGCCCAGCAGCAGCATCGTCTCCTGCTTCAGGCGCTGCGACGAGATCGCCTTCTCCGTGGCGAGCGCGTGCGAGCGCGGCACCGCCACGACGAAGGGCTCGTCGTACAGGGGCGCGATGGCCAGGCCGCTGTCCGGGAAGGGTTCGGCCATGATGGCGCAATCGAGCTCGCCGGTGCGCAGCATGTCCAGCAGCTTGACGGTGAAGTTCTCCTGCAACATCAACGGCATCTGCGGCGTCAGCTCGATGGCGTGGCGCACCAGCTGCGGCAGCAGGTAGGGGCCGATCGTGTAGATGATGCCCAGCTTCAGCGCGCCGGACAGCGGATCCTGCCCGCTCTTGGCGATCTCCTTGATCGCCGCCGCCTGCTCGATGACGCTCTGCGCCTGCCGCACGATGGCGGTACCGAGCGCCGTGAGGCTCACCTCGTTGCTGCCTCGCTCGAAGATCTTGACGTCGAGTTCTTCCTCGAGCTTCTTGATCGCCACCGAGAGCGTCGGTTGCGAGACGAAGCACGCCTCGGCCGCGCGGCCGAAGTGCCGCTCGCGGGCGACCGCGACGATGTAGCGCAGCTCGGTGAGTGTCATAGATAGGGCCCCACGCTCGCGATCCCCCGGAAGGGAGGCTCCGCGCGCGCTCGCTGCCCCCGAGGGGCCGGCCGCGAACGGCCCGGCGAAGCCGGATCCGTCGCTCCCTCGAATTGCAGTTGTTGCGTTCGCGCGGCAGCGTCGGGACGAAATAGCATCTCCCCTATTGTCGCCGCTGTCCATAGTTTTATGCGCCATGGCGTTGCCCCGGGGTTGACCGTTGCGCTCGATCAGGCTTTCATCCACTCCAGGCGGCCACCCAGCCAGCGTTCGACGTGCGCCGACGCCGCCCCCGGTGCCCGCGCCAGCAGCTGCGGTGCGACCTCCCGAACATGGGCCAGCAGCGGCGCGTCCTCCTCCAGGTCGGCGAAGCGCAGCAGCTGGTCGCCGGACTGGCGCGCGCCCATGAACTCGCCCGGCCCCCGGATCTGCAGGTCGCGGCGGGCGATCTCGAAGCCGTCCGTGGTCTCGGCCATCGCCTTCAGCCGCTCCTTGCCGATCTGCGAGAGCGGCCCGGCGTACAGCAGCACGCAGACACTGGCGGCGCTGCCGCGTCCCACCCGGCCACGCAGCTGGTGCAGCTGCGCCAGCCCGAAGCGCTCGGCGTGCTCGATCACCATCAGGCTGGCATTGGGCACGTCCACGCCGACCTCGATGACCGTGGTGGCCACCAGCACGGGCAGCTCGCCGGACTTGAAGCGGCTCATCACGGCCGCCTTGTCCGCCGGCTTCATGCGGCCGTGCAGCAGGCCGACGCCGAGGCCCGGCAACGCCTGCTCCAGCGCCGCGTGGGTGTCGGTGACGTTCTGCAGCGTCAGCGCCTCGGACTTGCCGGCGAACTCCGCCGCCGCGTTCTCGGCGTCCTCGGATTCCTCGATCAGCGGGCACACCCAGTAGACCTGCCGGCCGGCGGCGATCTCGTCGCGGATGCGCTCGACGATGTCGGGCCGGCGCGTGTCGGCGAACACCCGCGTGACGATGGGCGTGCGGCCGGGTGGCAGCTGGTCGATGGTGCTGACGTCCAGGTCGGCGAAATAGGTCATCGCGAGCGTGCGCGGGATCGGCGTGGCCGTCATCATCAGCAGGTGCGGCTCCAGCCCCTCGATGGCCAGCTTGCGGCGCAGCGCCAGGCGCTGCTGCACGCCGAAGCGGTGCTGTTCGTCGACGATGGCCAGGCCCAGGCGCGCGAACTCGACGCCTTCCTGGATGACGGCGTGGGTGCCCACGATCAGCTTCGCCTCGCCGCTGGCGGCCTTCTCGAGCGCCCGCGCCCGTGCCTTGCCCTTGCGGCTGCCGCTGAGCCAGGCCACCTCGATGCCGAGCGGCTCCAGCCACTCCAGCAGCTTGGCGAAGTGCTGTTCGGCCAGGATCTCGGTGGGCGCCATCAGCGCGCACTGCCAGCCGGCGTCGATCGCCACGGCCGCCGCCAACGCGGCCACCACCGTCTTGCCGGCCCCGACGTCGCCCTGCAGCAGCCGATGCATCGGCCGTGGGCCGGCGAGGTCGGCGGTGATCTCGTCGACGACGCGGCGCTGCGCGCCGGTCAGGCCGAAGGGCAGCACGCCCAGCAGCTTCTCGTGCAGGCCCCCCGGGCGCGGAACGATGGCCGGGCCGCGCAGCAGCGCGCGCTCGGCCCTGGCTGCGAGCTGGGAGATCTGCTGCGCGAGCAGTTCCTCGAACTTCAGGCGTTGGGCGGCCGGGTGGCTGCCGTCCTCCAGTGCCTGCAGCGAGACGTCCGGCGGCGGATGATGCAGTGTCTCGAGCGCCGTGCGCAGCGACGGCAGCCCGGTGGGCACGACCTGCGGCGGCAGCACCTCCTGCAGCGGGGCGCGGCCCAGGCTGGCGGCGATCGCCTTGCGCAGGTAGGGCTGGGGCAGCTGCGCGGTGGTCGGATAGACGGGTGTCAGCGACGACGCCAGCGGCGCTCCCTCGACCACGGCCTTGAAGGTGGGGTGCACCATCTCGCGGCCGAGGAAGCCACCGCGGATCTCGCCGCGCACGCGCACGCGCTGGCCGGCGGCGAAGGTCTTTTGGTGCGACGGGTAGAAGTTGAGGAAGCGCAGCACGAGTTCGGCGCCGGACTCGTCCGTCATCTTCACGACGAACTGCCGGCGGCCGCGCAGCTCCACGCGCGACTCGACGACGACGCCCTCGACCTGCACCTTCTCGCCGGGGTAGACGCGGGCGATGGGCGTGACCTGCGTCTCGTCCTCGTAGCGCAGCGGCAGGTGCAGCGCGAGGTCGATCGGCCGCACCAGGCCCAGGCGCTGCAGTGCGCGCTGCGGCCCGGTCAGCTCGGCCTTGGCGGCGCTGGCGGGCGCGTCGTCGGCGAGGGGGACGTCGGCGGGCTTGGTCGGCATGCCCGCGATTCTCGCGCCTGCCGTGTTGTTTCCTTGCGAGCCGAAGCGACGGATTCCAACGATTCAGCACAGGCGCGTACATGCCGATACCCACCTGGTCTGGCGGTTGCCTGACAATGTCGCCTGCCGCCACCGGCGGTCCTCCTTCCTAACGTCCCGCTCGACCAAGCCCGCGGGACTTGCAAGTCCAACATGCGCCTCATTGCCCGTTTTGTCGTCCTGATGGTTGCCGTCTTCGGCGTGAGCCTGGCCTTCGCCTGGGCCTGGGACAAATCCGACAAGCCGCACGACGCCACGGCGCAGCGCGCTGCCCCCTGAGCGGCGGCCGCCTCCCGAAACCGTCGCGATGCCGCGCGATGCCGTGCACCTGCCGCCGCCTTCGGGCGGCTTTCGTCTTGGCGACTTCGACTTCGAACTGCCCGACGAGCTGATCGCCCAGCACCCCGCCGCCGAACGCAGCGCCTCGCGGCTGCTCGATGGCACCGCTGCTGCGGGGGCCGATGGCTTCGCCACGCCGCCGTTCGTCGACCGCGTCTTCCGCGACCTTCCCGGGCTGCTGAAGGCCGGCGACCTGCTCGTCTTCAACGACACCCGCGTCATCAAGGCGCGCCTGTTCGGCAGCAAGGCCACGGGCGGCGGCGTGGAGGTGCTGGTCGAGCGCGTGCTGCCGCCCACCGAGGCCTGGGCGCACATCCGCGCCAGCAAGTCGCCACGCGCCGGCAGCACGCTCACCTTCGGCGACGCTGCCACGGGCCCGACGTTCGAGGTCGAGGTGCTGGGCCGCTGCGGCCCGGACGATTCGATGTTCCACCTGCGCTTCCCGAGCGACGTCTTCGCGCTGCTGGAACAGCACGGGCACGTGCCGTTGCCGCCCTACATCGCGCATGCCGACGAGGCCGACGACGTCCGCCGCTACCAGACGGTGTTCGCCGACCGGCCGGGCGCGGTCGCGGCGCCCACCGCCGCATTGCACTTCGACGAGCCGCTTCTGGCCGCGATCGCCGCCCGCGGCGTGCACTCGGCGCGCGTCACGCTGCACGTGGGCGCGGGCACCTTCCAGCCGGTGCGCACCGAGGACCTGGCCGAGCACAAGATGCACACCGAGTGGTTCGACGTGCCGCAGGCCACCGTCGACGCCGTGCTGCATACGCGGGCCGCCGGCGGTCGCGTCGTGGCGATCGGCACGACTACCGTGCGCGCACTGGAATCGGCCGCGGTCGCCGCCGAGCGGGCCGGCAAGCCCGGCAGCCTGCAGGCCGGCGCCGACGAGACGCGCATCTTCATCACGCCGGGCTACCGCTTCCGCGTGGTCGACCGGCTGGTCACGAACTTCCACCTGCCCAAGAGCACGCTGATGATGCTGGTGAGCGCGTTCTGCGGCATGGAGCGCATCCGCGCCTTGTACGCCCACGCCATCGCGCAGCGCTACCGCTTCTTCAGCTACGGCGACGCGATGCTGCTGGATCGGGTCGACCCGGGCGCGTAGGCCTCAGCAGCTCTCGCATCCGGCCGACGCCAGCCACGGGTCGCGCTGGTTCTGGCCGAAGGTGGCCACGAGGAAATCGACGAACGCGCGGGTGCGCATCGGCACGTGCTTGCGCGTGGGCATCGCGGCGAACAGCGTCACGGTCTGCATGTGCCACTGCGGCAGGACGCGCTCCAACGCGTGTTCGAGCAGCGCGTCCTCGGCCATGAACGAAGGCAGGCCGGCGATGCCGAGTCCGGCCAGCGCGGCTGCATAGAGCGTGTCGCTGTGCGTCGTCATCAGCGGCGGCAGCTTCCGGAGCTCGACCACGGCCGGGTCGCCGCCGCCCCAGGCGGGCCGGAAGGTCAGTTCGCGCTGTTCGCTGGCCGGAATCGGCATCAGCGTGTCGTGCTCGGCGAGATCGCGCGGATGCCGGGGGCTGCCATGCTGCTCGAGGTACTCGGGCGTCGCGCACAGCACGACCTCCGCCGTGGCGATGCGCCGCGCGATGAAGGCGCCCTCGATCGGCCGCGTGCGCTGGACGATGATCGTGACGTCGTGGTTCTCGTCCGGCGCCTCGACCGAGGGGCTGACGGTGAGGTCCAGCGTCACCTTCGGGTGCAGCGTCCGAAAGCGCGGCAGGTGCTTGGCCAGCTGGTGGACGGTGAAGCCGGGCGGGCTCAGCACGCTGAGTCGCCCGCGGGCCTCGGCGGCGGCGAGCCCCGCCACCGCCTCGGCATCGTCCACCTCGCTGAGGATGCCGCGCACGCGCTCGAGGTAGCCCTCGCCGACGTCGGTCAGCGCCAGGCGGCGCGTGGTGCGGTTGATCAGGCGTGCGCCGAGGTGCTCCTCCAGCTCCGCCACCAGTCTCGTGGCCACGGCCGGCGCGATGTCCATCGCCACGGCGGCCTTGGCGAAGCCGCCGGAATCGATGACGCGGGCGAACACCCGCATGGCTCGCAGTTGGTCCATCTCATTCTTTCTGAATGGCGAATAAACAATTCTATGGCGTCTTGTTTATCCGCAAAGTTCGACGGAATACAGTGAAGCCATCGATGAAGCGCAGACACACACCACTTCACCGAGGCCCGGCCGGAAGCCCCGCGAGGCAGGCCGCCGGACATCCTCAAACCGTGTAGAGAAGAAAGTTCATCATGCAAGTCCGTCAAGTCGTCGCCGCCGCCCTCCTCGCCGTCACCGCCGTGGGCGCCATGTCGCAGGAACTCGACCCCAGCGAAACGCTGCAGGCCAAGAACATCGCCGCCGCGCAGTCCGCCAGCGCCGCGCGCACCCGCAACTCGGTCGTCGCCGAGACGCGCAACCTCAAGGCCGACGGCCAACTCGCCGCCGTTGGCGAGCGCGCCGATGCGCCGGCCGTCGCCGCGGTGCCCGATTCGCAGGCGGGCCGCACCCGCGCCGACGTCCGGGCCGAACTGGCCCAATGGCGCCAATCCCACAAGCTGGTGACCGGCGAGCGCGGCTGACCGTCGCGCGGATGCCTCGCGCATCCGCCCGCCGACGAATGCCCGACGGGCGGTGCGAGCTGATCGCACCGCCCGTTTTCCTTGCCCGGGCGACAATACGGCGATGTTGAAATTCGAGATCCTGGGCACCGAGGCCCAAGCGCGTCGTGGCCGCCTGACGCTCAGGCACGGCGTCGTCGAGACGCCCGTCTTCATGCCCGTGGGCACCTACGGCACCGTCAAGGGCGTGCTGCCGCGCTCGCTCGAGGAGATGGGTGCGCAGATCATCCTCGGCAACACCTTCCACCTGTGGATGCGCCCCGGGCTCGACGTCATGGCGCAGTTCGGCGGCCTGCACAAGTTCGAGGGCTGGAAGGCGCCGATCCTGACCGACTCCGGCGGCTTCCAGGTCTGGTCGCTCGGCGAGATGCGCAAGATCTCCGAGGACGGCGTGCGTTTCGCCTCGCCCGTCAACGGCGACAAGCTGTTCCTCACGCCCGAGATCAGCATGCAGATCCAGACGGTGCTGAACTCCGACATCGTCATGCAGTTCGACGAGTGCACGCCGTACGAGACCAAGGGCGTGCTCACCACCGAACGCGAGGCGCGGCTGTCGATGGAGCTGTCGCTGCGCTGGGCCGCGCGCTGCCGCGACGAGTTCGCGCGCCTGGAGAACCCCAATGCGCTGTTCGGCATCGTGCAGGGGGGCATGTTCGAGTCGCTGCGCGAGTTCTCGCTCGACGCGCTGGTGGCGATGGACTTCCCCGGCTACGCCATCGGCGGCGTGTCGGTGGGCGAGCCCAAGGAAGACATGCAGCGCCTGGTGGCGCACACGCCGCACCGGCTGCCCGCGTACAAGCCCCGCTACCTGATGGGCGTGGGCACGCCGGAGGACCTCGTCCACGGCGTGACGCACGGCGTGGACATGTTCGACTGCGTCATGCCGACGCGCAACGCGCGCAACGGCCACCTGTTCACGCGCTTCGGCGACCTGAAGGTGCGCAACGCGCGCCACAAGGCCGACGAGTCACCGGTGGACGCCACCTGCAGTTGCTACACCTGCGGCCAGTTCAGCCGCGCCTACCTGCACCACCTCGATCGTTGCGGCGAGATGCTGGGCCCGATGCTCAACACCATCCACAACCTGCACTACTACCTGAACCTGATGCGCGAGATCCGCCTGTCGCTCGACGAAGGCCGCTTCGCGGAGTTCCGGGCGCAGTTCGCGCGCGATCGCGCGCGCGGGGTCTAGCAACGACCAGGGCGGCCGGAGCCGCCCCTTGGTCGCGCAGTTCGCGTCTTACTGGATCTGCGTGGCCGACGTGACGACCACGTTCGGGATCGGCACGCAGGAGCCGTCGCCGAGCGGCACGCCATTGGCCGTGACCAGCGTGCAAGGTGCGCTGGCGATGGCCTGGATCACCGAGGCGCTGGCCGACACGTCGGCGAACACGGCATAGCCCGCGGTCTTGCTCGACGGATCGAGGATGCTCGCGTTGTTGGCCAGGTTGAAGAAGAACTGCGACGTCGCCGAGTTCGCGTCGCTGGTGCGCGCCATCGCGGCCGTCCATTGCACGTTGCTGCCGCCGGTGGTCTCGAGATTGATCGGCGAGAAGGTGGTCGCCTTCGGCGCGGGCAGCGCGCCGCTGGTCGTGACCGGGTAGCCGCCGCCTTGCACCACGAAGCCGGCCACCACGCGGTGGAAGATCGTCGCGCCCTTGCCGTCCTTGCCGTCGTAGAAGCCGGCGTTGACATAGGCGAGGAAGTTGTCGACCGTGACCGGTGCCTGGTTGCCGCGCAGGGCGAAGTCGATATTGCCGTTCACGCCGCCACCGCTGACGGTCATGCGCACGATCGGGGCCTGCACCGTCAGCGTCGCGGTATCGATGCTCGTGCCATTGGTGACCGCCGTGATCGTGCTGGTGTAGGCGCCCGACGGCGTGCACGAGAAGTAGGCGGTCGTGTCGTTGCTGGCCGTGGGTGCGGTGGTCAGGCGCGTGACGTTCTTGCAGCCCGGCGCCGTGAGCGACATGTTGCCCAGGTGCGTGCCCGTGACGGTCACTTGCGCCGGCACGCCGTACTTGGTGGCCGCGATCGACATCGTCGCGACCGTGGCCGGCGTCGAGTCGCCGCCGCCGCCACCGCAGGCAGAGAGCGCGGCAAGCAGGAGGGCCGACAGGGCCGATGCGCCGGTCGAGCGCACGGAGGCGCGAGCGTGGAAGCGTTGCTGCATGATGGATGGGAAAGACGAAAACGCGAATGGTAGGGCATGCCTGCCCGGCGTGTTGTTAAGTCCGCGTTAATGGGTTGCCGCGTCGCGGCGATACCACCGCGCGCCGGCGTCCGGCGTCAGACCACCTTCGCGGCCAGCAGCTGATCGACCTGCTGGCGCAGCGACTCGGGCGTGACCGCGTCGGCCGCGATGCCGGAGCCCACGTTGAGCCCGACGCGGCTGAACAGCCCGCGGCGGAACGGCTTGCTCATCGCCCTGCCCTCCGCGCGCGAGAAGAACGAGCCCCACAGGTTCTGCAGCGCCAGCGGGATCACCGGCACCGGCCGCTGCTCGAGGATGCGCATGATGCCGCCCTTGAAGGGCTTGAGCGTGCCGTCGTTCGTGATGCCGCCTTCCGGGAAGATGCCCAGCAAGTCGCCCTCGGCCAGCACCTGGTCGGCGGCGGCGAACGCGGCGTCGTAGGCCGCCGGATCCTCGTTCTTCGGTGCGATGGGAATGGCCTTGGCCAGCCGGAAGAACAGCCCGAGCCCCGGGGTGCGGAAGATGCGGGCATCCATCAGGAAGCGGATCGGCCGCGGGCTTGCGGCCATCAACAGCACCGGGTCGACGAAGCTGACGTGGTTGCACACGACGATGGCGGCGCCCGTCGCGGGGATGTTGGCGTCGCCCTGCATGCGGAACCGATAGACCGTGCGCGTCAGGATGAACGCGATGAAGCGCAGCAGGTATTCCGGCACCAGGCAGAAGATGTAGCCGGCGACGACGGCGTTGGCGATGCCGGTGATCAGGAACACGCCCCCGATGCTGACGCCGAAGTGCAGCAGCGCGCCGGCGATCAGCGAGCTGGCGATCATGAACAGGGCGTTCAGGATGTTGTTGGACGCAATGATGCGGGCTCGGTGGCTAGCAAGTGCTCGCGTCTGGATCAAGGCATACATCGGAACGCTGTACAGGCCGGCGCTGAGCGACAGCATGAACAGGTCGATCATCGGCCGCACATGCTGGCCCTGGGCCACGAAACCGGACAGGGTCCAGAACGTGGCAGCGGGCGCCGCCAGGTGGCGGACCGCGAAATACAGGTCGATCGCGAAGACGCTCATGCCGATGGCCCCCAGCGGCACGAGACCGATCTCGACCTGGCGCCGCGAGAGGACCTCGCACAGCAGCGAGCCGATACCGACACCGACCGAGAACAGCACCAGGAGCAGCGAAGCGACATGGACGTCCCCATGCAGCACGTCCTTGGCGAAGGACGGGAACTGCGACAGGAAGGTGGCGCCGAAGAACCACATCCAGGAGATGCCCAGCAGCGATCGAAATACCACGATGTCGGTGCGTGCCACCTTCAGGTTGCGCACCGTCTCCGACACCGGGTTCCAGTTGATCTTGAGCGCGGTGTCATGCGCCGGCGAGGACGGGATCGCCTGGGCCGTCAGGCGCCCGAGGACGGCGATGGCCAGGCAGGCGCCGCCCGCCAGTTCCGGCCCGATGCCCGGCACCACCACCAGCAGGCCGCCGGCGAGCTGGCCCAGCAGGATCGCGACGAAGGTGCCCATCTCGACCATGCCGTTGCCGCCGGTGATCTCGTGGTCGTCGAGATGCTGCGGCAGGTAGGCGTACTTGACCGGCCCGAACAGCGTCGAGTGCACGCCCATCAGGAACAGGCAGCCCAGCAGCAGCCAGGTCAGCTGTCCGACGAAGCCGCAGATGGCCACCACCATGATGACGATCTCGAACGACTTGATGAAGCGCATCACCCGCGCCTTGTCGTACTTGTCGGCCAGTTGGCCACTGGTGGCCGACAGCAGCACGAACGGCAGGATGAACACGGCGCTGATGACGAGGCCGGCCTTGCCGGGCGGCAACCAGGACACGTTCAACTGGTACGTGACCAGCACCGTGAAGGCGAACTTCAGGACGTTGTCGTTGCCCGCGCCCAGGAACTGCGTCCAGAAGAACGGTGCGAAGCGGCGTTGGCGCAGCAGTGCGAACTGGCTGGGATGGGATTGGCTCATTGCAGTGGTGTTCTTCCATGCTCGGCGACGCGCGCCCCGTGGCGCCACTGTAGCCGCAGGGCCGCCGGGTTGACCGCCGCGGTGTGCACGATTTGCGTGCGTTTCGCGCCTGTCAGCGAACGACCGTGGGCCGGCCGGCGATCTGCATGCGCTGCATCCAGGCGAACATCGACTCGACGGTCACCGTCTCGATGTGATCGCTGAAGCGCTTCGAGTTCGGGTGGTCGTCGAAGGCGACGTTCGCGCGTGTCATGCGCGCGCCCAGGCGCGTGAGCGCGTCGATGTGCAGCACCGTCGGCTGGTAGTCATGGAGCTGCAGCCAGGCCTGCGCGCGCTCGCGGGTCGTCGCGGCAGGATCGAGCGAGCCGGCCAGGGTCTCGAGCGCCCATTGGTTGCTCTGCTGGTAGCGCGTCGACCACGGGTAGGCGACGACGCTGTAGGCGGGCGAGTGCCATTGCACCAGGCGCTGGTCGTCGACGACGGTGCGCAGCAGGGCGGCCTGTACTTCCGGGTCGGGGACGACGTAGGCGGCCTCGTAGCGGAATGGCGTGTCGAGGAAGAACTCGGCCAGGCCCTGGCGGAACACCGCGGCATCGGCGGTGCCGCACTGGTTGAGCTTGTGGACGATGCGCCAGCTGCCTCGGCGCGGCAGCGGCACTGGGATCGGCTGATCGGAGATCTGGCCCAGCATGGGCGAGGTCGGCAGGGCCATCGGCAGCGGGGCCGGCGCCGGATCGTCGCGATAGGCGAAGGCCAGGTGCGACCACTGCAGGCCGTATCGGGTCAGGTCCTGGCCGGCGCGCGCGATGACCACGACGCGCGCCCCGCTGGCATCCAGGCTTTGTTGCACCCGCTCGGCCAGGCCCAGGGCGCGGGTCATCGCGTAGGTGTCGGGGGGATGCGTGTCGCAGGTCTGGCCGGCTTGGGCCATCGCGGCCGCTGCCAGGCCGACGATGCCCGCCAGCAGCCGGATCCAACGGCGGAGGCGGCTCATCGGGACACCCGCTGGTTGTACGACAGGGAACGGCCGATCTCGTTGGGGACGAAGGCGATCACGTGGCCGGCCGCGCTGAGCAGCATGCCGGTCGCGACCACCGTGACGACGACAACCGTGCCGGCGACCATCGCCGTGGCGCCGATGGCGTCCGCCGCGAAGCGGATGCTGCCCTTGACGCCGTCGGCCACGTTCTCGACGAACCAGACCACGCCGTCGGCACTCGCCTGCACGCCGGTCACGACGATCGATCCGGCGCCGGCCACGAGCACGACCGGCAGCGCCACCGAGATGGCGACGGGGATCAACGATTCCTCGCTGATCTGGCTGGCGTTGCTTTGCGCCCAGGCGCTGCTGGCGGCCGTGAAGCTCAGGGCCAGCGCGAAGGCCGCGATGCGGGGTTGAAGCGTTGACGCGGGTTCCATGTGAAACCTCGAAGTGGAAGGTGCCGCGATGGTGCTCAGCCGTCGAACGACGGGCAACGGGATTGCGCCGAGTTCCTCCAGTCTCGTCGTAAGGTATCGTCCCCGGATACTTTCAGCGAGACTTCATGAGCACCACCGCGGAGATCGTCAACGTCCTCAAGAGCGAGCTGAAGCTGGCCAAGCTCACCTACGCCGATCTCGGCCGCGAGCTCGGCCTGGCCGAATCCAGCGTCAAGCGGATGTTCGCCAAGGGCGACATGCCGCTGAAGCGCATCGACGAGATCTGCCGCGTGCTCAAGTGCGACTTCGTGGAGCTGGCGCGCAAGGTGGCCGACCTCGAGCTCCTGCGCGACGAGTTGACGCTGGAGCAGGAGCGCGCCGTCGTGGCCGACAAGCGCCTGCTGGTCATGGCCCTCTGCGCGCTGAGCCAGTGGCCGTTCGAACAGATCATGGGCATGTACGCCTTCACCGAGGCGGAGGCCGTCCGACATCTGACCCAGCTCGACCGGTTGGGCATCATCGAACTGAAGCCGCTGAACCGGTACCGCCTGAAAGTGGCCAAGACGTTCCGCTGGCGCGCACACGGCCCCGTGATGCAGTTCTTTCGCGAGCACGGCGTGGCCGACTACTTCTCGGGCGGGTTCGACGGCGAGTGCGAGATGGTCAGCCTCGTGCACGGCCACCTGAGCCTGCCGATGGCCAAGGTCTTCCAGGAGCGACTGCAACGCGTGGCACAGGACTTCGCTCAGCAGCACCTGGCTGACCAGCGGCTGCCTGCCGCGCACAAGCGGGGCTTCACGGCGGTGATGGCCTTGCGTTCGTGGACTTTCGGTCCGCTTCGCGAGCTGTTGCGCGACCCGAACATCGAGCCCTGATTCGGGCGAAACGTCCTGCCCGGCTCAGCGGATGTCGGCCAGCGCCGGACCCTTCTCACGCGCGACCATCTCCTGCGCGAACTCGACGAAAGCGACGGCGCCACGTGAAGTCGGATCGAACACGACCCCGGGCTGGCCGTAGCTGGGCGCCTCGGCGAGCCGCACGTTGCGCGGAATCACGGTGTTGAACACCTTGTCGCCGAAGTGCGCCTTGAGTTGTTCGCTGACGTGCGCCTGCAGCGTGATGCGCGGGTCGTACATGACGCGTAGCAGGCCGATCAGCTCCAGGTCGCGGTTCAGGTTGGCGTGCACCTGCTTGATCGTGTTGACCAGATCGGAGACGCCTTCGAGCGCGAAGTACTCGCATTGCATCGGGACGATGACGCCATGGGCGCTGCACAGCCCGTTGAGCGTCAGCAGGTTCAACGATGGCGGGCAGTCGATCAGGACGAAGTCGTAGTCACCGTCGACGACCTTCAGCGCGCGGCGCAGGCGCTCGTTGCGGCGCTCGAGCGCGACCAGTTCCACCTCGGCGCCGGCCAGTTCGCGGTTCGCGCCCAGCACGTCGTAGCCGCCGCTGCCCGACTTCTGGACGGCTTCCGGGATGGTCGCGCTTTCCAGCAGGACGTCGTAGATCGTCAGCGGCAGCTCGCGCTTGTTGATGCCCGAACCCATGGTGGCGTTGCCCTGCGGGTCGAGGTCGATCAGCAGGACCCGTTGCCCCACCAGCGCCAAGCCGGCCGCCAGGTTGACCGTCGTCGTGGTCTTGCCGACGCCGCCCTTCTGGTTCGCAATGCAATAGATTCTCGCCATGGATGACCGGTGAAGCACTGTGGGTATGAAAAGCTCGTGCCTATTGTCGGGGCTGGCGCACGCTCTGATCAGCGGGAAGACGCGGGCGCAGCCAGACAAGGCATCGGTTTTCGTGCAGATCCGGCACCTCGAGTTGTTCCACGTGAAACATCTCGACGTCCGCCGGTACGGCGGCGCGCTCCTCGGCCGAGAGTTTCGCCTTCATGGCGGCCCATCGGCCCTGCGGCGCAAGAAGGTGTCCGGTCAACGCGGTGAAATCATGGATCGACGCGAAGGCACGCGAGGTGATCAAGTCGAACTCCGGCGTCTTGAACGTTCCTGCGGCCTCGACACGGCCGTGCACGCCGTGGAGATTGGGCAGCGCGAGTTCGGCCGCCGCCTGTCGAATGAATGCCGCCTTCTTGGCCACGGCGTCGACGCAAGTCACCTGCCAGGCTGGGTTGAGCATGGCGAGGATGACGCCCGGCAAGCCGGCGCCGCTCCCCACGTCCAGCACCCGTAAAGCGCCCTCCCCCGCTTCACGGCAGCGTTGGCGCAGCGGCGCGATCACCGCGAGGCAGTCGAGCAGGTGATGGGTGAACATCTCGTCCGTGTCCCGGACGGCCGTCAGGTTGTAGACCTTGGTCCAGCGCTGGATCATGGCCATGTAGGCCAGAAGATGCGTTCTGTCCTGGGAAGACAAGGTCAGGCCCAGCTGAGGCCCCAATGCTTCGAGTCGTCCGTCCAGGCGGGACGGCTCGCCGGGTTCAAACGGCATGTTCGGCAGGAGCGGCGCTCGCGAAGCCCTTGAAGCGCTTCTTCTTCAAATGGACGAGCAGAAGCGAGATGGCGGCGGGCGTGACGCCCGAGATGCGCGTCGCCTGGCCGAGCGTCTGTGGCCGGTGCTGGTTGAGCTTCTGGCGAACCTCGAAGGACAGCGCGGTGACCTGGTTGTAGTCCAGCTCGTCAGGCAGCGTGAGTTCCTCCAGGCTTTGCGCCCGGCTGACTTCTTCGTTCTGCTTATCGATGTAGCCGGCGTACTTGGTGGCGATTTCGAGCTGCTCGATGACCTCACCCGCGAGCTGTTCGCCCAGGTCGCGATTCAATGTTTCACGTGAAACATCGATGTTTGGGCGGGCGATGGCGGCGGCCGCGACGACGGTGTCATAAGCGATGCCGGGACGGCGCAGCAGATCAGTCAGCGAATGCTCGTGCTCGAGCGCCTTGCCCAGCAGGCGTTCGGCCTCTGCCGC
>JAEKKH010000385.1 GCA_019510465.1 Burkholderiales bacterium
TGGTCGTCGCCATGGACCTGCGCACGGCCTTCGCGGCCGACAAGCTCAGCCCGGACGTCGGCAAGCGCTACCGCGAGCAGGTGCTGGGCCAGGGCGCGCAGAAGCCGGCGCCGGAGCTGGTCAAGGACTTCCTCGGCCGCGAGTCGAACTCGCAGGCCTTCTTCGACTACCTGAAGAAGTAAGCCGCTGGCCGGCTAGCCGCAGCTGCCCGAGCTGCAGCTGTGGCTACCGGCCGCAACGGCCTCGCGGCATTCATCCGTGGCCGGGTCGAAGCCGCGCTGCTCCATCGTGAAGACGAGGGCCGCGTCCATCATCTCGGCATGCTGCGGGAACCAGCCCGCCAGTTCTGTGCGCAGGATGTTGAGCGGCTCGCGGTCGTTGAGCTCGTCCGCGTAGCGCAGCGCCTCGCGCATCACCTTCAGCACCATCGCATGCTGACTGGCATGGCAGTTCTGCGCCTCGAAGCCGCAGCGCGCCATCCAGTCCTCCTCCATGGCGAAGTGGGCCTCGGTGTGGGCCAGTAGCGCCTGGTAGGCGGGCAGGGCATCGCCGCCACCGTCCAGCGCAGCGCCGAAGGCGTTCAGCAGGCCGACGAATTCCTGGTGGGTGGTGTCCAGCGCGGGCTGGTTCAGGACGAGGGATTCGGTCCAGGCGAGCGTGCTCATGCGCGGATGCTAGTCAGGCAAGGTTGCGGCGGCTTTGAGACAGCTCAAGCCAGTCGCACGCGGTGGCGGGCCACCTGCGCACGCACCTGGGCCGGTGCGGTGCCACCCAGCACGTTGCGCGCGTTCAGCGAGCCTTCCAGCGACAGCACGTCGAACACGTCGGCCTCAACGCGCGCATCGAAAGCCTTCAGCTCATCCAGCGACAGCGCCGCGAGGTCGACCCCCTTGGCCGTTGCCGTCTTCACCGCATGCGCGACGACCTCGTGTGCGTCGCGGAAGGGCAGACCTTTCTTGACCAGGTAGTCGGCTAGGTCCGTCGCCGTCGCGTGGCCCTTCAGCGCCGCGGCGCGCATGGCGTCGGGTTTGACGGTCAGGCCGGCCAGCATGTCGGCAAAGATGCGCAGCGTGTCCTTCAAGGTGTCGACCGTGTCGAACAAGGGCTCCTTGTCTTCCTGGTTGTCCTTGTTGTAGGCCAGCGGCTGGCCCTTCATCAGCGTGACGAGGCCGACCAGGTGGCCCACCACGCGGCCGGTCTTGCCGCGTGCCAGCTCGGGCACGTCGGGGTTCTTCTTCTGCGGCATGATCGACGAGCCCGTGCAGAAGGCATCGGGCAGTGCGATGAAGCCGAAGTTCTGGCTCATCCACAGGATCAGCTCCTCGGACAGCCGCGAGATGTGCAGCATCAGCAAGGTGGCGGCTGACGTGAACTCGATCGCGAAGTCGCGGTCGCTGACCGCATCCAGGCTGTTCTGGCTGCATGCCTCCATGCCGAGTGTGGCGGCCACGCGCTCGCGGTCCAGCGGGTAGCTGGTGCCAGCCAGCGCCGCGGCGCCCAGCGGCAGGCGGTTGACGCGCTTGCGGGTGTCCAGCATGCGCTCGGCGTCGCGCGCGAACATCTCGACGTAGGCGAGCAAGTGGTGGCCGAAGCTGACCGGCTGGGCCACCTGCAGGTGCGTGAAACCCGGCAGGATGACGTCGGCATGCTCGCTGGCCTTCTCGACCATGACGGTCTGCAGCGCCCGCAGCAGGCCGGTGATCTCGTCGATCTCGCCGCGCAGCCACAGCCGCACGTCGGTGGCCACCTGGTCGTTGCGGCTGCGGCCCGTGTGCAGGCGCTTGCCGGCGATGCCGACGCGCTCGGTTAGCCGCGCCTCGATGTTGAGGTGCACGTCCTCCAGGTCCAGCTTCCACTCGAACTGGCCGGCCTCGATCTCGGCGGCGATCTCGTTCAGGCCGCGCTGGATGGCCGCGTGGTCCTCCGC
>JAEKKH010000286.1 GCA_019510465.1 Burkholderiales bacterium
CCGCGGCCGACGCGGCCACGCTCAAGCCGCTGCTGGGCTTCGCCTTCGGCTCGTCGCTGATCTCGATCTTCGCGCGGCTGGGCGGCGGCATCTTCACCAAGGGCGCCGACGTCGGCGCCGACCTGGTGGGCAAGGTCGAGGCCGGCATTCCGGAAGACGACCCGCGCAACCCGGCCGTGATCGCCGACAACGTGGGCGACAACGTCGGCGACTGCGCCGGCATGGCCGCCGACCTGTTCGAGACCTACGCCGTCACGCTGATCGCCACCATGACGCTGGGCGCGCTGATGATGGCCGGCAACGCGCTGTCCGCGGTCGTGTATCCGCTGGTGCTGGGCGGCGTGTCGATCGTCGCGTCCATCATCGGCTGCTTCGCGGTCAAGGCCTCGCCGGGCATGAAGAACGTGATGCCCGCGCTGTACAAGGGCCTCGCGGTGGCGGGCGTGCTGTCGCTGATCGCCTTCTGGTTCGTCACCAAGGCCGTGATGGCCGACGACGCGCTCGGCGCCGGCACGCAGATGCGCCTGTTCGGCGCCTGCGCCGTCGGCCTGATCCTCACCGGCCTGCTGGTGTGGATCACCGAGTACTACACCGGCACGCAGTACGGCCCGGTGCAGCACGTGGCCAAGGCCTCCACCACCGGCCACGGCACCAACATCATCGCCGGCCTGGGCGTGTCGATGAAGTCCACCGCGATCCCGGTGCTGCTGGTGTGCCTGGCGATCTTCGTGTCGTACAACCTCGCCGGGCTCTACGGCATCGCGGTGGCGGCCACGTCGATGCTGAGCATGGCCGGCATCGTCGTCGCGCTCGACGCCTACGGTCCGATCACCGACAACGCCGGCGGCATCGCCGAGATGGCGGAACTGCCCGACAGCGTGCGCGACATCACCGATCCGCTGGACGCCGTCGGCAACACGACCAAGGCCGTCACCAAGGGCTACGCGATCGGCTCCGCCGGCCTCGCCGCGCTGGTGCTGTTCGCCGACTACACGCACGGCCTCGAGGGCCGCGGCATGCACGTCACCTTCGACCTGTCGGACTTCAAGGTCATCATCGGCCTGTTCATCGGCGGCATGATCCCCTACCTGTTCGGCGCCATGGCCATGGAGGCCGTCGGCCGTGCCGCCGGCGCGGTGGTCGAGGAGGTGCGCCGCCAGTTCCGCGACATCAAGGGCATCATGGACGGCTCGGGCAAGCCCGAGTACGGCAAGGCGGTCGACATGCTGACCACCGCGGCCATCAAGGAGATGATCGTGCCGTCGCTGCTGCCGGTCGTCGCGCCGGTGCTGGTGGGCATGCTGCTGGGCCCGGCCGCGCTCGGCGGCCTGCTGATGGGCACTATCGTGACGGGCCTGTTCGTGGCCATCTCGATGTGCACCGGCGGCGGCGCGTGGGACAACGCCAAGAAGTACATCGAGGACGGCAACTTCGGCGGCAAGGGCAGCGAGGCCCACAAGGCCGCGGTCACCGGCGACACCGTCGGCGATCCGTACAAGGACACCGCCGGCCCGGCCGTCAATCCGCTGATCAAGATCATCAACATCGTCGCGCTGCTGATCGTGCCGCTGCTGCCGATCTCGTCGGCGCAGCCGGCCGCCTCGGCCCTGTCCCCCACGCCGATCGCATCGCCGCTGCCGTCGATGGAAGGCGTCAGCGCCTCGTCGCCGTCGGCCGCGATGCCGTCGTCGGCGGCCTCCGCCGCGTCGGCGCCGTAAGCGCTCCGCTTCCCGCACGCGTCACGCGCGCGCGAAGCCAAAGGCCGCCCTCGGGCGGCCTTTTTCGTGCGAGCTCCCCGGGGGTCCGGCCTCTGCTCGAATCGCGCCGGTAGAACTTGCCACGAGCCGAAGGCCGTGCCGCGATTCGAGGCGAATGCCTGACGCCTTGCGCCTACGAACGCAGCACCTCGGGGTTCAGCGCCGTCGGTGGCTTGCCCGCGTCCGGCCCGACGCCGAGCGCCGCCAGCAGGTTGTCGACCGCCAGGTTGGCCATGGCGCGCCGCGTCGGCACGCTCGCGCTGGCGATGTGCGGCGTCAGCACCACGTTGCGCAGCGCGAGCAGCGCAGGGTTCACGACGGGCTCGCCCTCGAACACGTCCAGGCCCGCGGCGGCGATCGTGCCGGCGGCCAGCGCCTCGGCCAGCGCCGCGTCGTCGACCACGCCGCCGCGCGCGATGTTGGTGAGCGTCGCGGTCGGCTTCATCAGCGCCAGCTGGGCGGCGCCGACCAGGTGGTGCGTCTCGGGCGTGTAGGGCGTGACGATGACCAGGTGGTCGGCCGCGCGCAGCAGCTCGGGCAGCGTCATCCACGTCGCGCCCAGCGAGACCTCGGATTCGGCCGGGAGGTGGCTGCGGTTGTGGTACGCCACCTTCATGTCGAAACCGCCGTGGCCGCGCTTCGCGATGGCCTGGCCGATGCGGCCCATGCCGAGGATGCCCAGCGTGGCGCCGTGCACATCGCCGCCGGCGAACATGTCCACGCCCCAGTGCTTCCACCGGCCCTCGCGGAGGAAGCGTTCGCCTTCGGCGATGCGGCGCGCGGTGGCCATCATCAGCGCAAAGCCGAAGTCGGCCGTGGTCTCGGTGAGCACGCCTGGCGCATTGGTGACGACCACGCCGTGCGCACTGCAGGCCGGCACGTCGATGTTGTTGTAGCCGACGGCCATGGTGCACACGGCCTTCAGCTGAGGGCAGGCGTCCAGCAACGCCGCGTCGATCTTCTCGCTGCCGGTGATGAACACGCCGGCGCAGCCCTGCAGCGCGGCGATCAGCGCGGGCTGCGTCAGCGGGGCATCGCCGTCGTGGGTGCGGACGTCGAAGTGGGGGCGCAGGCGGTCGACGATGTCGCCGAACACCTGGCGCGCGATGAAGACGGTGGGGCGTGTCATGCGTGGAAGGTGGTGAATTCGTCGACCGCGGCGCGCGCGGTGACCAGGCGGTTGGCGACGGCGTCGGGATCGGCTACGCCGAGCGCCATGCCGCACACCACCATCTCGTGGTCGGCCAGCCCCAGCTCGCGCTTGATCACGCGATGGAACTGCGTGAACGCGGCCTGCGGGCAGGTGTCGAGGCCGCGGCCGCGCGCGGCGACCATGATGTTCTCCAGGAACATGCCGTAGTCCAGCCAGCTGCCCTGCGCGAGGATGCGGTCGATCGTGAAGATGAAGCCCACGGGCGCGCCGAAGAACACGTAGTTGCGGCCGTGCTGCGCGTGCATCTTGTCCTTGTCCGTCTTGCCGATCTCCAGCAGGCCGTACAGGTCCCAACCGATCTTGCGGCGGCGGTCGATGTAGGGCGACACCCACTCGCGCGGGTAGTAGTCGTATTCCTCCGAATGCTGCGCCCGCTCGGCGGGGTCGTCGTACGCGGCCAGGATGGCGTCGCTGAGGCGCTGGCGCGCGGCGCCGGTCAGCACGTGCACCCTCCAGGGCTGCGTGTTCGTGCCCGAGGGCGCGCGCGCAGCCACCTCGAGGATCTCGCGGATCGTCGCCTCGGCCACCGGCGTGGGCAGGAAGGCGCGCACCGAGCGGCGCGACGTGATGGCGCCGTCGACGGCGGCCTGGCGTTCGTTGGGAGGCAGTTCGCTCATCGCTGTTCCGTTGGAGTGTCCTGGTCGACCTTCCACGACTGCAGCACCGCCTTCAACGGCTCGGGCAGCGGCACCGGCCGGCGCGTGGCGCGGTCGACGTAGACATGGACGAAGTGGCCGGCCGCCGCGCACTCGGGCGCGTCGCCGGCGTACAGGCCGATCTCGTAGCGCACGCTCGAGCGCCCGAGTCGCGCCACGCGCACGCCCGCGGCCACCGGCTGCGGGAACGCGATCGGCGCGAAGTAGTCGCACTGCGTCTGCACCACCAGCCCGACGACCTCGCCCTGGTGGAGGTCGAGCACGCCCGCGTCCATCAGCAGGCCGTTCACGGCGGTGTCGAAGAAGCTGTAGTAGACGACGTTGTTGACATGGCCGTAGACGTCGTTGTCCATCCAGCGCGTGGTGATGGAACGCCACGCGGCGTAGGCGGCGCGCGGCTCGGGACCGCGGCGGGTCGGTTCGTGGGCGGGGGCGTTCATCGGGCGGGCGATCGGATCGATCACCCCATTGTGTGCGACCTCGCCTCACGCGAGGCTGACGGCCCGCCATGCCCGCTGGGCGCGCTCGGCGATGCGCAGCGTCTGCAGGTGCACGTCCACCGTGGTGTCGACCACGTGGCCATAGCCGCCGGCCATGAGGACCACCGCCGGCAGGCGTCGTTCGACCAGCTGGCCCAGCACGAGCTCGTCGCGCGCGGCGAGGCCGGCCGTCGTCAGGCGGAGCCGGCCGAGCCGGTCGCCCTCGTGCGGATCGGCGCCGGCGACGTAGAACACGAGTCCGGGCGGGCGCTCGGCGGTGCGGCGCCAGAGTTCGTCCAGCGCCGGGCGCAGCGCATCCAGGTAGGTCGCGTCGTCGCAGCCGTCGGGCAGGCCGACGTCGAGGTCGCTCGGCGACTTGCGGAACGGGAAGTTGCGTTCGCCGTGCATGGAGAACGTGAACACGGTGTCGTCGTCCGCGAAGATGGCGGCCGTGCCGTTGCCCTGGTGCACGTCGAGGTCGATCACGGCCACCTGGAGCAGCGCGCGGTGGCGCCGGTGCCACTCGGCCTGCATGAGGCGCGCCGCGACGGCCACGTCGTTGAACACGCAGTAGCCCGATCCGCCCGCCGCGCCCGCGTGGTGCGTGCCGCCGCCCAGGCTGGCGGCGACGCCGCCGTCCGCGCCGTCCGACAGCGCCGTCCGCGCGGCCGCGATGGTCGCCCCGACCGACCAGACGGCGCGCGCGGCCAGCGCCGGCGTCCAGTCGAAGCCGATCTCGCGCTGCCGGGCAGCGCTCAGGGTGCCCGCTAGGACGTCGGCGATGTAGCCGGGCTCGTGCGCCAGCGCCAGCTCGCCCTCGCTGGCCGGGCCACCGACGCGCAGCGCGATGCCGCGCGGGTCGGCCGCGACCCGCTGGCGCAGCAGGCCGTACTTGCCGATGGGAAACCGATGACCCGGCGGCAAAGGCAGGATGTGCGAATCGAACTGGAAAGCGATCACGGACCGGTGTAAAAAGAATGACGCCTGGAGGGATGCCCCTAGAACATGCTGCGATGCAGCAAAACCGCTTGCAAACGGCCGACCAAGGCCTATACTCGGATTCATGTTGCACTGCAGCATTCAATGCTGGCGCGATGCAACCCCGATGCAACCCTGTTTCCCAACCGAAACCCAGGAGACCCTCCCATGCTGACCGCTGAACAACTCGTCGCCGCCCAGAAGGCCAACCTCGAAACCCTGTTCGAGCTGACCAACAAGGCGTTCGAAGGCGTCGAAAAGCTCGTCGAACTGAACCTGCAGGTCGCCAAGGCCTCGCTGGGCGAAGCCCAGTCCGCCACCGCCGCCGCCCTGAACGCCAAGGATGCCCAGGAACTGCTGGCCCTGCAAGCCGGCCTGCTGCAGCCCGCCGCCGAGAAGGCCGCCGCCTACGGCCGCCACCTGTACGACATCGCCGCCACCACCAACGCCGAAGTGAGCAAGATCGCCGAAGCGCAGGTGGCCTCCGCCCAGGCCAACTTCAACGGCGCCGTCGACACCGCCATCAAGAACGCGCCGGCCGGCACCGAGTCCGCCGCCGCCCTGGTGAAGTCGGCCATCGCCGCCGCCACCAACGCGATGGAGAGCGTGCAGAAGGCCACCAAGCAGGCGGCCGACGTCGCGGAAGCCAACTTCCAGACGCTGACCAACACCGCCGTCAAGGCCACGTCCGCCCCGGCCAAGGCCGCCAAGAAGACCACCGCCTGATCTCCAGGTCGCGTCACGACGAAACCCGGCTGCGGCCGGGTTTTTTCATTCGTGCGCCGCACTCCGTCGTCGACGACGACCTCGCCGTCTTCCTTCGTGAACGGCGGCAACGGGCCGACGGGCAGCAGTTCCAGCACCGCTTCGGACGGCCGGCACAGCTTGGTGCCCAAGGGCGTCACGACCAGCGGGCGGTTCATCAGGATGGGGTGCTGCACGATGAAGTCGAGCAGCTGGTCATCGCTCCACTCCGGGTCGCCCAGTCCCAGCTCGGCGTACGGCGTGCCCTTCTCGCGCAGCAGCGCGCGCACCGGTTCGCCGGTGGCGGCCGCCAGTTCGCGCAGCGCCGCCCGGGTCGGCGGGGTCTTCAGGTACTCGATGACCACCGGCTCGATGCCGGCGTGGCGGATCAGGGCGAGCACGTTGCGCGACGTGCCGCAGGCAGGGTTGTGATAGATGGTGACGTCAGCCATGGGCATCGAGCGTGGAATGGGAAGGAGCGACCCGGGCGCCCGCCGGCAACCGCGGGCCGAGCAGGCGATGCGCGAGGACGGCCGCCGCCGCCCCGGCGAGTTCCGCGACGACGAAGGCCGGCGCGCTGGCGGGCGCGATGCCGGCGAAGGTATCGCTGAGCATCCGACCGAACACGGCCGCGGGATTGGCGAAAGACGTCGACGACGTGAACCAGTAGGCCGCGCCGATCCACGCCGCCACCATCGCGGCGACGCGGGCCGTGGGCGCGCGCAGCACCACCAGCACCAGGCCGAACGTGGCGACGCCTTCGGCGAGCCATTGTCCGGCCCCGGCGCGGACGTGGTGCGACCACTGCAGCACGTCCAGTCCGTACATCGCGTGCGCGTTCCAGGCCCCGGCCGCGGCGCCGAGGAGCTGCGCGGCGACGTAGGGCACCAGGGCGGCGCGCGGCAACGCCCCGCGCGCGCACAGCACGAGCGAGACCGCCGGGTTGAAGTGCGCGCCCGACACCGGTCCGAACAGCTCGATCAGCACGTAGAGCCCGGCGATCGTGGCGAGCGTGTTGGCCAGCAGCGCGACGGCGACGTTGCCGCCGGCCAGGCGCTGGCCCATCACGCCCGAGCCGATCACCACGGCCAGCAGGAGCGCGGTGCCGAGGGCCTCGGCCAGCAGTCGTCGCAGCACGATCAGCAGCAGGACGACTTCGCCGCCGCGACGGCAATGCCGACCGGCTTGCCACGCGGCGCCGCGGTGGCACAGCAGGCGGCCTGCGGCGGCTCGTCGGCCCGGCCTGCCTCGCTGAAGGTGGGGATGGTGGCCAGCGTGTGGAACTGCTCCCAGGCCACGCCGTCGGGGTCGGTCAGCCAGTACTTGTCGCTGCGCGCGTAGCAGCATGTCGTCTCGCCCTCGTCGAGCAGCGTCATGTCGGCGGCCTGGGCGCGCGCCTTCAGCTCGACGAGTTCTTCCTCGCTGTCGGTCTGCAGGCCCAGGTGGTCGACGCCCGGCTTGCCGCCGCGGTGGGAGATGGCGAAGTTGATGCGCGGGTCGTCGAGCATCCACTTGGCGTAGTCGCTCTCGACGCGCGCGGGCTCGGCGGCGAACAGCTTCGAATAGAAGGCGATGCTGGCGGACAGGTCGTCGACGTGGACGTGGACATGGAAGCGCTTCATGGCGGTCTCCGGGGGTGGATGGGGATCAGCAGCCGCAGGACGCGGCCGCGGGCTCGACGGCGCAGGCGCTGCCGGCGCAGCAGTTCTCGGTGAGGTAGCCGATGACGCCGTTCATGCGGTCGTAGTCGGCGCGGTACCGGACGTTGCGGCCGGCGCGGGCGTTGGCGACCAGGCCCGCCGCGACCAGCTCCTTCAGGTAGGTGGCCAGCGTGCTCTGCTTGAGCTCCGGCTGGACGAGCCCGGCGAGCGCGGTCGGCGTGACGCCGTCCGGCCCGGCCCGCACCAGCGCGCGGAACACGTCGAGGCGGATGGGGTGGGCCAGCACGGCCAGCGCCGCGAGGACATCGGGTTGGGAGAGCGTCAACATCGTTATATCGAGTTTTCTCGATATTATGCCAGAAGCCCGCCAGATGCAAGTCCCGTCATCGCGTCCCGGTAGCATGCCGCCGATGTCGCTTCCCACTGCCGACGCCGCCCTGCCCGCCGACACCGAGCTGGCGGCCGCCGCCATGCCGCCCCGCCGCGAAGCCTTCGCCTTCTGGCTCAAGCTCGGATTCATCAGCTTCGGCGGTCCCGCGGGTCAGATCGCGGTGATGCACGAGGAGCTGGTCGAGCGCCGGCACTGGATCTCCGAGCAGCGCTTCCTGCATGCGCTGAACTACTGCATGCTGCTGCCCGGTCCGGAGGCCCAGCAACTCGCGACCTACATGGGCTGGTTGATGCATCGCACGACGGGCGGCATCGTGGCCGGCGGGCTGTTCGTGCTGCCGTCGCTGTTCCTGCTGATGGGGCTGTCGTGGGTCTACATGGCGTTCGGCCACGTGCCGGCGATCGCGGGGCTGTTCCACGGCATCAAGCCGGCCGTGACCGCGCTCGTGCTGCACGCGGCGTGGCGCGTGGGCTCGCGCACGTTGACCAACGCGTGGCTGTGGAGCATCGCGCTCGCCTCCTTCGTGGCCATCTTCGTGCTGCACCTGGCGTTCCCGCTGATCGTGCTGACGGCCGCGGCGGCCGGCGCGATCGGGGGCCGACTTGCGCCGGAGAAGTTTCGTCGCGGCAACGCCGCGAGCGGCGCGTCCGGCGTCCATGCGCCCGCGCTGATCGACGACGCGAGCCCCGTGCCCGCGCACGCGCGTCACGCGTGGCCGCGCGCGCTGCGCATCAGCGCGGCGTTCGCGGCGCTGTGGGGCGGCGCGATCGCGGCACTGGCCGCGGCGACGGGCTGGCACGGCACGCTGACGCAGATGGCCTGGTTCTTCACGAAGACGGCGTGGCTGGGCTTTGGCGGCGCCTACGCCATCCTGCCCTACGTGATGCAGGGCGGGGTCGACCACTACCACTGGCTCACCGCGGCGCAGATGATGGACGGGCTGGCGCTCGGAGAGACGACGCCGGGTCCGCTGATCATGGTCGTCGCCTTCGTCGGCTTCGTGGGCGGCTGGACGCAGGCCCTGTTCGGCCCGGGCGAACTCGCACTGGCCGGCGCGGCCGCGGCGACGGTGGCGACGTTCTTCACCTTCCTGCCCTCGTTCTTCTTCATCCTGGTGGGCGGGCCCGTCATCGAATCGACCCATGGCAACCTGAAGTTCACGGCGCCGCTGACCGGGGTGACGGCGGCCGTCGTGGGCGTCATCGTCAACCTCGCGGCGTTCTTCGCGCTGCAGGTGCTGTGGCCGCACGGCGTCGACGGCCGATTCGACGCGGCGGCGCTCTTGATCGGGACCGCCGCCGCCGTGGCGCTGTTTCGCTGGCGCCGCGGCGTGATCCCGGTGATTTCGGGCGCCGCCCTCGCCGGGCTGCTGCTGGCGCTGGCCGGCGTGACGGCGCCCTGAGGCTCAACGCGCGTCGAAATCGGTGCCGCGGGCAACGGCTTCCCACGCGTCGAGATCGGCCAGCAGCGCCTGCGCGTGGGCGCGCACCGCGTCGACCGAGTCGCCGCCCAGCTGCAGGCGCAGCGGCGTGGCGGGCGCGGCCAGCGCGCGCTCGATCGCCGCGGCGGCCTTGCGCGGGTCGCCGGCCTGCGCCTGGTGCATGTCGTGCGCGAAGGCGCGCGTGCCGCCGACGGTCGCGGCGTAGGCCTCCAGCTCGGGCATGTGGCGCATGCCGGCGCCCGCGAGCTGCGTTCGGAACTGGCCCGGTTCGACGATCAGCACCTTGATGCCGAACGGCGCCACTTCCTGCGCCAGCGCCTCGGACGCGCCCTCGAGCGCGAACTTGGTCGCCGAGTAGGCGCTGAAGCCGGCGAACGACAGCTGTCCGCCCAGGCTCGAGATGTTGACGATCGCGCCGCTCCGCTGCTCGCGCAGCACCGGCAGCGCGGCGCGCGTGAGCGCGAGCGCGCCGAAGAAGTTGGTGTCGAACAACGCCCGCAGCTCGGCGTCGGGCGTCTCCTCCAGCGCGCCCACCACGCCGTAGCCGGCGTTGTTGATCAGGACGTCGATGCGTCCGAAGCGGGCGACGGCCGCGCCGACCGCCGCCTCGGCGGCACCCGCGACGTCCACGTCGAGCGCGACCGCCAGCACGCGCTCGGGCGCCTGGGCGACGAGATCGGCCAGCGCGTCGACGCGGCGTGCCGTGGCCACGACGTTGTGGCCCTGGGCGAGCGCGTGCTCGGCGAATGCGCGGCCGAAGCCGGAGGAGGTGCCGGTGATGAACCAGGTCGGGGTGGCGGTCATGTCGATTCCTTTTCAGCGGGACGCCCCGGGGTTGGAGCGCATGGCCTCACTGTCGCCGCAGTCGATCAATCGATAAAGATGCATTGATCGCATGCCTTGTTCGATATCATTCATGAATGGACCGCGCCCTGCTCCTGCACCTTCCGATCGTCCTGGCCGTGCACCGGCGCGGCGGCTTCGCGGCGGCGGCCAACGACCTGGGCCTGAGCCCCTCCGCGGTGAGCCACGCGGTGCAACTGGTGGAGGCCGGCCTCGGCCAGCCGCTGTTCGCGCGCACGACGCGCAGCGTCCGCCTGACCGAGGCCGGTGCCTCGTTCGTCGCGAGCGTCGGCCCGGCGCTGGCCGAGATCGAGGACGCGGCCGACCGCCTGGGCGCGGACCAGGGCCGGGTCAGCGGCACGCTGCGCCTGAACGCGCCGCGCACGGCGCTGCCCATCGCCGTGACGCCGGTGTTGGCGGAACTGGCGCGGCGCCACCCCGGGCTCACGGTCGAGGTCACCGCCGACGACGGGCTGGCCGACATCGTCGCGCAGGGCGACGACGCCGGCATCCGGCTGGGCCACACCGTGGCACGGGACATGGTGGCGGTGCGCCTGACCCCGCCGTTCCACTCGATCATGGTGGCGTCGCCGGCCTACCTGGCCGCCCGCGGCGTGCCGCGCCGGCTCGACGACCTCGATCGCCACAACTGCATCGGCTACCGCTTCGTCACCTCGGGCGCCGTCTACGACTGGGACCTGCGCGACGGCGGCCAGGCCGTCGCCAAGGCGGTGGGCGGCAGCGTGCGCGTGACCGACGCGGTGCACGCCAAGGAGCTGGCACTCGCGGGCGTGGGCATCGCCTACGTGTTCGAGCCGCTCGCGCGACCCGAGCTGCAGGCCGGCCAGTTGCGCCAGGTGCTGCCGCGCAGCGCGTTCGAGGAGCCGGGACTGTTCCTCTACTTCCCGCGCCGCGCCGCGCAGGCGCCCAAGCTGCGCGCCTTCATCGACGTGGCGCGGGAGCGGCTCAACGCGTCAACGGCACCGGCGTCGACACCTTCGCCCTGATCAGCGGCAGCATCGCGAGCGCGGCCTCGCGGCCGGCCTCGATGTTCTTCTTGCGCAGGGTGAAGTCGGTGCCGGCCACGCCCACCAGGCGCGGATGCAGCGCCACTTCCGCCTCCTTGAGCTCGAGCTCGTTGATGCTGCGGCTCATGATCGAGAAGGTCTGCAGCAGCATGTGCAGCGCGTCGCCGGTCGCGCCGCCGTCGGGCAGCTGGGAGATGTCGACCGCGATGATCACGTCGGCGCCCATGTCGCGCGCCGCGCGCACCGGCACTGGCGAGGCCAGGCCGCCGTCGACGTACTCGTGCGTGCCGATGCGCACCGGCTGGAATACGGCAGGCACGGCGCTGGACGCCCGCACCGCGGTGCCGATGTCGCCGCGGCGGAACACGATGGGCCGGCCGCTGTCGAGGTCGGTGGCGACGATGCCCAGCGGGATCTTCATCTGCTCGAGCGGCTTATTGCCGGTGCTCTCGCGCACGTAATGCGCCAGCGCCTCGCCGCGGATCAGGCCGCGGCCGGGAAACGACCAGTCGGTCAGCGCCGACTCGTCCATGTTGATGGCGATGCTTTCCAGCTCCTTGCCGGTGTGGCCCGAGGCATACAGCGCGGCCACCAGGCTGCCGGCGGAGGTGCCGGTGACGATGTCCGGGCGGATGCCGTTCTCCTCCAGCACCTCGATCACGCCGATGTGGGCGAAGCCGCGCGCGGCGCCGCCGCCGAGCGCCAGCGCGACGCGCGGCGGGCGGGTGGGCCTGGGTACGGCGACGACTTCGACCGCCGACGCGACCGGGGCCGGCGTGCAGGCGGCCAGGGGCACCTCCGTAACCGGGCGGGGCGTGGTGCCGCAGGCCGCCAGGAGCATCGATCCGACCACCGCCAGGGCCGCCCCAAGCCGGCGGCGACGCGGTGCCAAGGTCGGAAACCGCATTTCCATATTCCTCACAAGCATGATCCCATAAAAAATGTGTAGTTCCAGTTATGAAGGCGCTTCAATACATTGTCCCTTCAATAGGGCGGGAGCGCGTGCCTCCTGCCGAGCAAAGAGACCACGACGATGTACCAGTACACCGATTTCGACCGCCAGTTCGTACGCGCCCGCGCCGCCCAGTTCCGTGACCAGCTGGAGCGCAACCTGGCCGGCGAGCTGAGCGACGACGACTTCCGTCCCCTGCGGCTCCAGAACGGCTGGTACATCCAGCGGCATGCGCCGATGACGCGCATCGCGATCCCCTACGGCGAGCTGTCCAGCCGCCAGCTGCGCCAGCTCGCGCGCGTGGCCACCGAGTTCGACAAGGGCTTCCTGCACTTCACCACCCGCACCAACGCGCAGTTCAACTGGATCCCGCTGCCGCGCGCGGCCGACGCGATGGACATGCTGGCCGATGCCGACATGCACGGCATCCAGACCTCGGGCAACTGCATCCGCAACATCACCACCGACGTCTTCGCCGGCATCGCCCCGGACGAGATCGTCGACCCGCGCCCGTACTGCGAGGTGATCCGCCAGTGGAGCACGCTGCAGCCGGAGTTCGCGTTCCTGCCGCGCAAGTTCAAGATCGCCGTCAGCGGCGCCGCGGAAGACCGCGCCGCGATCGCCTGGCACGACATCGGCCTGCAGCTCGTGAAGAACGACCTCGGCCACGTCGGCTTCAAGGTGCTGGTGGGCGGCGGCATGGGCCGCACGCCGGTGATCGGCTCGGTGGCCACCGAATACCTGCCGTGGAACCAGATCCTGGTCTACATCGAGGCGATCGTGCGCGTGTACAACCGCTTCGGCCGCCGCGACAACGCGTTCAAGGCGCGCATCAAGATCCTCGTGAAGGCCGAAGGCCAGAAGTTCTTCGACGAGG
>JAEKKH010000383.1 GCA_019510465.1 Burkholderiales bacterium
CCTGGGCGATTCGACGAACACGGGTTCCTTCTTGCCAGCAACGGAACCTTGGCTTGCGATAATCCCTCTCATCGCATCAATCATCTCGTCCTCCGCCGCGCTTCGCGCGGCGCGCTGAGTACCCCATGCCGCTCGGTACCCTGGACCGCCGTCCACCGCCGTTGTTCCACCAGGGCCCGTCCGCGCTGACGCGCCTGATGGTGTTCTCCGCGGTGGCGCTGTTCCTGATGGCGGCGGACACCCGTTTCGCGGTCACTCGCCCGCTGCGTTCCGCACTGTCGATCCTGCTGCTGCCGCTGGAGCGCGCGCTCGAGATGCCCATGCAGGCGCTGCATTCCAGCGGCGAGTATGTCGGCGGACTGCACCAGGCGCAGGCCGACCTCGCCAAGTCGCAGGCCTTGCTCACGGCGCAGTCGGCCAAGGCGGCCCGCGTGGACACCCTCATCGCCGAGAACAACCGCCTGCGCGCGCTGGCCGACCTGCGGCCGGCGCTGTCGGTGAAGTCGCAGGCCGCCGAGGTGCTGTACGAGGCGAGCGACCCGTTCTCGCGCAAGATCTTCATCGACCGCGGCCTCTCGCAGGGCGTGGTGCCGGGCTCGCCGGTGATCGACGAGGCCGGCGTGCTGGGGCAGGTGACGCGCGTGTATCCGCTGTCGTCCGAGGTGACGCTGCTGATCGACAAGGAAGCCGCCATCCCGGTGCTCAACACCCGCACGCACCAGCGCAGCGCGGCGTTCGGCGCCGACGGCTCCGCGATGGAGCTGCGCTTCATGGCGGGCAACGCCGACGTCAAGGTGGGCGACGTGCTGCAGACCAGCGGCGTCGACGGCATCTATCCGCCGGGGCTGGACGTGGCGCGCGTCGCGAAGGTCGATCCGCGCGCCGATTCGTCGTTCGCCCGCATCGCGCTGGCGCCCACCGCGTCGGCCGATGGCGTGCGCCACGTGCTGGTGCTCGAGCCGATGGCGATGCAGCTGCCGCCGCGTCCGGCGCCCGAGCCCGAGCCCGCGCCGGCCAAGGGCCAGAAAGCGAACAAGGGGACCAAGAAGTGATCATGCCGCGCGGCTCCGACCAGCTGCTGCTGCCGGTCAACCCGCTGTTCCTCTGGCTCTCGCTGGTCGTGGCGCTGCTGTTCAACATGCTGCCGCTGGGGCGCATCGCGGCGATGCCGGACCTGCTGGCCGTCGTGCTCGTGTTCTGGAACGTGCACCAGCCCCGTCGGGTGGGCATCGGCGCCGCGTTCTTCTTCGGGTTGCTGATGGACGTGCACCAGGGGGCGGTGCTGGGCCAGCACGCGCAGGCCTACACGCTGCTGAGCTTCCTGGCGATCACGATGCACCGCCGCCTGCTGTGGTTCGGCCTGGCCGAGCAGGCGCTGCAGATCCTGCCGGTGTTCATCGTCGCCCACGCCGTGTCGCTGGTGGTGCGGCTGCTGTCTTCCGGCAGCTTCCCCGGCTGGACGCTGTTGCTCGCGCCGCTGTTCGAGGCGCTGCTGTGGCCGGCGCTGTCGTGGCTGCTGCTCGCGCCGCAGCGCCGCGCGCCCGACCGCGACGAGAACCGACCCCTGTAGCCGACGATCGAGAACCACGTGAAGTCGATGACGGAACTCCGGAACATCGAGGTCGAACTCGATCGATTCCGCACGCGCACGATCGCCGCGGCCGCCTTCGTGCTGCTGTGCTTCGGCGTGCTGGTGTTCCGCTGGTTCGTGCTGCAGGTGGTGCGCCACGACGACCTGCAGGCGCAGGCCGAGGCCAACCGCATCGGCGTCGTGCCCATCGTGCCCAACCGCGGCCTGATCGTCGACCGCAACGGCGTCGTGATGGCCACCAACTACCCGGCCTACACGCTGGAGATCACCCCCTCGAAGGTCGCCGACCTGGAGTCGACGATCAACGAGATCGCCAAGGT
>JAEKKH010000177.1 GCA_019510465.1 Burkholderiales bacterium
CCGCGCTCGCGCTGTACCACGTGCTGCGCGGTGGCGGCCTGACGCACGGCGGCCTGAACTTCGACGCCAAGGTGCGCCGCCAGTCCATCGATCCGGCCGACCTGTTCCACGGCCACGTCGGCGCGATGGACCTGTGCGCCCGCGCGCTGCTGATCGCCGAACGCATGGTCGCGGACGGCCGTCCCGCACGCGAGCTCGACGCGCGCTACGCAGGCTGGGACGGCGACGTCGGCCGCAAGCTGCTGTCGGCCGGGACGTCCCTCGAAGACGCCGCGGCCCATGCCCTCCAGCGCAATGTCGACGAGCGGCCGGTCTCGGGGCGGCAGGAGGCGTGGGAGAACCTGGTCAACGAGTTCATCGCCTGAAGGGCGGCGACGCCCGCGCGCGGGGGCGGGCGGGCGTCACGCGCGCGGGCGGCCGCGCTCAGGCCGGCACGGCCTGGCGGATCAGGTGGTCGAAGGCGCCGAGCGCCGCCTTCGCGCCGTCGCCGGTGGCGATGATGATCTGCTTGAACGGCACCGTGGTGACATCGCCGGCGGCGAACACGCCGGGCACCGAGGTCTGGCCCCGCGGGTCGACGACGATCTCGCCGTGCTTCGTGAGCTCCATCGAGCCCTTGAGCCACTCGGAGTTGGGCACCAGGCCGATCTGCACGAACACGCCCTCGAGCTCGACATGCCTGGCCTCGCCGTTGCGGCGGTCGGTGTAGGTCAGGCCGTTCACCTTGCCGTCCGCGCCGGTGATCTCGGTGGTCTGCGCCTGCACGTGGATGTCGACGTTGGCCAGGCTCCTGAGCTTGTCGACCAGCACCGCGTCGGCGCGCAGCGCGTCGCCGAATTCCAGCAGCGTGACGTGGCCCACGATGCCGGCCAGGTCGATCGCCGCCTCGACGCCCGAGTTGCCGCCGCCGATCACGGCCACGCGCTTGCCCTTGAACAGCGGGCCGTCGCAGTGCGGGCAGTACGCCACGCCCTTGTTGCGGTACGCCTTCTCGCCGGGCACGTTGACTTCGCGCCAGCGCGCGCCGGTGGAGATGATCACCGACTTGCTCCTGAGCGTGGCGCCGTTCTCCAGCGTGACGCCGATGAGGCCGTCGGCGCCTGCGGGCTCGAGCTTCGTCGCGCGCTGCAGGTTCATGATGTCGACGTCGTAGCGCTTGGCGTGGTTCTCCAGCGCCGCCGCGAACTTCGGGCCGTCGGTCTCCAGCACCGAGATGAAGTTCTCGATGCTCATGGTGTCCATCGTCTGGCCGCCCATGCGCTCGGCCAGCAGGCCGGTGCGGATGCCCTTGCGCGCCGCGTACACGGCCGCGGCCGCGCCCGCGGGGCCGCCGCCGACGATCAGCACGTCGAACGCGTCCTTCGCGCCGAGCTTGGCGGCATCGCGCGCGGCCGAGCCGGTGTCGAGCTTCCTGACGATCTCGTCGACTTCCATCCGGCCCTGGCCGAAGTGCTGGCCGTTGAGGTAGACCATCGGCACCGCCAGCACCTGGCGATCCTCGACTTCCTGGCGGAACAGGCCGCCGTCGATGACCACGCTCTGGATGCGCGGGTTCAGCACGGCCAGCAGGTTCAGCGCCTGGACGACGTCCGGGCAGTTGTGGCACGTGAGGGACATGTAGGTCTCGAATCGGAGGTCACCGTCGAGGCCCTTGATCTGCTCGATCAGCTCCTGCTCGATCTTGGGCGGATGGCCGCCGACCTGCAGCAGCGCGAGCACCAGCGAGGTGAACTCGTGGCCCATCGGGATCGCGGCGAAGCGGATGCGCTCCGCCTCGCCCGGGCGGGCCAGCGTGAACGACGGCCGGCGCGCGTCCGTGCCGTCGGTCTTGAGGGTGATCTTGTCGGTCAGGCCGACGATGTCGCGCAGGAACTCGTGCATCTCCTGCGAGGACTGGCCTTCGTCGAGCGAGGCCGTGATCGTGAAAGGCAGCCTCACGCGTTCGAGGTAGGCCTTGAGCTGCGCCTTCAGGTTGTCGTCGAGCATGTGGAACTCCTTCTAACTCATGAAATGATCGGACAAGACGGGAGCACGGCCCGCGCCCGACGCCGTCGCTCGACCGCCCCGCGAGAAAGTTCGAGGGAGCGGCGGAACCGGCTTCGCCGGGCCGCTCGCGGCCGGCCCCCTTTGGAGGGGGGGCAGCGAGCGCTAGCGAGCGCGGGGGCTCAAATTTTTCCGACCAGGTCCAGCGACGGGGCGATGGTCTTCGCGCCTTCGTTCCACTTGGCCGGGCAGACCTCGCCCGGGTGCGCCGCGGTGTACTGGGCGGCCTTGAGCTTGCGCAGCGTTTCCTTCACGTCGCGGGCGATCTCGTTGCTGTGGATTTCCAGCGTCTTGATGATGCCTTCGGGGTTGATGACGAAGGTGCCGCGCAGCGCCAGGCCTTCTTCGGGGATGTGCACGCCGAAGGCGTTGGTCAGCGTGTGCGTCGGGTCGCCGACCAGCGGGAACCTGGCCTTGCCGACGGCCGGCGAGGTCTCGTGCCACACCTTGTGCGAGAAGTGCGTGTCGGTCGTGACGATGTAGACCTCGGCACCCAGCTTCTGGAACTCGGCGTAGTTGTCGGCGGCGTCTTCCACTTCCGTCGGGCAGTTGAAGGTGAAGGCGGCCGGCATGAAGATCAGCACGGACCACTTGCCCTTGAGCGTCTCGTCGCTGACGGTGATGAACTTGCCGTTGTGGAAGGCTTCGGTCTTGAAGGGCTGGACTTGGGTGTTGATCAGGGACATCTTGCTTCCTCGTTGGGGTTGGCGGTGATTCGGAATGACTGAATCATAGGCTATTTGCTATCGCTAGGCGATTCTCAATAGCTATCACGACGATAGGCGCCGACTCGCTCGCGACGGCGTCCATCCCGGGCAGGCACTATGGCAAATCTATGATTTCCTGGTTTTTGATAGAAGCTATCGGCCCGATAGTCGCAGACGAACGTCAGGGGCTTGACGTCCGTCAGATGACAGGGGTGGCGGCTGCGCCTACAATGAATGAGAATGGTTCTCCTTTAGAACTCCAGCGCCTTCTTGAAACCCCTCATGCCTGGACAAGTGCTCGCCCGCCTCGCTGAAACGACGTCATCGGACGCCGCCGACGACGCGCGCGAGCGCGGCCCCCTCGCGCCGGCGCCTGCGCCCGTGCCGCTGACGCGCTTGCCGCGCAACGCCACCGGCACCGTCGCCGGCGTGCGCGTCGAGGCGCTGGGGCCGGACGGCAGCCTCGACCCGGACGTGGAGCGCATGGCGTTGCGCCTGATCGAGATCGGCTTCGTGCAAGGCGCGAGCCTGCGCGTCATCGCCTTCGGCCAGCCGGGCGACGATCCGATCGGCGTGCGGGTGGGCGGTCGCGGCGGCGTCAGCACGTTCGCTCTGCGGCGCGCGGAAGCCGCCTGCGTGCAGGTCTGGCCGGACAAATCGTGATGAACGCGCCAGCCATTCGTTCCCGCGCGCTCCGCCCGGCCGCTGCGAAGCGAGCCTGGCCCTCTTGCGGCCGCGCATCGATGGTCTCGTCGAGCCGGAGGGCGTCATGAGCAGCGCCGCTCTGGACAGCCGCCAGATCGCGCTGCTGGGCAATCCGAATTGCGGCAAGACCGCGCTGTTCAACCTGCTCACCGGCAGCCGCCAGAAGGTGGCCAACTACGCGGGCGTCACCGTCGAACGCAAGGAAGGCCTGCTGACGCTGCCGTCCGGCAAGCAGGTGCGCGTGCTGGATCTGCCGGGCGCCTACAGCCTGAACGCGACCAGCGCCGACGAGACGGTCACGCGCGACGTCGTCCGGGGCAAGCGCGCCGGCGAAGCGCCGCCCGACCTGCTGGTGTGCGTCACCGACGCCACCAACCTGCGCCTGACCCTGCGTCTGGTCATCGAGGCGCGGCGCCTGAAGCGGCCGATGCTGGTGGCGCTCAACCTGACCGACGTCGCCCGCAGGCGCGGCATCCACATCGACGTGGCCAAGCTCGAGGCCGAGCTGGGCGTGCCGGTGGTCGAGACCGTCGCCGTCAAGACCGGCGGCGCCGAGTCGCTGACCGCGGCCGTCGACGCCTGGCTCGCGCGCTCGCACGAGCCCGCGCACGCGCCCGCGAGCGGCCCCGGCGTGCACCTGGATGCCGAGCCGCCGCACGGCCACGTGGGCCAGGCGGCGATCGACGCCGTCATGCGCGACCACCACGAGGTGCACCGCCTGCTCGAGGCCACGCTCACCGAGCCCGCCGCCAGCTCGCACGTCGATGACCGCCTCGATCGCGTGCTGCTGCACCCGGTGGCGGGCATGGCCATCCTCACGCTGGTGCTGTTCCTGATGTTCCAGGCCGTGTTCAGCTGGGCCAAGTGGCCGATGGAGCAGATCCAGTCGCTGATGGACGGCACCGGCCAGCTGGTGGCGCACCACATGGACGGCGGCCTGCTGCGCAGTCTGCTGGTGGACGGCGTGATCGCGGGCGCCGGCAGCGTGCTCGTGTTCCTGCCGCAGATCCTGATCCTGTTCCTGTTCATCCTCGCGCTCGAGGACTCCGGCTACCTGCCGCGCGCCGCGTTCCTGCTCGATCGCGTGATGGCCGGCGTGGGCCTGACGGGCCGCAGCTTCATCCCGCTGCTCTCGAGCTTCGCCTGCGCGATCCCCGGCATCATGGCCACGCGCACCATCGCCGACCAGCGCGACCGCCTCGCCACGATCCTGATCGCCCCGCTGATGACGTGCTCGGCGCGGCTGCCGGTCTACGCGCTGCTGATCGGCGCCTTCATCCCGGCGCGCACCCTGTCGTTCGGCGTCAACCTGCAGGGCCTGGTGCTGTTCGTGCTGTACATGGCCGGCATCGTCAGCGCGATGGCGGTCGCCTGGGTGCTGCAACGCCTGGGCCGGCGCACCGGCCCCGCGCACCACACGCTGATGATGGAGCTGCCGGCCTACCGCTGGCCCAACCTGCGCAACCTGGCGATCGGCCTGTGGGAACGCGCGCGCATCTTCACGACGCGCGTGGGCACCATCATCCTGTCGCTGATGATCGTGCTGTGGTTCCTGTCGACCTTCCCCGGCCCGCCGCCGGGCGCCACCGGCCCCGCGATCGAATACAGCCTGGCCGGGCGGCTGGGCCACCTGCTGCAGTACATCTTCGCGCCCATCGGCTTCAACTGGCAGATCTCCATCGCGCTGGTGCCGGGCCTGGCGGCGCGCGAGGTCGCCGTCGGGGCGCTCGGCACCGTCTACGCGCTGTCGGCCTCGGGCGACGCGGTGGCGGAACAGCTCTCGCCGCTGATCCACCAGACCTGGTCGCTGCCCACCGCCTGCGCGCTGCTGGCCTGGTACGTGTTCGCGCCGCAGTGCGTGGCCACGCTGTCCGTCACGCGTCGCGAGACCGGTGGCTGGCGCCATCCCGTCATCATGGCGAGCTACCTGTTCGCGCTCGCCTACATCGCCTCCGGCCTCACGTACTACACCGTGCGCGCCCTGTTCGGAGCCTAGGAAGCCTCGACATGATCCAGACGCTCGTCACCCTGCTCATCGTGCTGGCCGCCGCCGGCTACAGCGTGTGGAAGCTCGCCCCGGCGTCCTTGCGCCACAAGCTGGCCGCGCAGTCGGGCACCCTCGCGCGCGCCACCGGCGCCTCGGAGCGGACCGCGCGCCGCATCGAGATCAAGGCGATGGACGCCGCCGCGAACGCGAGCAGCTGCGGCGGCGGTTGCGGCCCGTGCAAGGGCTGCGCCACCGGCCAGGACAAGGACGACGGCGCTTCCGCCTGATCGCCGCCGGCCTCAGCGCCGGATCCCGAGCAGCGCGAGCGCGTGGCGATGCAGCCGGCCGTTCGGGTCGGCCAGGTTGTGCAGGATGCTGAAGTGGTTGGCGTTGGCTATCGTCTCGCTGACCGGCACGCTCGTCGGGCCCCACTGGTCGCGGATCAGCGCCGCCTGGCGCTTCAGCTCGGAGGTCTCCTCGGCGCCGACTGCCGTGAAAAGCGGCTTGCGCGGGCGCGGGAAGAACGCCGGGCTGAGGCGGCGCACGCTCGCGGGAGTCAGGCGGATGTCGTCCTTGATGAACGGCGCCAAGCGCAGCGGCTCCAGGTCGAACAGCCCCGAGATGGCCAGCGCGCCACCCAGCAGTTGCGGCGGCAGCGACGCGTCGACGTCCTTCCAGCGACAGCTCAGCATCATCGCGGCGAGGTGGCCGCCCGCCGAATGCCCGGCCACGACGATGCGCGACGGATCGCCGCCGTAGAGCGCCGCATTGCGGTACACCCATGCGAGGCAGCGCGCCAACTGCAGCGCGATGTGCTCGATGCCCACGGCGGGGCACAGCGCGTAGTTGGGAATCATCACGAGCGCGCCGTCGGCCGTGAACGCGGGGGCGAGAAAGGCGTGCAGCGACTTGTCCGACGTGCGCCAGTAGCCCCCGTGGATGAACACCAGCACCGGCGCATTGGCGACGGGCGTCGGATAGAGGTCGATCGTCTCGCCCTCGCCCGGCCCGTAGCGCACGTCGCGCCGCCACGACTCCAGGCGCTGCACCAGCGACGACGCCGTCTCCCAGCGGGCGCCGATCTCCACATGCTCCGGATGGCGCCGGCGCTGATCGTATTCGGCATCGAGCCAGGTCGGATCCTGGCGCACGGCGCGAGAAGGGACGGTCGGGCTCACGGCTGCGGACTCCTGCGGCATGGAACGGTTGGCGATGCGGGCGCGCCCATCCTAGTGCAATCGACGCCGGCCGCGCGCGCGACCATCGCTGTCATGTCGAGCAAGCTATGAAAGCGCTTTCTGCCTTAGCCGCCATCAAACACCTCCCGGCGACCCGGCAATCGATCGCGACACGTCCTGCGCCCGTTCACCGCCGGGAGCGCTTGCCGCGTCGAGCGCCTCGGCGAATCGGGCCACCCGCGCCGTGGTCGTCGTCCCGGAACGGCCGTTCGTCCTGGGACAAACCCGCAAAGACCTGAAGAAGTGTTGCCAGGACAAGTCGAAACGCAAGGGTATGCGGGTGTTCCCTAGCTGACCCGCTGGACAGCTGGCTTACATTTGAAACCGCTTTCAGGAAACGACGCAAGCATCTTTGAAAGCGCTTTCAAACCCGCGGTCAACAACGGGCAGGCATGGGGCGCACGTTCCCGAACGGCGACACGGCTCACCAAAACATCGGAGACAAGTCAATGAAGATCCACCACGCGCCGTCGTTCCGGCGGACCCGCCTCGCTTCGGCCTGCGGCCTGCTGCTGGCGGGGGTCACGGCGGCTCACGCCCAGGGCGCTGCGCCGGCCGCGGCGGCGGCCTCGTCGGCCGACAAGCCGGACGTCCAGACCGTGACCGTCACGGGCATCCGGGCCAGCCTGGACACCTCGATGGCCCTGAAGCGCGACGCGCACGGCATCGTCGACGGCATCACTGCGGAGGACGTCGGCAAGTTCCCCGACACCAACCTCGCGGAAGCCATGCAGCGCATCAGCGGCGTGTCGATCGACCGCGTGGCGGGCGAAGGCTCGAAGGTGACGGTGCGCGGCTTCGGCCCCGACTACAACATGATCCTGTTGAACGGCCGCCAGATGCCGGCGACGACGGTGGCCGACACCGGCCCGTCCGGCTCGCGCGCGTTCGACTTCGCCAACCTGGCCGCCGAGTCCATCTCCGGCCTCGAAGTGTGGAAGACCAGCAATGCCGCCAAGCCCGCCGGCGGCATCGGCGCCACCATCAACATCAAGACGGCGCGCCCGCTCGAGAACTACGCCGGCCGCATCGCGTCGATCGGGGTCGAAGGCCTGCTCGACCGGTCCAACCAGCGCCTGCCCGACGACGACAAGGGCAAGGGCCTGACGCCGGAGGTCTCCGGCATCTACAGCGACACCTTCGCGGACCACACGTTCGGCATCGCGCTGACCGGCAACTACGAGGTGCGCGACGGCGGCTACAACAACGCCAACGTCGGCAACGGCTGGCGCAACTGCCTGGCCACGCAGGACAACACGAACTGCTGGGGCGGCATCCCGCAGTCGGGCCCCAACATCGTCAACCGTCCGTCGGGCTCGGGCATCTACTCGGTGCCGCAGAACATGGACTACGCCATCACGGGCATCCACCGCCAGCGCGTGAACGGCCAGCTGACGCTGCAATGGCAGCCGGTGAAGTCGCTGACCAGCACGCTGGACTACACGTATTCGCAGAACCGCCTCGACCAGAAGCGCAACGACATCTCGTCGTGGTTCAACTTCGGCCCGTCGAGCAGCAGCTGGACCAACGGCCCGGCCGCCACCCCGCTGGTCTACACCGAGACCCTCACCAACGCGGACGTCGCGATGGGCGTGGCCAAGTTCGGCGTCAAGACCACCCTGCGCTCGCTGGGCTTCAACCTGGACTGGAAGGCCACCGACACCATGCGCTTCGGGCTGGACGCGCACTCGTCGAATTCGACCTCGGGCTCGGACAACCCCTACGGCACCAACAACGTGCTGGGCGGAGCCTCGTTCAACCGCGGCGACACCACGGTCGACTTCACGCAGCCGTTCCCGGTCATGAGCATCGCCAACGCGCCGCTCACGCCGTCGCTGCAGCAGGTCACGGGCTCGTCGTTCCGCAACAGCTACATGAAGGCCAACGTGGAGCAGTTGCAGCTCAAGGGCAACTGGGCGGCGTCCGAGCAGTCGTCGGTGGACTTCGGCCTGAACATCACGCACGTCAAGAACCGCACGGCCTACGCCAACGTGCAGCAGGACAGCTGGGGCGGCGCGACGAATCCGGACGACTATCCCGACGCCATCTGGCACGCCGACACGCTGGCCAAGTACTTCACCCGCATGAAGGGCGTCCACAACCCGGCGCTGTACGATCACTGGTTCACCAGCAACTTCAACCAGGTGCGCGACATCGCCGCCTCGGTGGGTGACCCGTCGAAGTACGTCGCCTCGGCGGACTTCGACGGCCCCGGCGGCACCGACCGCCGCACGAAGGAGAACACGACCAGCCTGTTCGGCCAGTACAACCGGGACTGGGAAGCGATGGGCATGCCGATGAACCTGTCGGCCGGCGTGCGCTACGAGAAGACGGACGTGACCGCCGCCGCGGTCGTGCCAACGCCCTCGGGTTCCGAATGGCGCGCGGACAACGAGTTCGACATCGTCTATGACGGCCAGGCGGCGACGACCCAGAAGGGCAGCTACAAGTTCTGGCTCCCGAGCGTGGATTTCGATGCCGACGTGACCAGGAACGTCAAGGTGCGGCTGAGCTACGGCGAAACGATCGCACGTCCGGGCTGGGACCAGATCCAGGGCGGTCGCTCGCTCGACCAGCTGTTCCGCGTCAACGGCGGCACCGGTTCACAGGGCAACCCGGCCTTGAAGCCGCTGCTGTCCCACAACCTGGACAGCTCGGTGGAGTGGTACTACGGCAAGTCGAGCTACCTGTCTGTCGGCTTCTTCCACAAGAACGTGCAGAACTTCATCGGCCAGGGCCAGGTGACCTACACCCCGGGCGCGTTGACTACGCCGGTGGGAGGCGCCTACTGGAACGCGGCCATCGGCGCGGGTGGGTGCTCGACCGTCAACACGACGTGCATCCGCGACTACATCTTCAACAACTTCAACGGCCAGCCCGGCGTGGTACGCGGCCCGGACAAGAATGGCCACGCGACCGGCATCATCACCGCGCAGGCGGCGGACCCGCAGCTGTCGTTCAAGGTCAACCAGCCAGTCAACCAGCACGCGGCCAGCCTGCGCGGATGGGAGTTCAACATCCAGAACGCGTTCGGCAACACCGGCTTCGGTGTCAGCGCGAACTACACGCTGGTGATGACGGGCCTGAAGTACAACAACGCGAACATGAACGACCAGTTCGCGCTGGTGGGCCTCAGCAACTCGTCCAATGTCGTCGCCTACTACGAGAATGACCAGGTCAACGCCCGCGTGGCCTACAACTGGCGCGGCCAGTTCCTCGCCAGCACGTTCGATGGCTCCGGTCCGAACCCGGTCTACACCGAGCCCTATGGCCAGGTCGACATGACGCTGGGCTACAACGTCAACAAGCACCTGTCGTTCCAGTTCGACGCGATCAACCTGAACGACGGTGTCGTGCGCCAGCACAGCCGCACGAACGAGGAGCTGGAGTCGATCACGCAGACGGGCCGCCGCTACATGATCGGCGCACGCTACAAGTTCTGAGCGTGATCGCCTGACGCGACGAGGACTTCGCCGCACCCACGCCATCCGCCGATGCCCTCCCCTGGGAATCGCCGGGTGGCGTCTCTTTTTGCAGACCGGCATCATGGCCGGCAGATGATGATGCGCGTGAACGATGACGTGAGACACGTCGTGATCCTGGGCGGCGGCTCGGCCGGATGGCTGACCGCGGCCCTCCTCGCCCGCGAGCACCACGCGGGCGAGCCGGACGGGCTCGCGGTCACGCTGATCGAGTCCCCGAACACGCCGCCGATCGGCGTCGGCGAAGGCACCTGGCCGTCGATGCGCGATACCCTGCGCCGCATCGGCTTCAGCGAGACGACGCTCGTGCGCGAGTGCGATGCGTCGTTCAAGCAGGGTTCGCTCTTCCGCGGCTGGATGCGGGGCCGCGCGGCGGTCGAGGGCGACCAGTACCGCCACCCCTTCACGCTGCCGATGGGCTTCGGCGATGTCGACCTGGTGGCCGGCTGGCTGCAGCGCCACGGCGACCGGCCATTCGCCGAGGTCGTCAGCGCGCAGCCGCACGTGTGCATGGCCGGCCACGCGCCCAAGCAGTTCGCCACGCCCGAGTTCGCGGCCGTCGCCAACTACGGCTACCACTTCGACGCCGGCAAGTTCGGCGTGCAGCTGCGAGAGCACGCCGTCGCCCACCTGCACGTGCGCCATGTGCTCGACGACGTCGACCAGGTCCTGTCGCACGACGACGGCGACATCGCCGCGCTGCGCACGCGCCGGCACGGCGACATCGCGGGCGACCTGTTCATCGACTGCTCGGGCATGGCCTCGGTGCTGCTGGGCCAGCACTACGGCGTCGGCGTGCGCTCGTGCAAGCACCTGCTGTTCAACGACACCGCACTCGCGCTGCAGGTGCCCTACCCCGCGGCCGACACGCCGATCGCCTGCGAGACCATCGCCACCGCCCAACCCGCCGGCTGGACCTGGGACATCGGGCTGCACGACCGGCGCGGCGTCGGCCACGTCTACTCCAGCGCGCACACCTCGCACGAGGAGGCCGAGCGACAGCTGCTCGCCCATGTCCGCGCCACCGGCGGATCGGGCGAGCTGCCGGCGCCGCGCCGCATCGCGTTCGAACCCGGCTGGCGCGAGCGCTCGTGGCACCGCAACTGCATCGCGGTGGGCCTGTCGGCCGGTTTCGTCGAGCCGCTGGAGGCCTCGGCGCTCGCGCTGGTGGAGCTGTCGGCCGCGACAATCAGCGACGAGATGCCCGCCACGCGCGCCGAGATGGCGCTGGTGGAGAAACGCTTCAACGACGCCTTCGCGTACCGCTGGGAACGCGTCGTCGACTTCCTCAAGCTGCACTACGCGCTGAGCCGCCGCGACGACACCGACTACTGGCGCGCGCACCGCGAACGCGCCACGCTGCCCGATCGCCTGGCCGACCTGCTGACCCTGTGGCGCCACCGGGCGCCGTACCGCCAGGATTTCTTCCGCATCGAGGAGGTGTTTCCCGCCGCCAGCTACCAGTACGTCGCGCATGGCATGGGCTTGCTGCCCGAGCCGTCCGCGCGCACGCGGCATCCGAGCCTCGGCGAGGCCGCCGAGCCGTATTTCCGCGAGACCGCCCACCTGGCGCGGCGCATGCTCGGCGCCCTGCCGCTGCAGCGCTCGCTCATCGACCACATCCGCGCGCACGGCCTGCCGCGCGGCTGACACCACGCCCACCATGAACCCCGTCCAGCTCGACAACAACACCCACCGCGACCTGCGCATCGTCACCACCCGCGGCGCGGCCTGGGGCGACGACGTGATGACCACGCCGGTCTTCCCGAACGAATTCCGCGACGTCCAGGCGCACTACCCCATCGTCTTCCAGCCGGCCGACAACGGACCCGGCATGCAGCCGGTCGCGCTGCTGGGCCTGCGCAGCGGCGAGAACCTGTTCCTCGACGCGCATGGCTGGGACGCGTCCTACATCCCGCTGGCGCTCGAGCGCGGCCCCTTCATGATCGGCCGCGGCGGCGCCGAGCTGACGGTCCACGTCGACATGGACAGCCCCCGCATCGGCCGCGGCGAGGGCGAACCCGTCTTCATGCCGCACGGCACCTCCACCGAGTACCTCGAACGCATGAATTCGGTGCTGGCCGCGATCCACACGGGCGTCGAGGCGACGGCGCCCTTCATCGCGACGCTGCTGCGGCACGACCTGGTCGAATCCTTCGCGCTCGACATCGAGGCCGCCGACGGCTCGCAGAACCGCCTGGCCGGCTTCAGCACGATCAGCGAGGAACGCCTCGCGCGGCTCGACGCGGCCGTCGTCGCCGAGCTGCACGCGCAGGGCTGGCTGGTCGCGATCTTCATGGTGGTGGCCTCGACCACGCACCTGCGCGACCTGATCGCGCGCTACAACAAGCGGCTCGCACGCCAGGGCCTGGCGTGGACGACATGACCCCGATCCGCGAGCTCCACGGCACGCCCGAGGAGGCGATGACCGACGAGCGCCTGCGCGACACGCGGCCCTGGGTGCAGCGCGGCCTCGTCGCGCACTGGCCCATGGTGCAGGCCGCGCGCCGCTCCACCGCGGACGCGATGGCCTACCTCAAGGGCGCGTGGGCGGGCGAGCCCGTGGGCATGCTGCTCGCGCCGCCGCAGGCGCACGGACGGTTCTTCTACAACGACGCCTTCACGGGCATGAACTTCAAGCGCGAGAAGGCGCCGCTGGACGTGGTGCTGGACGCGCTGGCGCGGATGGCCGACGACCCGCAGGCGCCGGCGCTGTACGTGGGCTCGACCACCGTCGACACCTGCCTGCCGCGCTTTCGCGCCGCCAACGACCTGCCGTTCGGCGATCGCGACCCGCTCGTGAGCCTCTGGTTCGGCAACCGAAGCCGCATCGCGGCGCACTTCGACCTGCCGGACAACCTCGCGTGCGTCGCCGCCGGCCGCCGCCGCTTCACCCTGTTCCCGCCGGAGCAGCTGGCCAACCTCTACGTCGGCCCGCTGGACGTGACGCCGGCCGGGCAGTCCATCAGCCTCGTCGACTTCGCCAACCCGGACCCGGAGCGCTTCCCTCGCTTCGCCGAGGCGTTGAAACATGCGCAGGTCGTCGAGCTCGAGCCCGGCGACGCCGTGTTCGTGCCCAGCATGTGGTGGCACCACGTCGAATCGCTGACGCCCTTCAACGTGCTGATCAACTACTGGTGGCGCCAGTCGCCCGACTGGATGGACTCGCCGATCGGCGCGCTGATGGCGGCGCTGCTGACGATGCGCGACCTGCCGCCCGCGCAGCGCGAGATCTGGCGCGGCGTGTTCGACCACTACGTCTTCCGGGCCGACGACACCACCGCCGCCCACATCCCGCCGCAAGCGCGCAGCGCGCTCGCCCCGCTCACCGAGAGCGGCGCGCGCCACCTGCGCCAGGCCCTGCTCCAACGCTTCAATCGCTGAGGCCGCCATGACCCCTGCTCCCACCGACCGCCCTCGCCAACCCGTGCGCCGCGTCGTCATCGCCGGTGGCGGCACCGCCGGCTGGATGACGGCCGCCTGCCTGTCCAAGACCCTGGGCAAGGGCCTGGACATCCAGCTCGTGGAGTCCGACGAGATCGGCACCGTCGGCGTCGGCGAGGCCACGATCCCGACGCTGCTGACCTTCAACAACCTGTGCGGCATCGACGAGCAGGAATTCATGGCCGAGACGCAGGGCGTCTTCAAGCTGGGCATCAACTTCGAGGGCTGGCGCGACATCGGCGAGCACTACTTCCACAGCTTCGGCACCACCGGCCAGGACCACTGGACGGCCGGCTTCCAGCACTTCTGGCTCAAGGGCCGCGATCGCAAGCTCGCGCGGTCCTATGGCGAGTACTGCCTCGAGCTGCGCGCCGCCGAACGGAACCGCTTCGCGCACCTGCCGCGCTCGGCCCTGAACTACGCGTTCCACATCGATGCGACGCTGTACGCGAAGTACCTGCGCAAGCTCAGCGAACGCCAGGGCGCGCGCCGCATCGAGGGCAGGATCGCGCAGGTGATCCGCCACGACGACGGCGACATCGCCGCGCTGAAGCTGGCCGACGGCTCGGTGCTGGAGGGCGACCTGTTCGTCGACTGCACGGGCATGCGCTCGCTGTTGCTGGGCGAGACCCTGGGCGTGCCGCTGCAGGACTGGAGCCACTGGCTGCCCTGTGATCGCGCCGTGGCGCTGCAGACCGCGTCGGTCAAGGCGCCGGTGCCCTACGTGCGCTCGATCGCGCACCCGTTCGGCTGGCAATGGCAGATCCCGTTGCAGCACCGGGTGGGCAACGGCATGGTCTACAGCAGCCGGCACGTCGGCGACGACGAGGCGCTCGCCACGCTGCAGGCCGGCCTGCAGGGCGAGGTGCTGACCAAGCCGCGCATCATCCCGTTCAAGCCGTGCCAGCGCGAGTCCACGTGGGTGCGCAACGTCGTGGCGATCGGTCTGTCCAGCGGCTTCCTGGAGCCGCTGGAGTCGACCAGCATCCACCTGATCCAGCGCGGCGTCATCCGGCTGCTGCAGTGCTTCCCCAACGAGGGCGTGCGCCAGGTCGACGTCGACGAATACAACCGGCAGACGCGCGACGAGATGGAGCACATCCGCGACTTCATCATCCTGCACTACAAGATCACCCACCGCCGCGACAGCGCGTTCTGGAACCAGGTGCGCACGATGGAGGTGCCGGCCTCGCTGCAGCACCGCATCGACCTGTTCCGCGAGAGCGGCCGCGTGTTCCGCGCGCCCAACGAGCTGTTCGCCGAGAACTCGTGGATCCAGGTGATGCTCGGCCAGGGCATCACGCCCACCCAGCACCACCCGATCGCCAACCTGATGAGCGACGCCGAGCTGAACGGCTTCCTGGAGGAGATCCGCGGGCAGGTGGAGCGCACGGTGGCGCAGCTGCCGGCGCATGCCGACTACGTCGCACGCTACTGCAAGGCGGCCGCGCCGCCGGTCAAGCCGATGCCGGCGGCGGCCTGAGACGGCACGGGCGATCCGTCGCTCGCGCATGACGCGCGGGCGCGAGGGCCCGTCCGGCGAAACGTCAGTAGGCGGCCACCGTCTCCGCCATCCCGGCGGCGATGGTGTGCGTCGGCTCGTAGCCCAGCAGCCGGCGCGCCAGCGAGATGTCGGCCAGCGAGTGGCGGACGTCGCCCGCGCGGAAGGGCGCGCGCGTGGGCGCCGGCACGCGCGTGCCGGCCTGGCGTGCCTCGACGGCGGTGGCCAGCGCGGCGTGCAGCTGGTTCAGCGTCGTGCGCTGGCCCACCGCCACGTTGTAGACGCGGCCGATGGCCTCGGCGTCGGTCGTCAGCGCCGCGCGCAGGTTGGCCTGGACGACGTTGCGCACGAAGCAGAAGTCGCGCGAGGTCTCGCCGTCGCCGTTGATGACGCACTCGCGGCCTTCCAGCATCGCGGCGATCCAGCGCGGGATGACCGCCGCGTAGGCGCCGTCCGGATCCTGGCGCGGGCCGAAGACGTTGAAATAGCGCAGGCCCATCGTGGGCATGCCGTAGCTGCGGCAGAACACGTCGGCGTACAGCTCGTCGAGGTACTTCGTGACGGCGTACGGCGACAGCGGGCGGCCGATCACGTCCTCGACCTTGGGCAGCGTGGGCGAGTCGCCGTAGGTGGAGCTGGACGCCGCATAGACGAAGCGCTGCACCTTGGCATCGCGCGCGGCCACCAGCAGGGTGAGAAAGCCCGTGGCGTTGGCGCGGTGCGTGGTCAGCGGATCGGCCAGCGAGCGCGGCACCGAGCCGAGCGCGGCCTGGTGCAGCACGATGTCGACCCCTTCGCAGGCCGTGCGGCAGGTGGCCTCGTCGGCGATGTCGCCGGTGATGGCGACGTGCCGGGCCCAGGCCGGGTCGCCGACGGACGCGCGCACCTGGTCGAAGTTGCGCTGGTGGCCGGTGGCGAAGTTGTCGAGCGTGACAACGTGCTGGCCGGCGGCCAGCAGCGTCTCCAGCAGATGCGAGCCGATGAAGCCCGCGGCGCCGGTGACGAGCCAGCGGCGCGGCGTGGCGGCGACTTCCGCCAGGATCTGGTCGAGGGCCGCCGTGACGACGTCCGCGGTCACAGGCGCCAGACTTCCACGCCGAGTGCGTTCAGCGCGGCCTGGTCGGCCTTGCACTTCACGTCGACGTAGACACCTTCCGGCTGCAGCTTGGCGAGCAGTCGCGACGGCGCCATGCCGACCAGCTCCGCGTGCGACACGGCACCGACGATCGCGCAGGCACGCGGCAGATCGTCCCACTCGACGAGCGTGACACCGTATTCGTGCAGCGCCTCCTCGGGCGACGCGATCGGGTCGTGCACATGCACGCGCGCGCCGTAGCTCTGGAGCTCGCGGATGACGTCGATGACCTTGGAATTGCGCAGGTCGGCGCAGTTCTCCTTGAAGGTCAGGCCCAGCACCAGCACGTCGGCGTCCTTGACGGAATGGCCGCGGCGGATCATGCACTTGACGGTCTGTTCGGCGATGTAGCGACCCATGCCGTCATTGATGCGGCGGCCGGCGAGGATGACCTCGGGGTGCAGGCCCAGGATCTCGGCCTTGTGCGTGAGGTAGTACGGATCGACGCCGATGCAGTGGCCGCCGACCAGGCCCGGACGGAACGGCAGGAAGTTCCATTTCGTGCCCGCGGCCTCCAGCACCTCGGTGGTGTCGATGCCGATGCGGTGGAAGATCAGCGCGAGTTCGTTGACGAGCGCGATGTTCAGGTCACGCTGGGTGTTCTCGATCACCTTGGCGGCCTCGGCGACCTTGATGCTGCTGGCGCGATGCACGCCGGCCTCGATCACGGCGCCGTACGTGTCGGCCACGATCTCCAGCGTCGCCGGCGTGTCGCCCGACACCACCTTCACGATGCGGGTGAGCGTGTGCTCCTTGTCGCCCGGGTTGATGCGCTCGGGCGAGTAGCCGACGAAGAAGTCCTTCTTCCACTTCAGGCCGGAGTGCTTTTCCAGCAGCGGGATGCAGACCTCCTCCGTCGCGCCCGGGTAGACCGTCGACTCGAACACCACGACGGCGCCCGGCTTCAGGTTCTTGCCCGCGAGCGTGCTCGCGCCGATCAGCGGCGAGAAATCGGGGATGTGGGCATCGTCGACCGGCGTGGGAACGGCGATGACGATGAAGTCGGCCTCGCGCAGCACGGACGGATCGGTGGACAGCTTCAGGCGCGCGGCCTGCAGATCCGCCGATTCGATCTCGCCCATCGGATCGACGTTGCGGCGATAGCTCTCGACCTTGCTTTCCGACAGGTCGAAACCGATCGTCGGAAACTTCTTTCCAAAGGCGACCGCCAGCGGCAGTCCGACATAACCCAGGCCGACGACGGCCACCGTCAAAATCTTGTTCATTTGGCAATTTCCCTCAGGCGGAAGTCTACGCGACCAGCTTCCGGGCGGGCCCCACCATTTTTGGGGGAAGCGGCCCGAACCGGACCCTGCTTCCGTCGCGATACATACGGTAACACTGTTGCGATTCGGCTTGCGATGCCGGGCGTGACACACGGCGGTCGCCGTTTGCGCCAACACTCGGCACGTTCGCGCAATCGTTGTGGCGAGGCACGCGCAAAGTGTGAAATAGTGCCGCTTTCGAGTATCACAGCCCCCCCAAATGCGGGGATTTCACGACGGGCCAAGATATTCGATACTGGTTGCAACAGATTCGGCGCCTGCCCACACACTGGCCCACAGGGACTCACGAGGCGGTGACAGCAGACGGCGGATGGTTCGTCCAGGGCTCAGAGCTCTCGCGATACATCCTGTTTCCTTTGTATCAGTAGCGTCGACACGCGACGCGGACCGCAGACACAGATCCGCGGCCCGTCCAAAGTGGCGATGGAGGGGTGCTTTCCATGTTCGCTGCATTTCGCAACGTGCCGCTGTCGTCGTTGTTCTTCGACGTCACGCTGTGCTTCCTGGCGGTCGTCCTCGCTTCGGCCGTGACGCCGAACCTGGTCGGTTCGTCCAACCTGCTCCCGCTGAACTGGCTGCTGACGCTGGCCGCCGCGTTCTCGTTGACCGCGGTGTTCATGTTCGCCTGCCTGGGCCTGTACCGTCCGGTGCGCCTGCGCCTGTCGGCGACGTTCTGGCGCATGCTGACGGCCAGCGCGATCGCCGGCTGCCTGGCCTACCCGATCTTCGAAGCCACCCTCGGCTCGAACTACGCCACGCTGTTCCTGCCGCGCGCCATCTGGTGCCTGGCCGGCTGCCTGCTGGTGGGCAAGTATTTCGGCCGCCGCCTGACCAAGGCGCTGCGCGTGCCGCGCGTGCTGATCGTGGGCACCGGCACCGACGCGGCGATGGTGGCACGCGACTTCCACGAATCCAAGACGATGCAGCGCAACGTCATCGGGTACGTCGCCACGCCGCAGGACGAGGCGGCGCTGCCCGCCGAACTGGGCAAGGCCCAGGTCTTCGACGGCACGAGGTCGATCGTCGACCTGGTGCACACCCATGGCATCGACGAGATCGTCGTGGCCGTGCGCGACCAGCGCGGCGGCAACGTCCCGATGGACCAACTGCTCGCCTGCCGCATCCGCGGCATCCCCGTCCTCGACCTGGCCGGCTGCTTCGAGCGCGCGCGCTCCGAGGTGCCGCTGGACAGCCTGAAGGCCAGCTGGCTGGTCTACGGCAAGGGCTTCGAGCAGGGCAAGGTGCGCCACGTCGTCAAGCGCCTCGTCGACATCGTCGGCTCGGGCATCCTGCTGACGCTGGCCGCGCCGGTCATGGTCCTCGCCGCCATCGCCGTGCACCTGACCAGCCCCGGCCCGATCCTGTACCGCCAGGAACGCGTGGGCTTCGGCGGCAAGATCTTCATGTGCCTGAAGTTCCGCAGCATGCGCAACGACGCCGAGAAGGATGGCGTGGCGCGCTGGGCGACCAAGAACGACAGCCGCGTGACGCCGGTCGGCGCCTTCATGCGCAAGACCCGCATCGACGAACTGCCGCAGCTGTTCAGCGTGCTCAAGGGCGAGATGAGCCTGATCGGCCCGCGCCCCGAGCGTCCGGCCTTCGTCGCCGAACTGCGCAAGCACATCCCGTTCTATGATCTGCGCCACAGCATCAAGCCGGGCCTCACCGGCTGGGCGCAGGTCCGTTCGGGCTACGGCGCGTCGATCGAGGATGCACGCCGCAAGCACCAATTCGACCTTTACTACGTGAAGAACAACTCGCTGGTGCTCGACCTGCTCGTCCTGATCGAGACCGTCAGCGTGGTCGTCTTCCGCGAAGGGCAGTGACCATGATCGCATTCGCCTCTGCCGCCCGGCACCTCCGGGCGCTTTTCGTTCTGGCCTGCGCGGGCGTCGCGCTGGCCGGCTGCGTTTCCACGCATCCGCCGGTGCCGGCGTCCACGCCATCGGCCGAGGACGTCTACAAGGTCGGCCCGCTCGACTCGCTCAACATCGTCGTCTGGCGCAACACCGACCTGTCCGGCGTCGTGCAGGTGCGCCCGGACGGCCGCATCTCGACGCCGCTGGTGCAGGATCTGGACGTCGCCGGCAAGACGCCGCCCGAGATCGCGCGCGAGATCGAGAAGGCGCTGGGCAAGTACGTGCGCGACCCGAACGTCACCGTGCTCGTCACGTCCTTCCAGGGCACGTTCTCCGAGCAGATCCGCATCGTCGGCGAAGCCGCCAAGCCGCAGGCCATCGCCTACCGGCAGAACATGACCCTGCTGGACGTCATGATCCAGGCCGGCGGCCTGACCGATTTCGCGGACGGCAACAGCGCCGTCCTGGTCCGCAACAACACGTCCTACACCGTGCGCCTGAAGGATCTCCTCAAGCGCGGCGACATCAGCGCCAACGCCGCGGTCGCGCCGGGCGACGTCATCATCGTGCCGCAGAGCTGGTTCTAGGAACCGGGATGCGCGCGCGTGCAGGGTTGGGTGGACGCCCGTGAACCAGATCGTCGAAGAATTCCTGATCGCGTTGCGCGCGGTCTGGCGCCGCCGCTGGACGGCCATCGTGGCCACGTGGGCGACGGCGGTCCTCGGCCTGGCCGTGGTGTGGCTCGTCCCGAACCGCTATGAGGCGAACGCCCGCGTGTATGTCGACACGCAGACCGTCCTCAAGCCGCTGATGCAGGGTCTGGCGTTCCAGCCGGACACCGACCAGCAGGTGCGCATGCTCGCCAAGACGCTGGTGTCCAGGCCGAACGTCGAGCACATCCTCAAGGCCACGCATGCCGCGGTGCCGCCGACCGGCCTCGCCCACGAGCAGGCGGTCGACAGGATGATCGAACGCATCAAGATCGACGGCGGCGGCAACCTGTACGTGATCAGCGTGCGCGACACCGACCCCGCATCCGCCAAGGCCGTGGTCACCGCGCTGGTGGAGCTGTTCGTCGGCAACGGCACCGAGGCCAAGCAGCGGGATTCGACGGAAGCGGGCAGCTTCATCGACGAACAGATCAAGACCTACGAGACCAAGCTGTCCGAGTCGGAGAACCGGCTCAAGGACTTCAAGATCCGCAACTTCGGCGTGTCCGGCGTGTCCGCGCAGGACTACTTCTCGCGCACCTCCGCCGTCTCCGACGAGGTGACGCGCCTGCAGATCGCCTATGCCGCCGCCGTGCAGTCACGCGACGCGCTCAAGCGCGAGCTCGCCGGAGAGGACCCCCACCTGCCGGTCGATGCCGCGAATCCCGGGATGCCGGCCCAGCCCACGGAGCTCGACTCGCGCATCGACACGCAGAGAAAGCAGCTCGACGAGCTGCTGCGCAAGTACACCGATGCCCACCCCGACGTGATCAGCGCACGCCAGACGATCCGCCAGCTGGAGGTGCAGCGGGCCGCCGAGCGCGCTGCCGCGAAGAACAGCGGCCACTCCGGCTCCGCCGCCACGAGCCCGGTGTTCCAGCGCATCCGCGTGTCGCTGGCGGACTCCGAGGCCAACGTCGCCTCGCTCGGCTCGCAGCTCGCCGCGCAGCAGCAGCGACTGGCCGACCTGCGCGCGTCGGCCAGCAAGGTGCCGCAGGCCGAGGCCGAGCTGGCGCAGCTCAATCGCGACTACGACGTCATCCGCAAGAACTACGACATGCTGGTGTCGCGGCGCGAGTCGGCATCGCTGGGCGTGAAGATGGACGAGTCCGCGCAGCTGGCCGACTTCCGCGTGATCGAGCCGCCGCACCTCATGCCCAAGGCCGTGTTCCCCGACCGCACCGCGCTCTCCATGCTCGCCATGATCGCGTCGCTCGGCCTGGGCCTGGGCCTGGCGTACGCGCTGAGCCTCATCTATCCCACCTTCTCGACGCCGCGCCAGCTCGAGGTCGCCACCAAGCGCCCCGTCATCGGCATGATCAGCAGCGTCACCACGTCGGGCCTCGCGGCCGAACGCCGGCGCGACCTGCAGCGGGTCGTGCTGGTGATGGCCATCTTCTTCGCGGTGCAGGGCGTATGGATCGTCCTCGTCACCAGGCGGCTCGGCCACATCCTGTGATCGCGTGCCCACCATGAACCTCATCGAACAAGCCACGCGACGCCTCGAGGAACTGCGCCGAGCCGGCATCCAGGTGCCCACCGCCGCCCTCGAGCCCTCGGCCAACGGCGCCTCGGTGATGCGGGTGGTCGACGCACCCGCGCCGGAAGCGCCGGTCGCCGAGCCCGCCAATGACCGCTCCATCGGCAAGAGCTCGCGCGAGGTGGCGATCGACCTCGACCGCCTCGCCGCCGAGGGCTACCTCACGCCCATGCTGTCGAACCGCGTGCTGGCCGAGCAGATCCGCGTCATCAAGCAGGCGGTGCTCAAGAACGTCGACGATGCCGGCGCGCGCGGGCTGCGCCGCAACCTGGTGCTCGTCACCAGCGCCACCGCCGGCGAGGGCAAGACCTTCTTCTCGATGAACGTCGCGATGAGCCTGGCGATGGAGGTCGATTTCCACGCGCTGCTGGTCGACGCCGACGTCCTGCGGCCCTCGGTGCTCGAGCGCTACGGCATCGAGCCCGGGCCGGGCCTGCTGGATCTCGCGGCGCGGCCCGAGCTCGACCTGTCCGACGTCCTGCTGCGCACCAACGTGCCCAAGCTGTCGCTGCTGCCCGCGGGCAAGCAGTCGCACAAGTCGCCGGAGCTGCTGTCCAGCGCCTACATCGACCGCCTCCTGACCGAGCTGTCCGAGCGCTATGCCGACCGCCTCGTGATCTTCGACGCCCCGCCGATCCTCGTGTCGAGCGGCACCCGCCACCTGGCCTCGCGCGTCGGCCAGGTGATCATGGTCGTGGAGGCCGACAGCGCCGACTCGCGCGCCGTCACGCAGGCGTTCGAAGCCGTGGACGCGTGTCCGCTGGTCTCGACCGTGCTGAATCGATCCTCGCTGCCGGATCCGGGCGCGTATGGCTACTACGAAACCTGAACCCCGCGGCGCGGCGCGGCTCGCCCAGGCGGGCGCGTGCGCGAGCGGGCTGGCCCTGCTGGCGATCGCCACGGCCGCCCGGGCCGCGACGGCGCCGCCGGTGGAACCCACGCTGGCCGTCAGCGCGGTGGCCACCGACAACGCGGAACTGGCTTCCCAGGGTGACAGGCGCAAGGACGTGATCGGCGAGGTCAACGCCGGTCTCATCGTGCGCAGCCGCGGCGCGCGCCTCACAGTCCTCGGCAATGCCGGCCTCGATTTCTTCGCTTACGCGCGCCATTCCGAGCCCGCGCGCGTGCTGCCGCGCGGCCGTCTCGACCTGAACTCGACGCTGGTCGACCAATGGCTGTACTTCGGCGCCGACCTCACGGCCTCGCGCACGCGCGCCGACCCGCTCGCGGCGCAATCCGAGACGTCGACGGCCAACACCGTCTCGTCGGTGAGCCTGCGCGCCAGCCCGTCCATCGCGCACGACTTCTCGCCGACGCTCAGCGCCCGGCTGCGCAGCGACACCACGATCACGCGCAACCATTCCGACACCTCCACGCCCGCGCCCGACGGCTCGACGTACCAGCACGACGTCTTCACTCTCGTGCGCAAGCCCACGCCGTTGGGCGTGCAGATCGACGGCCTTCATGACGACACCAGCTACCAGGGCGACGGCGCCCCCGTGCTGAAGACCGATTCGCTGCAGGCCACGCTCTCGGCGGCGCCCGACTCCGACGTGATGCTGGGCGTCGTCGGCGGCCGCGAGCACGCGGTCTATGCCGGCACGACGCGGGACGACACCACCTACGGCGGTGTGCTGCAGTGGCGGCCGTCGCCGCGCACGACGCTCGACCTCGGTGCCCAGCACCACTACTTCGGCACCGGCTTCAACCTGCACCTGCACGACCGGCTGCCACGCAGCGCGATCGACTTCTCCCTGACCCGCGCGGCGCAGGCGTCTCCGGCCACCTTCGGCCTGAACGGCCCCGACAGCGATCCGGCGCTGCTGCTCGGCGCGATCCTGAGCAGCCGCACGCCCGAGCAGCCCAACAGCGACCGGGCGGTCGACGACCTGATGCTGACGCGCAACCTGCCCGGCGCGTTCACGCAGCCGCAGCAGATCACGTCGGAGTCCGCGCAACTGGCGACGCGCGGGCAGCTGAACCTGATCTACAACGGGCAGCGCAACACGTTCTACGCCTCGGGCTGGTACGAGAAGGCGACGGCGCTGCCCGGCAGCGTCACCATCACGCCCGGCCTGAGCTTCGACAGCCGCCAGTGGGGCGGCTCGCTGGGCCTGTACCACCGGCTGACGCCGCAGATGTCGGGCGCCGCCGAGGTCGAATGGAGCAGCATCGAGGCGCTCGGGACCCGCTCGGGCGACTCGCAACACCAGTTCGCCGGCACCCTGAGCCTGACGCAGCGCCTGGGCCCGCGCACCACGCTGTCGGCGGGACTGCGGCATTTCGCCTCCCACGTCGTGCTGAATTCGGCGTCGACCACTTCGGAGGTGCGCGAGAACCAGGCCTTCGCCGGGTTGCGGGTGCAATACTGAGTGTCCATGTACGAGAAGCATTTCGGCCTCACGGGCTCCCCGTTCCAGCTCAATCCCGACCCGGCCTTCTTCTACGACAGCCGAGGGCACAGCCACGCCCTGTCCTACCTCAAGTTCGGCGCCCACCAGGGCGAGGGCTTCATCGTCGTCACCGGCGAGATCGGCGCGGGCAAGACCACCATCGTGCGCACCCTGCTCGAGGAGCTGGATACCAGCAAGGTCGTGGCTGCCCAGATCGTCAGCACGCAGCTGGCCGCGGGCGAGCTGCTGCGCGCCATCCTGATCGCCTTCGGCGTGCCCATGAGCGGCGACTCCAAGGCGCACCTGATCTCCACGCTCGAGGCCTTCCTCACCTCGCTGGCGGTGCAGGGCAAGCGCGCCCTGCTGATCGTCGACGAGGCCCAGAACCTGGGCCGCGAGTCGATCGAGGAACTGCGCATGCTGTCGAACTTCCAGATCGGCACGCACTCGCTGCTGCAGAGCTTCCTGGTCGGCCAGCCCGAGCTGCGCAACCTGCTCA
>JAEKKH010000390.1 GCA_019510465.1 Burkholderiales bacterium
CATCTACTCGATCGAGGACCTGGCGCAGCTGATCCACGACCTGAAGAACGCCAACCCGCGTGCCGACATCAGCGTCAAGCTGGTCTCGGAAGTGGGCGTGGGCACCATCGCGGCGGGCGTTGCCAAGTGCAAGGCCGACCACCTGGTCATCGCCGGCCACGACGGCGGCACCGGCGCGTCGCCGTGGTCGTCGATCAAGCATGCGGGCTCGCCGTGGGAGCTGGGCCTGGCCGAGACCCAGCAGACGCTCGTGCTCAACCAGCTGCGCGGCCGCGTCCGCGTGCAGGCCGACGGCCAGATGAAGACGGGCCGCGACGTCGTGATCGGCGCGCTGCTGGGCGCGGACGAGTTCGGCTTCGCGACCGCGCCGCTGGTCGTCGAGGGCTGCATCATGATGCGCAAGTGCCACCTCAACACCTGCCCGGTGGGCGTGGCCACGCAGGACCCGGTGCTGCGCAGGAAGTTCGCCGGCAAGCCCGAGCACGTCGTCAACTACTTCTTCTTCATCGCCGAGGAAGCGCGCCAGATCATGGCGCAGCTGGGCATCCGAAAGTTCGACGACCTGATCGGCCGCAGCGAGCTGCTCGACACCCGCAAGGGCATTGCGCACTGGAAGGCCTGCGGCCTCGACTTCTCGCGCGTGTTCCAGCAGCCGGCCATGCCCGCCAGCGTCTCGCGCCTGCACAACGACACGCAGGACCACGGCCTGGACAAGGCCCTCGACCGCAAGCTGATCGAGCGCTCCCGCCCGGCCATCGAGCGCGGCGAGAAGGTGCAGTTCATGGAGGATGCGCGCAACCTCAACCGCTCGGTCGGCGCGATGCTGTCGGGCGAACTGATCCGCACCCGGCCCGAAGGGCTGCCCGACCACACGCTGTTCATCCAGATGGAAGGCACCGGCGGCCAGAGCTTCGGTGCGTTCCTGGCACAAGGCATCACGCTGTACCTGATCGGCGACTCCAACGACTACACCGGCAAGGGCCTGTCCGGCGGCCGCGTGGTGATCCGTCCGTCGATCGAGTTCCGCGGCGACGCCACCAAGAACATCATCGCCGGCAACACCGCGCTGTACGGTGCCACCAGCGGCGAGGCCTATTTCCGCGGCGTGGCGGGCGAGCGCTTCGCGGTGCGCCTGTCGGGCGCATCGGCGGTCGTCGAGGGCACCGGCGACCACGGCTGCGAGTACATGACGGGCGGCACGGTGGTCGTCCTCGGCAAGACCGGCCGCAACTTCGCGGCCGGCATGTCGGGCGGCCTGGCCTACGTCTTCGACGAGGACGGCAAGTTCGCCGAGCGCTGCAACACCGCGATGGTGGCGCTCGAGAAGATCCTGCCGGCCGACGAGCAGGCCAAGTCCGTCGAGCGCGCCGTCTGGCACAAGGGCGAGGCCGACGAGACGCTGCTGCGCCAGATGATCGAGGCGCATCACAAGTGGACGGGCAGCCTGCGCGCCCGCGAGATCCTCGACCACTGGGCCGACTCGCGCGCGCGCTTCGTGAAGGTGTTCCCGAACGAGTACAAGCGCGCGCTCGGCGAGATCCACGCGAAGCAGGAGGCCGGCGCCACCATCGAGAAGGCGCGCGGCAAGGACGCGAAGTCGCAGACGGTTCCCGCAAAGTAGGAACCCGCCAGACAACGTGCGGGCCGCGCGCGAGGAGCGGGCGGCCCGTCGCAACCAGCATCAGGAAGAGAACATGGGAAAAGTCACCGGCTTCATGGAGTTCGAGCGCGTCGAGGAGGGCTACGCGCCCGTGCCGCAGCGCCTGAAGCACTACAAGGAATTCGTCATCGGGCTGAAGGTGGACGAGGCCAAGGTGCAGGCCGCGCGCTGCATGGACTGCGGCACCCCGTTCTGCAACAGCGGCTGCCCGGTCAACAACGTCA
>JAEKKH010000287.1 GCA_019510465.1 Burkholderiales bacterium
CCAGGAAGCGCAGCGACTCCGGCACGATGGGGATGCCGCCGCTGGCCAGCGCGTCGAAGATGCGGATGGGCACGTCGTTGAGCACCGGGATGATCCAGTGCGCCTTGTGGTCCATCCACTCGGCCAGGCGGTCGAACGGCGTCTTGGCCTGGAACGAGCGCTCGGCGAAGCCGATCGACTTGTACTTCTGGTTCAGCGTCACCACCGTCTGGTTGCGGAACGCGAACTGCTGGTAGAAGAAGTGCATGCCCAGCGGCTCGTCGCTGCGCTCGCGGCGCAGCATCTCGCCGAGGTGATCGGCCAGGAACGCCTGGCTCCACTGCACGCACGCGCACGGGATCGGGCCGCTGGTCAGCGCGTTGATCTTCGAGAGCAGGTACATGTTCTCGTTGTGCGCCGGGAAGTACAGGTCGGTGTGCGCGGCCAGCGCGAGGCTGGACTCCATCCAGTGGTGGTTGTCGTAGTCCCAGCCCAGGAAGATCGTGTCGGGTGAATTGGCGAAGACGCGCACGTAGCCCGGCGCCGATTCGCCGACGGCCAGGTCGTTGTTGTTGACGAGCACGATGCCGCCCGCCAGGCGCGCCACCATGTCCTGCAGCTCGCCCTTCATGGCCCGTTCGAAGTGGTTCTTCTCGAGCGCGACGGTCTCGACGCCCGGCAGCTCGAAGCCCGCGGGCACGAGGTTGTTGCCGACGAACAGCTTCTCGATGCGGCGCCCGGCGAAGCGCCGGCGCAGCTGCTCGACGCGCAGGCCCTTCTCGCGCGCCAGGTGGAAGAAGACTTCCGCCTGCGTGTAGTCGCGGTAGGCGGCCACCTGCTCGTTGATCACGTGGCGCTGCTGCAAGCCGCCGAAGATCTCGGTGATGCGACCCGTCATTGAAGGCTCCTGGATTCTTGTCGCGGCTAGCGTTCGCGGAACGCTTCCTTGGACTTGAGCATGGGCCGCAGCAGGAAGTTGAGCACCGAGCGCTCGCCGATGCGCACCTCCACCGTGCCCGTCATGCCCGGCAGCAGCGGCAGCGTCTTGCCCTTCTCGTGCAGCGTGTTGTTGTCCACGCGCAGCATCACGCGATAGTAGGTCGGATCGACGCTGCCCACCGCGCGCTCGGGGTCGCCGAGCGCGTCGGGGCTGATCGACTCGATCTTGCCGTCGACGGCGCCGTACAAGGCGAAGTCGTAGGCGGCGAGCTTGACCTTGGCCGCCTGGCCCACCTGCAGGAAGCCGATCTCGCCCGGCTTGACGCGCGCCTCGATCAGCGACTGCTTGCCGATGGGCACGATCTCCATGATGGGTGCGCCGCCGCCGATCACGCCGCCAAGCGTGTTGATGCGGATGTTCTTGACGATGCCGCGCACAGGCGACCTGATCATCGTGCGCTCGAGCACGTCCTGGCGGCCGGCCTGCTGTTCCTGCAGCGCGGCCAGGTCGGTGCGCAGCTTCGCGAGCTCGCTGCTCGCGTCCTGGCGGAAGCGGTTGATGCGGTCTTCCGACTGCAGCGACATCTCGTTGATCTGGCGCCGCAGGTGCAGCACCTCGACCTCGGACAGCAGCCCCTTGGCCGACATCGCCTCCGACATCTGCAGCTCGCGGCGCAGCATGTCCATGCCGCGCTGGTTGGAGCCCAGCGCGTCGTCGTTGGCGCGCTTGCGGGCGAGGTAGGAATCGCGCTCGCCCTGGGCCACGTCCGGCGCGGCCGCCACTTCGGGCGGGAAGGCCAGCGGGCGACCGTAGGCCTCGGCGGTCAGGCGCGCGATCTGGGCCTTCATCGCGAGGATCTTGGCGGCGCCTTCGGCCTGCTGCGTCTTGAAGCGCGTCGGGTCGAGCTCGGCGAGATCCTGGCCCTCCTCGACCTGCTCGCCCTCCTTGACGAACAGCTCGCGCAGGATGCCGCCCTCCAGGCTGGCGATGACCTGCTCCCGGCCTTCGGGCACGACGCGCGCGTCGGCCTTGGTGACCTCGTCGACGCGCGCGAGCGTGGCCCACGCGAGCGTGGCCGCGAGCGCCGCGGCCATCAGGTACAGCACCCACGTGACGTGCGGCGCCGACTCGACGACCTGCGCCGCGCGCACGCCGCTCATGAACGCAGCATCGCCGCGACGGGCGCGGCCGCCGGTCTGCGGCACCGCCAGCGCGGGCTCGGGCGCCTTCAGGAATGGCAGCGTGAACGGGAACGTGAACTTGGCCATGGCGACTCGTCAGGCGGCCTGCGCCCTCTCCATGGCGGGCGCCGGCTGGCGCTGCTGCACCGGCTGCTCGGGCGACGGGCGGTTCTGCACCTGCGGCTGGCCCGGCGCCTTGATGCCGGACAAGGCCGCCAGCACCGCGCCCTTCGGGCCGTCCAGCACGATCTTGCCGCCGTCGACCACGATCACGCGATCGACCAGCTCCAGCACCGCGGGGCGGTGCGTGACCATGACCAGAGTGCGCGTGCCGGCCGCTTCCTTGAGCTGGCGCAGGAACATCACCTCGGACTGCGCGTCCATCGAGCTGGTGGGCTCGTCCATCAACAGGATCTGCGGCTTGGTGATCAGGCAGCGTGCCAGCGCCACCAGCTGGCGCTGGCCGCCGGACAGCAGGCCGCCCATCTCGCCCACCGACAGCTCCCAGCCCTGCGGATGGCCGGCGACCACGCGGTCCAGGCCCGTCACCCTGGCCACCTCGGCCAGCTTGCCGGCGTCCAGCTGCGGCCGACCCATCATCACGTTGTCGCGCAGCGTGCCCTTGAACAGGCGCGGCTCCTGCGAGACGAAGCCCACGCGCATGCGGTAATCGGCCGGATCGACCTGGCGCAGGTCGAGGCCGTCGACGTCGACGTAGCCCTCGCTGGGCTGGTACAGGCCGGCCATCAGGCGCAGGATGGTCGACTTGCCGCTGCCGATGCGGCCCAGGATCGCGATGCGCTCGCCGGCGTTGACCTTGATCGTGGCGTTCCTGAGCACGCGCGGCGGCGCGACGCCCGCGTCGCCCGTGTTCGGGTACGCGAAGCTGAGGTCGTTCAGGCCGATCGCGCCGGTCACCTTGTGGCCCGTCACGTAGGCACGGCCCTTCTCGCGCTCGGTGGGCTGCTGCATCATCTTGTCGATCGACAGCATCGCCACTCGGGCGCCCTGGTAGCGCGAAGCCAGGCTCACGACGCTGTTGACGGGCATCACCGCGCGGCCGGCGTACATGACGGCGCCGATCAGCGCGCCGCCGGTCACCACGCCGTCGTGGATCAGGTACACGCCCCAGACCAGCATCACGAGCGTGATGAGCTGCTGCGACACGCCCGAGATGTTGTTGGTCCAGCCCATCATCCAGCGCGCCATCAGGCCGGCCTCGGCGGCGGCGGAGGTGGCGTCCTCGAAGCGGTGCAGGAAGCGGCCCTGGGCGCCGACCGCCTTCAGGTCCTCCAGGCCCTCGATGGCCTCGACGATCACGCCCTGCAGGTCGGCCTGGTGCCTCAGGTTGGCGCTCATCGCGCGGCGCAGCGCGCGCTGCACGGCCAGCGCCATCAGCACCAGCGCGGGGATGGCCAGCACCAGCACCCAGCCGAGCGGGCCGCCGATCACGAAGGTCATGGCGATGTACATCGCGATGAAGGGCACGTCGCTCACGGCCGACAGCGTCGCGCCGGCGAAGAACTCGCGCACGATCTCGATCTGCGCGAGGTGGTGGGCGTAGTTGCCGGCGGAGTCGGGGCGGTGCTCCATGCGCACGCCGAGTGTCTGGCGGAACAGCAGCGAACCGATGATGAGGTCGGCCTTCTTGCCCGCGGTGTCGATCAGGTGGCTGCGCAGCTGGCGCGAGACCAGGTCGAACACCAGCGCGATCAGCGAGCCGATCGCCAGCGCCCACAGCGTGACGAAGCCCTGGTGCGGGATGACCTTGTCGTAGATGACGGAGGTCACCAGGCCGGTGACCAGCATCAGGACGTTGCTGAGCAGCGCGGCGACCATCGCCGAGCGGTAATAGGGAATGAAGCGGCGCAGCGTGCCCCACAGCCAGTGGCCTTTCGGGTCGAGCAGCACCTGCTCCTGGCGCGCGCCGGGCGTGTGCTCGGGCAGCGGCGTGGCCACCAGCGCGAAGCCGAGGTACTCCTGCTCCAGCTCGGCCTCCGTGGCCTTGCAGGTGTGGAATTCCTGGCCCGGCATGACGATCTCGCACACCGGGGACTGGCCCCTGGGCGTGTCCAGGCGGCGCACCAGCACGCAGGCATCGCCGTTGGCCAGCAGCAGGATGGCCGGCAGCAGCAGCGCGTGGATGTCGCCGATGTCGCGCTGCATCAGGCCGGCGTTGTAGCCCGCGGCGCGCATCACGCGCACGGCCTGGTCGGGGTTGAGCAGGCCTTCGATGGGCATGCCGTCCAGCAGCGAATCGGCCGAGCGCTCCTTGCCGTGGTGCCGGGTCAGGTAGACCATCGAATGCAGCAGCGCATCGTGGTCGACGCCGACCGCGTCCAGCTCGGGGATCGCGTCGACCGCGCCTTCCGCCTCGAGATTCGGGCGCGCGCCCGCCGGCGCCTCGCCACCGCCTTCGCGGGGACCAGCGCCGGACTCGAAGTCCAGGAAGGGGTCCTGTCGGTCGCTCATGGGACCTCAGTCCTGGGGCATCCGGCAGGCGGGACGGGCGTGCATCGCGGGATTTCCGGTGATGGAAGTTCGGTTCCAGCGATTCTGCGATGCCGTCCAGCGCCGCATTGACCGCATCAGACGGGTCAACCCGGCCCTATTCCATCCGCCTCGAATGGCAAAAGGCCCCGGAACGCGGGGCCTTTGCTGCTCGAGCGGCAGGCGCGATCAGCGCTTGGACCGTTTCGTGACCGGCTGTCCACGCGCCGAGGTCTTGGGCGCGGCCCCCTTGGCGGCGCGGCCGCCGGCGCCGGCCCGGGTCTTGCGGGCGGCCCGCTTGACGTCGCGATCCTGGGTCTCGACAGCCGCCAGCTGCTCGGCCGCCGACGCGACGCCCGCGCGCGGCTCGCCCTTGCGTCCGCGGCCGAGCAGGCGTTCGCCCTCGGCCTCGCGGACGATGCGGAAGTCGATCTTGCGGCCGTCCAGGTCGACGCGGCTGACCTGCACCCGCACCCGCGCGCCGATCGCGTAGCGGATGCCCGTGCGCTCGCCGCGCAGCTCCTGGCGCACCTCGTCGAAGCGGAAGTACTCGCCGCCGAGCTCGGTGATGTGCACCAGGCCCTCGACGTACAGCGCGTCGAGCGTGACGAACAACCCGAAGGTCGTCGCCGCGCTGACGGTGCCGGAGAACTCCTCGCCGAGGCGCTCGCGCATGAAGCGGCACTTGAGCCAGGCCTCGACGTCGCGCGAGGCCTCGTCGGCGCGCCGCTCGTTGGCGCTGCAGTGCTCGCCGGCCGCCTCCCACTGGGCGATGTCGGCGTGCGACGCCTTGTCGTTGGCGCGACCCTTGCGCAGGCCCTCGGCGGCCGAGTTCTCGACCTCCGGATTGGCCAGGTGGTACTTCTTGCCGTGCAGGATCGCCTTGATCACGCGGTGCACCAGCAGGTCAGGATAGCGGCGGATCGGGCTCGTGAAGTGCGCATAGGCCTGGTAGGCCAGGCCGAAGTGGCCGCTGTTCCTGGGCGTGTAGATCGCCTGCTGCATCGAGCGCAGCAACATCGAGTGGATCTGCTGCGCGTCGACGCGGTCCTTGGTGGCCTGCGCGAGCTGCTGGTACTCGGCCGGCTTCGGGTCGTCGCTGATCGACAGCCCCAGGCCGAGCGCCTTCAGGTAGTTCTGCAGCGTGACCTTCTTTTCCGGCGTCGGGCCCTCGTGCACGCGGTAGAGCACCGGATGCTCGTGCAGCGCGATGAAGTCGGCGGCGCAGACGTTGGCCGCCAGCATCGCCTCCTCGATCAGCTTGTGCGCGTCGTTGCGCGTGCGCGGCACGATGCGCTCGATGCGGCCGTTGTCGTCGCAGATGATCTGCGTCTCGGTCGTCTCGAAGTCGATCGCGCCGCGGCGCGTGCGCGCCTTCAGCAGCGCGCGGTAGACGTCGTGCAGGTCGAGCAGGTGCGGCACCAGCGCGGCGCGCTCGGCCGCCTCGGGGCCGCGCGTGTTGCCCAGCACCGCCGCCACTTCCGTGTACGTCAGCCGGGCATGCGAGCAGATCGTGGCCGGGTAGAACTGGTAGGGGCCCAGCTCGCCGTCCTCGCCGACGAGCATGTCGCACACCATCGAGAGGCGGTTCTCCTCGGGGTTGAGCGAGCACAGGCCGTTGGACAGCTTCTCGGGCAGCATCGGGATCACGCGGCGCGGGAAGTACACCGACGTCGCGCGCTCGTACGCGTCGGTGTCCAGCGCCTCGCCCGGCTTGACGTAATGGCTGACGTCGGCGATCGCGACGATCAGCCGCCAGCCGCTGAACGCGTTCTTGCCGCGGCCCGACTTGTGGGGCTCGCAGTAGACGGCGTCGTCGAAGTCGCGCGCGTCCTCGCCGTCGATGGTGACGAGCGGGACGTCGGTCAGGTTGATGCGGCCCTTCATGTCGGCCGTGCGCACGTGGTCGGCCAGCTTGCCCGTCTGCGCGAGCGTCGGCGCCGAGAACCGATACGGCACCTCGTATTTGCGCACCGCGATCTCGATCTCCATGCCCGGGTCGTCGATCTCGCCCAGCACCTCGGTGATGCGGCCCACGGGCTGCGAGTACATCGACGGCGGCTCGGTGAGCTCGACGGCCACCACCTGCCCGGCGACCGCGGACGCCGTGGCGTTCTTGGGGATCAGGATGTCCTGGCCGTAGCGGCGATCCTCGGGGGCCACCAGCCAGGCGCCGCCCTCGTTGAGCAGGCGGCCGATGATGGGCGCCTTGCGCCGCTCGACGATCTCGAGGATGCGCCCCTCGGGCCGGCCCTTGCGGTCGAAGCGCACGACGCGCACCTTGACGCGGTCGCGGTGCAGCACGGATCGCATTTCCTGCTGCGAGATGTAGACGTCCGGTTCGCCGTCGTCCCGCTTGACGAACCCGTGGCCGTCGCGATGACCGACCACCACTCCTTCGGCTTCACCCATCAGTGCGCCGTTGAGCGCGGGGGGGCTTGCAACTGTCTTGTTTTTGATGATATGATCTTTCTCTTCGCTGATTGACGAACTCGAGCGTTTCCAACGAAACGCCAAGCGACTCAATGAACGAAATGTACCTTGCCCAGATGGCGGAATTGGTAGACGCACTAGTTTCAGGTACTAGCGCTTAACGGCGTGGAGGTTCGAGTCCTCTTCTGGGCACCATATTCGAGAAAGCCT
>JAEKKH010000387.1 GCA_019510465.1 Burkholderiales bacterium
CCGAGGGGACCGCGGGCCGGCTTGGGGCGGCCCGGCGCTCGTCCCGCGAAGCCGACGACCCCTCCCGCGCCGGGTACGGCGCTCCGTCCCCCGAGGGGACCGCGGGCCCGCTTGGGGCGGCCCGGCGCTCGTCCCGCGACTGGTTCGATTCGACGTTTCTCATGCGGTGGCTTCCAGGTCGTGCAGCGCGCCGTACAGCGCCGCGAGGGTCTGCGGGTTCTCTTCGGGCGTGCCGATGGTGATGCGCACGCATTCGGCCAGCAACGGGTGCAGGCCGGACACGTTCTTGATCAGCACGCCGCGCGCGCGCATGCCCTCGAACACGCGCTTCGCGTCGGGCACGCGCGCGAGGATCATGTTGGCCTCGCTCGGGAACGGCCGGACGCCCGGCAGGGCCTGCAACTCGCGCAACAGCTTGTCGCGCTCCGCGCGGATCGTCGCGGCCTGGCGCGCGTATTCGTCCACGTGCTCGAGCGCGAACAGCGCCGTCTCGCAATTGAGCACGCTGACGTTGAACGGCGGGCGCAGCTTGTCGATCTCGGCAATCAGCGGCTTGCGGCCCATCAGGTAGCCGATGCGCACGCCCGCCAGGCCGAACTTGCTCATCGTGCGCATCAGCAGCACGTGCTCGTGGCGGCGCAGGCGAGCCAGCGAGTCGCGCGATGCGAACGGCTGGTAGGCCTCGTCGATCACGACCAGGCCGGGCGCGGCCTCGATCAGCGCGTCGATGACGTCGTCGTTCCAGAGATTGGCCGTCGGGTTGTTCGGGTACGCCAGGTACAGCAGCGCGGGCTGGTGCTCGCGCACGGCGGCCAGCATCGCCGGGCCGTCGAGCTCGAAGTCCGGCGTCAGCGGCACGCCCACGAACTTCAGCCCCTGCAGCTTCGCCGACAGCTCGTACATCACGAAGCCCGGCAGCGGCGCCATGACGACGTTGCCCGGCACGTCGGCGGCCAGCGCCAGCAGGCTGATCAGCTCGTCGGAACCGTTGCCCAGCATGATGTCGCAGCCGGCGGGCATGTCCGCGTGCTTCGCCAGCTCGGCGCGCAGCACGTCGCCGCGCTCGGCCGGATAGCGGTTCAGCGCCACCTCGGCCAGGCGTTCGCCGAGCGCCTTGCGCAATGCGTCAGGCAGGCGGAACGGGTTCTCCATCGTGTCCACCTTCACGAAGCCGGCGCTCGGCTGGACGGCGTAGCCGTGCAGCCCCAAGACGTCGGCGCGCAGGAAGCGGGACATGCGGTCGGACAAGGCATTCATGCGGTGGCTCCCACGGCGTCGAGGGCATCGAAGGACGAGGCGAACGGATCGACCACGGTCAGCGATTCGATCTGGCGGCCGTTCGCCCAGCGGTCGGAAGCGACGAAGCGGCACTCCTGCTGCTGCGCGGCCGCCAGGATCAGCGCGTCGGCATACGGCAGCTCGTGGCGGCTCTCGATGGCCCAGGCCGTCTCGATGGTGGCGTGGTCGACCACCCACGGTTTCCAGTGCTGGTAGCGGCGCACGAGGGCGCGCGCGTCGCCGGCGGAGATGGCGGTCGGGAAGTGGCGGCGCGCGTGGGCGTAGAACTCCGACAGCACCTGCACGCTGGTGCGGCCGCAGCGGGCCGTCCAGCAGCCCTGCAACCAGGTGCGCGCGCGGTCGCGGCGCTCGGGGTCATGGTCATCGACCGCGTGCAGCAGCACGCCGGTATCGATGAACACGCGCGGCGGCGCGACGGGCGGCACCGCACTCACCGGGAGGCCCCGCGCTCGAACGGCCGGCCGTCGGAGCGGCCGAAGCTCTTGAACTCGAGCGCCTCGCGCATTGCACGTTCGTACGAATCGTCGTGGCGCATCTTCTCGGCCAGCAGCTCGCCGATCAGCCGCGAGACGCTCGTG
>JAEKKH010000388.1 GCA_019510465.1 Burkholderiales bacterium
GCCGACGGCCTGGGCGGATCGGCCGACCGCAGCCGCGCGCTCGAGATCATGAAGGACTCGCGCATCGGTGCCTTCGGCGCCATTGCGCTGGTGCTGGCGCTCGGCCTCAAGGCCGCGCTGCTCGCGTCGATGGCGGGGCAGGGCGCGCAGGCGGTGGCCGGTGCCATCGTCGGCGCGCATGTGCTGTCGCGCCTGGCGCCGCTGTTCCTGATCCGCTGGCTGCCGTATGTGGGCGACAGCGGCGCGAGCAAGGCCAAGCCGCTGGCCGATGCGATCGGCGGCGGTGCCTTGCTGGTCGGCGTGCTCTGGTCGGTGCCCGCTGCCCTGCTGATGCTGGCGACGCAGGGCCCCGCTCGCACGATCGCCATGGCGGTGGCATGCGCCCTGGCCGCGCTGGTCATGGCGCGCATGTTCCGGCGCCGGCTGCAGGGATTCACCGGCGACGGGCTCGGCGCGACGCAGCAGCTGTGCGAGCTCGCGATCTACCTCGCGCTGGCGTGGCAGGCATGAAGCTGTGGCTGGTGCGCCATGCGCAGACAGACGCCGCGCCGGGCCTTTGCTACGGCCGCACGGATGTGGGCGTGCCGGCCGAGGCGACGCTGGCGGTGGCGCATGCGGTGGCTTCGCGCCTGCCCGCGGACCTGGCGCTGGCGCACTCGCCCCTGCGGCGCTGCGCCGAACTCGCGCAGGCCATCGGCAGGCTGCGTCCGGACCTTGCCACGCGCGCCGATCCGCGCCTCGCCGAGATGGATTTCGGCGCCTGGGAAGGCCGGCCCTGGTCGTCGATTGCCCGCGCCGAGTTCGAGGCGTGGACCTGCAATTTCGCCGAAGGGTGCCCGGGTGGGCATGGCGAAAGCACGGCCCGCTTCATGCAGCGCATCGGCACGGCCTTCGATGAATGGCGCGCGTCGGGGCAGGACGCGGTGTGGGTCACGCATGCGGGCGTGATGCGGGCGGTGGAGCTGCTGCATCGCGGCGTGCGGCGCGTCGACGATGCCGCGCAGTGGCAGTCGGCGCCCATTGACTATGGGGCGTGCCAGCTGATCGAATGCAGCTGATGCACGGCGGCACCCGCTGCCGCGCGCCACGGTCCGCCAACGCGATGCCGACACTGCCCAAGAACGAACGCCTGTACCTGCGCCTCGACGACGACCCCTTGCACGGGCCGGAGGCCGGCATGCCCGCGGGCACGCTGCGCGCCTTTCCGGTCGCCGAGCCGCTGCGGATGCACGTTGCGCACATTCTTCTCTACAGGGAAACGCTGCCCGAGGGCCGCGAGGTGCTGGAGCGCGTGCTGCCCGATGGGGCGCTGCGGCTGGTCTTCAACCTGGGCGATGCGCCCTCGGCGGGCGAGAGCGCCGGACATGCGGTCGAGGCCATCGGCGCGTCGGCGGCGCCGGCCCTCGTGCGCCTCTGCCGGAAGATGGAGGGGCTGTCGGTGACCCTGCGCCCCGGCGCGGCTGCGGCGCTGCTCGGAAGGCCGGCCAGCGAGATCGCAGGCACTGCCGTGCACCTGGACGAGCTGTGGCGCGGCCGTGGCGCCGAACTGCTCGAGCACATCGCGCTGCAGCCGGATGACGCGTCGCGCGTGTCGGTGCTGTGCGCGGCCCTGCAGCGCCGGCTGGCCGATGGCGACGGCGCCGTTCACGCGGCGGCCATGCGCGCGGCGCAACTCATCGCCACGTCGGGCGGGCGGCGTCCGCTGCGCGAGGTGGCGGCTGCCGTCGGGCTTGGCGAGCGGCGGCTGCAACAGGTCTTTCGGCAGCAGGTGGGCCTGTCGCCGCGGGCCTGGAGCCGGCTCGCGCGGCTGCATGCCTGCGTGCGCGCCTTGCGCCTGCAGCGCGAGCCCGCCTGGGCCAGCCTTGCGCTGGATGG
>JAEKKH010000389.1 GCA_019510465.1 Burkholderiales bacterium
CTTTCCAGCAGCACGTCGCATTCGACGGTGGGGTTGCCGCGGCTGTCGAGGATCTCGCGGCCGACGATGTCAACGATGGCACTCATGTTGTCTGCTCCAGTTTTGAGAATTCTTGGCCCGGACGACGCCGCCGGGCGCGGGGCCGGCGCGAGGGCCGGCTCGGATAGCGTTCGAGGCTACGGGCTGCACTCTGCCACAGCCAGGGGCTCGCGGAGTTACAGCCCTGCGTCAATCGATGGGTCGACGGGCGCGGCGCCGCCGGCCGCCGGTCGATCAGGCCGCGGCCTTGTGCGTCGCGTCGGCGGCCGCGTGGTGCGCCAGGGCCGCCTTGATGAAGCTGATGAACAGCGGGTGGCCGTCCCACGGCGTCGACTTGAATTCCGGGTGGAACTGCACGCCGATGAACCACGGGTGCACATCCTGCGGCAGCTCGACCATCTCGGTCAGCTTCTCGCGCTGCGTGAGCGCGGAGATGATCAGGCCGGACTCGCGCAGGCGCTCGAGGTAGTGCTCGTTGGCCTCGTAGCGGTGGCGATGGCGCTCGGTCACGACCTTGCCGTAGATCTGGCTGGCCAGCGTGCCGGGCTCGATGTCCGAGCTCTGCGCGCCCAGGCGCATCGTGCCGCCGAGGTCGGAGTTGGCGTCGCGCTTCTGGATCGAGCCGTCGGCGTCCTGCCACTCGTCGATCAGCGCGATCACCGGGTGCGGCGTGTGCGGGTCGAACTCGGTGGAGTTGGCGTTGGCCAGGCCGGCCTTGTGGCGCGCGTACTCGATGGTGGCGACCTGCATGCCCAGGCAGATGCCCAGGTAGGGGATCGCGTGCTCGCGGGCGTACTGCGCCGCCAGGATCTTGCCCTCGACGCCGCGCTTGCCGAAGCCGCCGGGCACCAGGATGGCGTCGAACTTGTCGAGCTGGCCGACGTTCTCGGGCGTCAGCGTCTCGGAATCGACGTACTCGATGTTGACCCGGGCATGGTTGTGGATGCCGGCGTGGCGCAGCGCCTCGTTGAGCGACTTGTACGAATCCGACAGGTCCGTGTACTTGCCGGCCATCGCGATCGTGATCTCGCGCTGCGGGTTGTTGACCTCGTGCACCAGCAGGTCCCAGCGCTTGAGGTCGGCCGGGCGCGTCAGCAGCTGCAGCTTCATGCAGATCTGCTCGTCCAGGCCCTGCTCGTGCAGCATGCGCGGCACGCTGTAGATGGACTTGGCGTCCCACACCGAGATGACGCCGTGCATGGGCACGTTGGTGAACAGCGAGATCTTCTCGCGCTCGTCGATCGGGATCTCGCGGTCGGCGCGGCACAGCAGCACGTCGGGCTGGATGCCGATCTCGCGCATCTTCTGGACGGTGTGCTGCGTGGGCTTGGTCTTCAACTCGCCGGCGGCGGCGATGAAGGGCACGTAGGTCAGGTGCACGAAGGCCGAGTTGGTCGGGCCCAGCTTGAGCGCCATCTGGCGCGCGGCCTCGAGGAAGGGCAGCGACTCGATGTCGCCCACCGTGCCGCCGACCTCGCAGATGGCGACGTCGACCTTGTCCATCGAGGCGCCACGGCGGACGAATTCCTGGATCTCGTTGGTGACGTGCGGGATCACCTGCACCGTCTTGCCGAGGTAGTCGCCGCGGCGTTCCTTCTCGAGCACCGACTTGTAGATCTGGCCCGAGGTGAAGTTGTTGCCGCGCTTCATGCGCGTGGTGATGAAGCGCTCGTAATGGCCGAGGTCCAGGTCGGTCTCCGCGCCGTCGTCGGTGACGAACACCTCGCCGTGCTGGAAGGGAGACATCGTGCCCGGATCGACGTTGAGGTACGGATCCAGCTTGATGAGGGTGACCTTGAGGCCGCGCGACTCGAGGATCGCGGCCAGCGAGGCCG
>JAEKKH010000288.1 GCA_019510465.1 Burkholderiales bacterium
CCATCGAGGACGTCACGGCCCTCGGGCTGCCCGTGGTCGGCACGCACCTGCGCGACGCGCAATGGCTGCACGAGACGGCCCTGCCGCGCCCGTTGGCCTGGGTGTTCGGCCACGAAGGCCAGGGCATGAGCGAGCCGGTGACGGCGGCCTGCACGCTGCGGGTGCGCATCGCGCAGCCGGGCGGCGAGGAATCGCTCAACGTGGCCGCCGCGGCCGCGATGTGCCTGTACGAATCGGCGCGCCAGGGCGCCGCCGCGACGCAGCGCTGAGCTCGCCGGCCGCGCTGCTGCCGGAGGCATCCGGCTCCGCGGCGGAGATTCGCCCGGCACGGGCTCGTTCCGGTGAAGGCTCGGCCGGCAGCTTGCGCTCGTAGCGTTCGCGCACCTGCCGTGCGACGTACGTGCTCAAGCCGCGGCCGGCCTGCGCGAGCGCCTTCATCCGGTCGACGTCCGCGCGGCCGGGCCGGGCGTGCGTGTACACGTAGCGATCGCCGTCGACGAAGGTGAGCGTGATCGAATCGGGCGTCGTCTCGAAGCGCAGCACGCCCGAGTGGCCGTCCAGGTTGCGGTAGCGAGGCATGCGAGCAGCGGGCAGCGGGCGTTCCCGCGCCCGTGCTCAGCTGGCGATCACGTCGCCGAGGATGGTCGTGACGGCTTCCACGCCGCCGGCAGGCAGCACGAGATCGGACTGGCGCCAGCCGAACACCAGATGGTGCTGCGGCGGCGGGACGAGCCGGGCCAGCGTCTCGGCATGCTCGTGCGCGGGAAAGTGCGCCTGGGCCAGCGCCGGATGCCGGGGACGGCTCGATGCATGGCCGATCATCAGGACCGAACGTGCCGAACCGCGCTGCAGCGACTCGTGGTGGAAGACCTGGGCCGAATCGGCGATCACCAGCGTGCCCGCCGGTCCGGTGCAGCGCTTCCAGTGCTCGCGCGGGACATGGGCGGCCAGCTGTTCGTCGGAGCACATGCCGTCGGCCGCGAGCGCCCGCCCGCCGAGGCTCGCGAGGCGGCGCGGCAGGTATTCGAACGGGCCGCCGTCCTCGTCGACGTCGTTGAGGTACAGCACCGTGCGCAGCACGTGGAAATCCTCGGCGTCGCGGTGCCAGCGGCGCGGCCCGACCTGGCGGCCGTCCACCGGCGAGTGGCGCAACACGGCGCCGTGGTAGCCCACGGGCAGGCCCAGGTAGTGCTCGGCGACCGCCAGCAGCGCCGCGTCCAGGCCCAGCATGAACAGCTCCGGAAGCCGGCCCAGCAACTCCTCGTGGTCGAGGTCGATCGACGCGGTCGAACGGTGCCAGCGCACCCGCGCGCCGGTGCCGCGGCCGGCCACCAGCTCGCCCACGGCGGCGATCGCCGCGCGGTAGGTCGGCGCGGACGGCCCGAACAGGCGATCGACCGTGGTGACGTGGACGCCTTCGGTGCGCAGGTCGGCGACGATCTCGTCGGTCAGCGCGCTGCGGCCCGATAGCAGGCGACGGCGACCCAGGGCGGCCCCCATTTCGTGGGCAGCCAGCCGGTAGCGGTCGCGAAGCGACGTGACGATCGATGGGCGGGGGGGCGACAAGCTCGGCGAACTCCAGGACGCGGCCAGGCAGCCGGAGGGAACGCCGCGATGGTGTGTTTTTGTCTCGCGGCCGACCCCCGTTCCAGCGTTTCGCGCTGTCGGCAGCCTGCGATCTCGAATGGTCGAGTTTCACAGGTGGCGCCGCGCCCGGCAATACGGAGTCAGCCGAGGGCAAGCAACAATTAGGGATGGAGCATCGAATATTGCCCGGCGCGGGGCGTTTCGGGCGCGATCGCGCGCGGCCGCCCCGATGGCCATTCCCGCGGATCGTCCGCTCGACGCGCTTCCGGTGACCTATGCCGACGGCGGCTCACCGGGAGGCCGGACCGGGTTCCTGGCCAGCCGCCGCCACCCCCGGTACACGCCGTAGAGGACGGCCAGGCCGACGAGCAGCGACGGCACCGAGATCGGCAGGAAGTCCTGAGCCCGGAACTCGCCGCCGCCGCCGCCGCCGCGGCCCGAGGCCAACAGCCCGCTGAAAGTGAACACCCCGCCGCACAGCGACATGCCGAGCCCGGCGAGCCCGACGAACGACAGCAGCAGGATGGCGATGACGCGCATGATCATGGCGGGGTTCCTTCCTCGACGTGGATCGGGACGATGCGGCGGCCGAACGACGCGTCGGCCTCCGCGCGGCGCTGCGCGAGCACCGCGTCGTTGCCGCGGTACAGCAGGTTGAACGATTCGAACGGGACGAGCCGCCCGTCCGGCTGGACGATGTGGACGCACGAGCGCTTCATGGCGCGCACATCGAAGGCCACGGCGTCCATGAATGCCATCACCAGGACGCGGAACACGTGGCGGTAGTCGAGGTCGGCCGGCGCCTCCACCTGCGGCAGGCAGCACAGCAGCGACGACAGGCAGTCGGCCTGGCCCTGCGGGGAATGGTTGGTCGAGAACAGCTTGAAGATCTCGCCGCGCAGCGCCGCGTCGTTCTCGTAGACGATGGTGCTGCGCTCGCTGGCGAGCAGCGCGTCGCGGCCCACCAGGCGCGTCAGCGGCAGCGGCCCCGCGGGCGTCTTGATGGCGTAGCCCATGGCCAGGGCGTCCGGGTTGCAGGGCACGGGGATGATGTCGTCGGGCGCGAACATCGCGCTCTGCGCCAGCAGCTTCGCACGCACTTCCGTCAGCGTCAGGCGTTCCTGCTTCGGCGCAACGCCCTGCGTGCGGCCGGCGAACTGGATCGGCTGGAGCGTGACGCCGCGCACGCAGGGCTGGCGGGCGGCGAACTCCACCACCTCGCCGATCTCGTCGTCGTTGACGCCCTGGGCCACCACCATGACCAGCGTCGTCGACAGCCCCACGCGGTTCAGGTTCTCCAGCGCCTGCTCGCGCACGCTGCGCAGGTCGGCGCCGCGCAGCGTCATCAGCGCATCGCGCTCGAAGGAATCGAACTGCAGGTAGACCTCGAAGCGCGGCGCATAGCTGGCCAGCCGCTCGGCGAAGCCCGGCTCGCGCGCGATGCGGATGCCGTTGGTGTTGACCATCAGGTGCTTGATGGGCCGGCGCTTGGCGGCGTCGAGGATGGCGAAGAAATCGGGGTGCAGCGTCGGCTCGCCGCCGGACAGCTGCACGACGTCGGGCTCGATCTCGTTGGCCACGATCGCGTCGAGCATGCGCTCGATGGTGGGCAGGTCGCGCATCTCCTGGCGGTGCGGGCCGGAGTCGGCGTAGCAGACCGGGCAGGACAGGTTGCAGTGGTCGCCGACCTCGAGGATGGTCAGGCAGGAATGCTGCATGTGGTCGGGGCACAGGCCGCAGTCGTAGGGACAGCCCCAGTGCATCTCGGTGTTGAAGCGCGCCGGCATCTCCGGCGGCTTCAGGTAGACCTCGCGGGCGCGCCGCCAGTAGTCGGCGTCGCTGGCCAGCAGCACCTTGGACGCGCCGTGCTGCGGGCACCACTTGTGCAGCCAGACGCGGCCGTCCTGGATCACCTGCTTGCCCTCGATGCGGCGCAGGCAGTGTTCGCACAGCGAGACGACGTGGTCGTAGTACAGGTAGGGGCGCAGCTTGGGCATGGGGTTCAGGCGCGGGCGGGACGCAGGCGGTGGCGCAGCATGGCCAGATAGCCGGCCAGGCCGAAGAGGGCGGTCCACTGGATGGCGCTCAGACCGGCGTAGCGGGCCACGGGCAGCGTGCCCGCCAGTTCCGCGGCCGTGGGCGGGCCGAACGGTGGCTTGAGGAATTCCAGCACCAGGCGGATCGCGCAATAGGCGGCGAGGAAGGCGGAGAAGCGCGCGCCCGGCGCCCGCACGCGCCAGCGGGCCACGCCCAGCCACGCGAGGGCGACCAGCGCCATCTCGTAGAAGGCCACCGGATGGCGCGGCATGCCGTCGCCGTAGTCCCAGCCCCAGGGCAGGGCGGTGGGCGTGCCGTAGGTCTGGTCCCAGAGGCCGGAGACCTGGCAGCCCGCGCGCCCGATGATCAATCCGATCGCGATGGCCGGCACCCAGGCGTCGCCCGTCGACGGCCGCCAGCCGATGGCGCGCTTGCCGGCCTCCACGGCCAGCGTGCCGCCGATCAGCCCGCCGAGCACGGACTTGCCGCCCAGCCAGTCCGCGGCGGCGCCCTGCCGCCACAGCGTCGGCAGGTGCTCCAGCACGTGCAGGCCCTTGCTGCCGAGGGCCGCGCCGGCGATGGCGCAGGCCACCAGCAGCCAGCGGTCCGTCGCGCGCGCCGGCCGCGGCTGCGTGCGCGCGACCGACCAATACGTCCGCGACGCCACGAGGTAGGCCAGCGCCTCCAGCGCGACGTGGGGCAGGGCGCCGGACGAGGACCGCAGCAGGTCGACCATGCGCGGCGTCAGTAGATGAGCTTGTCGGGGCGGATGTCGCGCAGGATGGTCGCCGCGATCTCCTCGATCGACTTGTGGGTGGAGGACAGCCACGAGATGCCGTTGCGCTTCATCATCGCCTCGGCCTCGCGCACCTCGTAGCGGCAGTTGTCGAGGGCGGCGTACTTGCTGTTGGGACGGCGCTCGTTGCGGATCTGCGTCAGGCGCTCGGGATCGATCGTCAGGCCGAAGCACTTGGCCTTGAACGGCGCGAGCGAGGAGGGCAGCTGGCCGCGCTCGAAGTCCTCGGGGATCAGCGGGTAGTTGGCGGCCTTGATGCCGTGCTGCATCGCCAGGTACAGCGTCGTGGGCGTCTTGCCGCAGCGGCTGACGCCCACCAGGATCACGTCGGCCGACGCCAGGTTCCTGGCCGACTGGCCGTCGTCGTGCGCCAGCGAGAAGTTGATCGCCTCGATGCGCTCGTTGTATTCCTCGCTCTTGGCGGCGTCCGAGAACCGGCCCACCCGGTGGTTGGACTTCATGCCGAACTCGCGTTCCAGCGGTTCCACGAAGGTGCGGAACATGTCCATCACGATGCCGGCGCAGGACGGGCCGGCGATCATGTCGCGCACGTCCTCGGTGGCCATCGTGAGGAAGACGATGGGCTTCCTGCCTTCCAGTCCGGCCGTGCGGTTGATCTCCTCGACGACGCCGAGCGCCTTGTCGACCGTGTCGATGAACGGCCGGCGCACCTTGCGCGGCTTGCCCGGGAACTGGGCCAGGATGGAGCTGCCGAAGGTCTCGGCGGTGATCCCGGTGCCGTCGGAAATGAAGAAAACGGTGCGATTGGGCATTTGTCAAGCTCGCCTTGGCGGCGTTAGGGCGTCTGTCCTACCCGATGATAGGCAGATCCTCCGTAGAATCCCGGTCAACTGAACCATAAATCTTCCGGACGTCCCGTTTCCATGGCCTGCCTCGACCGACAACTCGAACAACACGTGGTCGACGTGCATTCATGGATCGCCGTGCCCTGCGGGCGCGTGGACGGCCGGAGCCCGGTTTTCCATCATCAAGGAGTTTTTTCATGTCCAACCCCGCACTGGCCACCCGACTGGTCATTCCATTCGAGGAGCTGAGGAACACCGACGTCGACATCGTCGGCGGCAAGAACGCCAGCCTCGGCGAGATGATCAGCCAGCTGGCCACCACGGGCGTCCGCGTCCCCGGCGGCTTCGCCACCACCGCGCACGCGTTCCGCGAATTCCTGGAGTTCGGCGGCCTGACGGAGCGCATCGCCGCGCGCCTGAAGTCGCTCGACACCGATGACGTGCGCGCGCTGGCCGAGGCCGGCCGCCAGATCCGCCAGTGGATCGAGGATGCGCCGTTCCCGCCGGAGCTCGAAAAGGGCGTGCGCGAGGAGTTCGCGCGCCTGTCCGCCAGCGACCCGAACGCCTCGTTCGCGGTGCGCTCCTCGGCCACGGCCGAGGACATGCCCGACGCGTCCTTCGCCGGCCAGCAGGAGACCTTCCTCAACGTCGTCGGCATCGACGCCGTCCTGCACAAGATGCGCGAGGTGTTCGCCTCGCTGTACAACGACCGCGCCATCAGCTACCGCGTGCACAAGGGCTACGCCGACGCGGAGGTCGCGCTGTCGGCCGGCGTGCAGCGCATGGTGCGCTCCGACCTCGGCGCCGCCGGCGTCATGTTCACGCTCGACACCGAGAGCGGCTTCACCGACGTCGTCTTCATCACGGCCAGCTACGGCCTGGGCGAGACGGTGGTGCAGGGCGCCGTCAATCCCGACGAGTTCTATGTCCACAAGCCGGCGCTGGCGGCCGGCAGGTCTCCCATCATCCGCCGCACGCTGGGCTCCAAGCTGATCCGCATGGAGTTCGCGTCGGCCGAGGAGAAGGCCAGGGACGGCAGGCTGGTGCGCACCGTCGACACGCCGCCGGAACAGCGCAACCGCTATTCGCTGAACGACGCCGACGTCGTCGAGCTCGCGAAGTACGCGATGATCATCGAGAAGCACTACGGCCGGCCGATGGACATCGAGTGGGGCAAGGACGGCGGCGACGGCCTGATCTACATCCTCCAGGCGCGTCCTGAGACGGTCAAGAGCAACGCCGCCAGCCGGGCCGAGCACCGCTACAAGCTCAAGGGCTCGGGCACCGTGCTGGTCGAAGGCCGCGCGATCGGCCAGAAGATCGGCACCGGCCCCGTGCGCGTGTGCCGCAACGTCTCCGAGATGGACCAGGTCCAGCCCGGCGACGTGCTCGTGGCCGACATGACCGACCCGAACTGGGAGCCGGTGATGAAGCGCGCCGGCGCCATCGTCACCAACCGCGGCGGGCGCACCTGCCACGCGGCCATCATCGCGCGCGAGCTGGGCATCCCGGCCGTGGTCGGCTGCGGCGACGCCACCGACGTGCTGCACGACGGCGCGCTGGTCACGGTGGTCTGCTCCGAAGGCGACACGGGCTTCGTCTACGACGGCCTGCTGGAGACGGAGGTCAGCGAGGTGGTGCGCGGCGAGATGCCCTACAGCGCCATCAAGATCATGATGAACGTGGGCAACCCGCAGCTCGCGTTCAACTTCTCGCAGCTGCCCAACTCGGGCGTCGGCCTGGCGCGCCTCGAGTTCATCATCAACAACAACATCGGCGTCCACCCGAAGGCGATCCTCGACTATCCCAACATCGACGTCGACCTGAAGAAGGCCGTGGAGTCGGTAGCGCGCGGCCATGCTTCCCCGCGCGGCTTCTACGTCGACAAGGTGGCCGAAGGCGTTGCGACGATCGCCGCCGCGTTCTGGCCGAAGCCAGTCATCG
>JAEKKH010000398.1 GCA_019510465.1 Burkholderiales bacterium
TAGCCGTCGCGCGTGGGGTGGATCTCGTTGGCCCAGTCACCCGACGCGCCCGCACTGCCGGCGTCCGCCAGCACGAGGTTGGCGGCCTGGCTGTCGATGATCTGGATGGCACCGGCGCCCGGATGCGAGAGGGCGCGCTGCGCCGCCAGATCCAGCAGCAGTTGGCCCAGCTTCTTCATCAGCAGCTCGCCGATGGCCAGCCAGACGTTGTCGGGCACCTCGAAAGCGACCAGCGCCGGCTGCAGCCAGGGGCCGAAGCCCGCACCCGCCGGCGCGGGGCGCGGCCGCAGCAGCGCGTAGTTGTGCAGCAGCAGCGGCGTCTGCTGGTTGATGCCGCTGTCGCGCAGGTCCAGCAATCCGGCGAAGACGGCGCCGAGGTAAGTGCTGAAGGTCTGCCAGCCCTCGTCGCTGAGATAGCTCGCTGCATCGCCGGCTGGGCCGCGCTCGGCGGGCGTCAGCAGCAGCCGCTGCTTGCGAGGCGCGCTGGGCGGCGCGCCGATGGCTTCGATGAGGTCGTTGCCCCCCCCGGAGACCAGGATGGCGCTCCATTGCCAGGCGAGAGTGCCGCGCAGCAGGTTCACGAACTGCGGCGCTCGCACCGTGTCCGTCATGCGCCGCAGCACCGCGCCGGGTGCCGCGCAATTCACCGCCACGGCCCAGCGCCGCAGCTGGAGTTCGTCCAGCACATTGGTGGTCTTGAACGGCGGGATGGCGCCGATGGAGAACCACGAGTCGCCCTGTGCCAGCAAGCGCTGGCCGTAGTCGCCGATGGGGAAAGGGTCGTTCCCACCCAGTTCGTAGGGGCTGATGAGCTTGACGGCGTTCGACATGCGGTTTCCTCCGGCCTTTGCAGCCCGGCAGTGGAATGCGGCGCCGCCGCCGGCGCAACCCCAAAACTGACAGTTCAGTCGCTCTTTCGGGCCGAGCGCCGGGCCGCTCCCAAGCCGGCCCTCCTGGCGATGTGCTTGTCGGTCGATCCGGCAAGCAGCGCCGTCCCCACGGGGGACCGGCCAAGGTATTCCTTGGACGAGGGGCTCAGCGCTTCTCGCCCTTGGCCGAGATGGACCCCATGCCCGACACCGAGCGCTGCACGCTGGGGTTGCCGTAGTAGTCGACCGAGCCGATGCCGGAAATGTGGGCGGAGAGGTCGTCCGTCACCCACAGCAGCACATTGCCGATGCCGCTGACGCTGACGCGAGCGCGCTGGGCCTGCAGGCGGTCGGCGATGACCTTGCCCTTGCCGGAGATCTGCAGCGCGAGGTCGTCGACGCGGCCGCCGAGGTGGCCGTCGCCGGCGCCGGAGATGGAGAAGGCGAGCTGGTGGGCCTGCAGCTGGTCCAGCCGCACGACGCCGGCGCCGCTGATGCTGAGCTTGAGCTGGTCACAGCGAAGCGGCCCGGGTGCGTGCACGTCGCTGGCGCCGGACACCGACAGCGCGCGCAACTGGCGCATCTCCACCTGCACGAAGAGCTTGCCGCTGTGCCAGAACTTCCAGCCGCCGGCCGGACGGATGACGAGCTGGCGGTCGGCCAGTTCGACCTCCACATTCCGCTGCGCCTCGGCGTCGCCGGCGATGAAGGCCTGGTCGCGCTCGCCCTGGACGACGACGACGCGCGCCGCGCCGGCCAGCTCCAGGCGGTCGAAGGCGCCGGGGGCGTAGATGCGGCCGGGCTCGGAGGGCAGGGCCGGCGGCGCGGGCGGCGCCGGCGGCGCTGTGGGGGCTGTGGGGGCTGTGGGCGCCGCGGGCGGCGATGGCGGCGTCTGCGCCGCGGCGATGCCGCTGGCCATCAGCAGGGACAGGACGAAGGCTTTCATAACGACTGCTCCCTCAGCATCTTGGACACCTCGCGGTTGGCCGT
>JAEKKH010000178.1 GCA_019510465.1 Burkholderiales bacterium
TTCAAGACCTGACCCCGGCAGAATGGGTGTTTCCCCGCTGCCCACAGCGCATCGCCGGCCGCAGGATCGCGGGCGGCACAAGAACAGGAGACGTTCGATGAACAGCATCACCGCGCCCTCGCAGGGGCAGCCGGGCCAGGTCGATTCGGTCGCCGACGCGGTCTACCGCAAGGTCGCCTGGCGGCTGATCCCGCTGCTGTTCCTGTGCTACATCGCGGCCTATCTCGACCGCGTCAACGTCGGCTTCGCGAAGCTGCAGATGCAGCAGGCCCTGCAGTTCAGCGACTCGGTCTACGGATTCGGCGCGGGCATCTTCTTCATCGGCTACTTCATCTTCGAGATCCCCAGCAACGTGCTGCTGCACCGCGTGGGCGCGGGTCGCTGGATCGCGCGCATCATGGTCACGTGGGCGCTGCTGTCGGCGGCGACGATGTTCGTCACTTCGGCGGTCGGCTTCTACGCCGTGCGCTTCCTGCTGGGGGTCGCCGAGGCCGGCTTCTTCCCGGGCATCATCCTGTACCTGACGTACTGGTTCCCGGCCGCGCGCCGCGGCAAGGCGACGTCGCTGTTCCTCACGGCGGTCGCGGTGGCGGGCATCGTCGGCGGCCCGGCGTCCGGCTGGATCCTGCATTCGCTGGACGGCCTCAACGGCTGGAAGGGCTGGCAGTGGCTCTTCCTGCTCGAGGCGCTGCCCTCGCTGCTGCTGGGCGTGCTCGCCTGGTTCTACCTCGAGGATCGCGTGAAGAACGCGCAGTGGCTCACTTCGGAGGAGCGCGAGCTGATCGCGCGCGACATCGCCGCCGAGGAATCGCGCAAGTCCGACGGCAGCATGGCCGGCGTGCTGGGCAATGCGAAGGTGTGGCTGCTCGCGTTCGTGTACTTCACGGTGGTGTCCGGGCTGTACGGGGTGTCGTTCTGGCTGCCCACCCTCATCAAGGCGATGGGCGTCAGCGATCCGCTGCGAGTGGGCTTCGTCAGCGCGGTGCCGTGGGCGTTCGGCGTCGTGGCGATGATCCTGGTCGCGCGCAACGCGGACAAGCGCCAGGAGTACCGCTGGCACACCGCCGTATCGAGCCTGGCGGGCGCCGCCGGCCTGCTGATCAGCGTCGCATTCCATGCCGACGTGATGCTGGCCATGGCCGGCCTGACGATCTGCACGATGGGCATCATGTCGGCGCTGCCGGTCTTCTGGAGCAACCCGACCGCGATCCTCGGCGGCGCGGCGGCGGCGGTGGGCATCGCGTTCATCAACTCGGTGGGCAACCTCGCCGGCTTCGCGATGCCGTGGATCATCGGTTTGATCAAGGACGCGACACACTCGACCGACGCCGGACTCGAGATGCTGGCCGCGCTGATGGCACTGGGCGCCGTCGTGGTCCTGGCCTTGAGGAGGCCGGCGCCGCATTGACGACGCGCCCCCGGGTCAGCGCCGATGGCGGGGCGTCATGCGCGAGGGAGAATCCGGGCCATCCCAGCCTGGCGCGCCATGCGCCGCCCTCTTCCCATGAGCCTGGCCTTCCCCGCCGTCCACGACATGCGCCTCGAGGCCGACACCCGCGAGCCCATCGCGCTGCTCGCGCCCGGCCACTGCCAGCCCGCCGCGGACGCGGCGTACGAAGATGCCGAGCTGCTGCTGACGTCCATCCTGCCCGATGCGCGCATCGAGCACGTGGGCGCCACGGCCGTCGCGGGCGCGCACTCGCGCGGCGGCGTCGACGTCTGCGTCGCCGTGCCGCGGGGCGCGTTCGACGAGGCGCTCGGCGTGCTCGTCGAGGCCGGCTGCCTGCAGCGCTCGCAGGCGGACGCCGCCGACCGCCATGCCGCGCTGGCGATGCCCTGTGCCGCGCTGGCGGTCACGCTGCACCTGATCGAGACCGGCTCCGGCCACGAATCGCTGATGCGGGTGCGCGACGCGCTGCGCGCCGACGCCGCCCTGCTCGGGCGCCTGAACGCCGCCAAGGCCGGCGCCGCCGCGCAGGGCGACGCCGCCTACGCGGCCGCGAAGACGCGCTTCTTCGAGACCTGGCCCCGGCGCTGAACGCCGGCGCGGATCAGCCGCGCCGCACGCGCTGCACGCGCGGCTCGCGCGGGCCGAAGGCGTCCAGCAGCCGCGCCATCACCGCCTCGGCACGCGCCGTGTTGTCGGCGCCGACGTTGCACACGTAGACGTCGGCCGTCACGCTGCGCAGCTCGGGCCATGTGTGCACGGCCAGGTGCGACTCCACCAGCAGCACCACGCCGGTGACGCCCTGCGGGCTGCCGTCGGGGCCAGTGAACGGGTGGAACAGGCTGCCGACCGCGCGCAGTCCGGCGCGGGCCACGGCGTCCAGGCACAGCACGGCGAGCGCGGCCTCGTCGTCGAGCCGCGTGGGGCCCGCGCAGTCGCGCAGGTCGGCGATGAGATGGAGTCCTTGCATCGTGCAACGGTGGCGCGCACGGCGTGTGCGCGACGCCATGGTAGAGGATGCGCCACGCCGCGCTTTCCAGCGGCGCGGACGAGGGCAAGCGCCCCTCGCTAAAATGGCGACAGTGCAGCACGATCTCAACGCCGACCTCCACAGCCATTCGACCGCCTCGGACGGCACGCTGGACTCGGCCACGCTGGCGGCGCGGGCGAAGGCCAACGGCGTCGAGCTGTGGGCGCTGACCGACCACGACGAACTCGCCGGCCTGCCCGCCGCGCGCGCCGCGGCCGAGCGCGTCGGACTGCCCTTCCTCGACGGCGTGGAGATCTCCGTCACGTTCGCCGGCACCACGGTGCACATCGTCGGCCTGGGCATCGACCCGGCCAACGAGGAGCTCGCCGCCGGCATCGCCGACGTGCGCGCCGGCCGCGAGGAGCGCGCCAGGCAGATGGGCGACGGCCTCGCGCAGGTCGGCATCCGGGGCGCCTACGAAGGCGCGATGAAGTTCGCGCCCAACCCGCTGCTCGTCTCGCGCACGCACTTCGGCCGCTTCCTCGTGGCCAGCGGCGTCGCACCCGACATGCGCAGCGTGTTCGGACGCTACCTCACCGAGGGCAAGCCGGGCTACGTCGAGCACCGCTGGGCCAGGCTGGGCGACGCCGTGCGCTGGATCCGCGCCGCCGGCGGCGTGGCGGTGATCGCGCATCCGGGCCGCTACAAGTTCACGCCCACCGAGGAATACGCGCTGTTCTCCGAATTCCAGGCCCATGGCGGCGAGGCCATCGAGGTCGTCACCGGCAGCCACCACGCCGGCGACATCGCCAAGTACACCGACATGGCGCTCGAGTTCGGCCTGCTCGCCTCGCGCGGCAGCGATTTCCACGATCCGCACGAGAGCCGGCTCGACCTCGGCCTGCAGCCGACACCGCTCGCGCTGTCGCTGCGCCTGACGCCGGTGTGGTCGCGCTGGACCGAGGACGAGTTGCGCGCGAAGCCGGTCGCGCCGTGAGCGCGCGCGGCGCCGTCCATGCGCACCCGCTGCAAGGCGTCGCGCTGATCCTGCTGGCCGCGGCGTGCTTCGCGTCGCTCGACTCCACCGCGCGCGGCCTCAGCCAGCCGGACGGCCGCTGGGGCGTGCCGGTGCTGCTGATCATGACGCTGCGCTACACGATCCAGGCCGGGGTGATGGCCATCGCGCTCGCGCCGCGCGGGCGCGCGGGCTTCGCCTCGGCGCATCCGCGCTTCCAGTGGCTGCGCGGCGGCCTGCTGCTGGCCACCAGCTTCTGCTCGTTCTTCGCGGTGCGCTCCATGCCGGTGCCCGAGTACACGGCCATCAACATGCTGACGCCGCTGGTGGTGACGCTGCTGGCCGCGACCGTGCTGCGCGAATCGGTCTCGCGCCTGCGCTGGATGCTGGTGGCTGGCGGCTTCGCGGGCGCGCTCGTGGTGATCCGCCCCGGCTCCGGCGCGTTCGGCTGGGTCGTCGCGCTGCCGCTGGCGGGCGCGTTCGCGTACGCGAGCTTCCAGGTGCTGACGAGCCGGCTTTCCGGCACCGAGGATCCGTCCACCACCCACTTCTGGACGGGCTTCGTCGGCAGCGTCGTGCTGTGGCCCGTGCTGCTCGTGGCCGCGTCGGTGAACGGCCTGGACGACAGCCTCGCGCTGGCGCGCCGCCTGCCGGCCAGCGCGTGGGCGCTGATGGGCGTGTGCGGCCTGTTCGGCACCGTGGGCCACCTGTTCCTGATCCTGGCCCTCGGCAAGGCGCGCACGGCCACGCTGATGCCCTTCGTCTACGTGCAGATCGCGTTCGCCGCGCTGATCGCGTGGATCTTCTTCCGCCACGTGCCCGACCACTGGGCCTGGGTCGGCATGGCCGTGATCGCGGCCTGCGGCGCGAGTTCGGCTGCGCTCAACCTGCGCCGTCCGGGCGCCTCGACGCCAGCCGCCGCGGTCGACGTGCTGCCCGAATAGTCACTGTCATCGCCGCGGACGGGTCGCGCGTTGACAATGCATCCATGTCACAGTTCTTCGACGTCCATCCCGACAACCCGCAACTGCGGCTGCTGCGCCAGGCCGCGCAGATCCTGCACGACGGCGGCCTGGCGGCGGTGCCCACCGACTCGAGCTACGCCTTGGTCTGCCACCTGGACGACAAGGACGCCGTCGAGGCCCTGCGCCGGGTGCGCGGTGTCGACGAGAAACACCACCTGACGCTGCTATGCCGCGACCTGTCGGAGCTCGCGAACTACGCGCGGGTCGACAACCGCCAGTACCGCATGCTCAAGAACGCGACGCCGGGCCCGTTCACGTTCATCCTCGACGCGACCAAGGAAGTACCGCGCCGGGTATCGCATCCGTCGCGCCGCACCATCGGCCTGCGCGTGCCCGACCACAAGGTGCTGCAGGCCCTGCTCGAGGAACTGGGCCAGCCGCTGCTGGCCACCACGCTGATCCCCCCCGGGGAGACGGAACCCCTGAACGACACCGACGAGATCCGCCGGCGCTTCGAGAAGAGCATCCAGGCCATCGTCTGCGCCGGCGCCTGCCCGATGGAGCCGACCACGGTGGTCGACCTCACCAGCGAGGAGCCGCTGCTGGTGCGCGAGGGCCGGGGTGATCCAGCCCTGCTCGGTCTCGTGACGAGCTAGACCGCCGCCTTCACGACGATCTCGACCTTCCATTCCGGCTTGGCGAGCTTCGCCTCGACCGTGGCGCGCGGCGGCGTGTTGCCGCCGGCGACCCAGGCATCCCACGCGGCGTTCATCGCCGCGAAGTCGGCCACGTCGGCCAGGAAGATCTGCGCCATCAGGATGCGCGACTTGTCGGTGCCGGCGCGCGCCAGCAGCGCGTCGACCTGCGCCAGCACGTTGGCCGTCTGGCCCTGCGCGTCGAGGCTGGCGTCGGAGGCCACCTGTCCGGCCAGGTAGGCGACGCCGCCGTGCACGGCCATCTCGGACATGCGCTGGCCGACGTCGAATCGCTTGATTTCGCTCATGGGAATTTTCTCGGGGTGATGTTGTTCAGGTCGCGGAGTCGGAAGGCTTCTTCGCCTTGCCACCCAGCTTGGATTCGGTCCCGTTCAACAGCTTGGTGATGTTGCTGCGGTGACGCCAGACCAGCAGCACGCTCATGACGGCCACTGCGCCGACGACTTGTGAGTCGCCGTGCATGAAATGGAACCAGACGGGGGCGAGCACCGCCGTGACCAGCGCGGCGAGCGACGAGTAGCGCGTGAGCACGGCGATCACGAGCCAGGTCGCCAGGCAGGCGAGGCCGGTCACCCAGTTCAGCGCCAGCAGCACGCCGGCCGCCGTCGCCACGCCCTTGCCGCCCTGGAAGCGGAAGAAGATGGGATACAGATGGCCGAGGAAGGACGCGAGGCCCGCCAGCGCCACCACGCCGTCGCCGTAGCCCAGGCGCTCGGCCAGGAAGCGCGCGATCAGCACGGCCGCGACACCCTTGACCGCATCCAGCAGCAGCGTGAGGATGGCCGCGAGCTTGTTGCCGCTGCGCAGCACGTTGGTGGCGCCGGGGTTGCCCGAGCCGTAGGAGCGTGGATCGTCCAGGCGCATCGCCCGCGAGACGATCACCGCGAAGCTCAGCGACCCGAGCAGGTACGCGAGCAGCACCACACACACCGACCAGAACATCGCCACCGCCGGCACCCTCGTTGGAATCGGAAAGCGGCGATTTTACGTGGGCTGGACCGCTCCCAGCGCCCTTACCTGTTCGACGAGCGCCAGCGGCTTGTGCGCCCAGCCCTTGCGGAAGGCCAGGAACTCGTCGAGCGGGCACGCCGGCGAGACGAGCCAGCCCTGGATCTCGTCGCAGCCGACGGCCGTCACGGCGCTCAGCTGCGCGGGCGACTCGACGCCCTCGGCGACGGTGCGCATGTTCAAGGTGACGGCCAGCTGCGCGATCATCTGCACGATGGCGCGCGTGTCGATCGCGTTCATCAGCTCGTTGACGAACGCTCGGTCGATCTTGAGCGTGTCGAACGGGAAGCGTCGCAGGTAGGCGAGCGACGAATAGCCGGTGCCGAAGTCGTCGAGCGCGACGCGCACGCCCAGTGCGCGCAGGGCGTGCAGGCGCTGCAGCGCGCCCTCGACGTCGTCGATGAACACCGACTCGGTGATCTCGAGCTCGAGCCGCGCCGGATCCAGCCCGCTGGCGCGCAGCGAGTCGCGCACGCAGTCGATGAACGCGTCGTCGTGCAGCTGCGCCGGCGACACGTTGACCGAGATGACCAGCCCGGGCAGCGCGCTGGCCGCCACGGCGCAGGCCTGGCGCAGCACCCACATGCCGATCTCGCGGATGACGCCGGAGCGCTCGGCGATCGGGATGAACTCGATCGGCGCGACGCTGCCCAGCTGCGCGTGGCGCCAGCGCAGCAGCACCTCGGCGCCGACCAGGCGCGAGGACTCGATGTCGACCTTGGGCTGCCAGTGCAGTTCCAGCTCGCCGCGCTGGATCGCCTGGCGCAGTTCCTGCTCGATCGTCACGCTGCGGCGGTTGCGGTCGCCGAGGTCCGACGAATACGTCTCGTGGCGGCCGCGGCCGGCCTTCTTGGCGGCGTACAGCGCGATGTCGGCGTGCACCAGCAGGTCGTCGGCGCTGACGGCGGCGTCGCCCGCGCGTGACGGGCGCGCGACGCCGATGCTGGCCGACGCCCGCGTCGCGCGCCCGCCGACGTCCACCGGCTCCTCCAGCACGTCGATCAGGCGTTGCGACAGCGCATCGACATCGACTGCCCCGGCGTCGTCGTCCAGCACCAGCACGGCGAATTCGTCGCCGCCCAGTCGCGCGACCAGGTCGGGCGGGCGGCGGCAGGCCAGCAGGCGCGCGGCCACGTGCTGCAGGAGCTGGTCGCCGGCGGCGTGGCCGTGGGTGTCGTTGACCAGCTTGAAGTGGTCGAGGTCCAGCGCCAGCAGCGCGACCAGCCGCTGCTGCGCGATCGCCGCGCGCAGCGCGCCGTGCAGCGTGAAGCGGTTGGCCAGGCCCGTCAGCGAGTCGGTGTGCGCGAGGTGCTGCAGCCGCTCCTGCGCCATGACCTGCTCCGTGACGTCGGCGATCACGCCGCGCCACCCGACGATGCGGGCTTCGTCGTCGTCCAGCGGCTTGCCGTTGATGGCCCAATGCCTGGCGCCTTGGGGCACCCTCGCCGACAGCCGCAGGTCCTTGAACGGACGCTCGGCCTCCAGCGCGGCGCGCAGCGGTGCGACATCCACGCCGATGCGGGCCAGGATCTCGAGGAACGGGCGCTGGCGCAGCACCGCCTCGTCGACCCCGAGCAGCGCGGACAGCCGCGGCGAGTGGTGCGCCACGCAGCCGTCCCGCGCCGTCTCCCACAGGGCCTCCGCGGCGTTCTGCTCGAAGTCGTGCAGCAGCACGGCCATCACGCGTTCCTGGCGCTTGGCCTCGGCCTGCGACTTCAGCAGCGCCGTCGCCTTGCGCGACATCGCCAGCGTGCCCAGCACGACGACCAGCGCATAGATCGTCTGCAGGCAACCCACCGCCACGAAGAGGCGGTCGCCCGTGAGCCAGCAGGCGACGACGCCGGCGGAGGCGAAGATCGCGACGAACCAGGTCGCCGCCACCGGCAGCGGGCTCAGCACGAAGGCGCCGGCCGCCAGCATGCCCGTGACGAGCGCCACGACCAGGATCTGCTGCTGCGGCTGCGCATGCGCGAACCAGAGGATGGGCAGGATCGCCCACACCAGCGCCGGCAGGTTGGCGTGCACGTTGGCATGGCGGATCGCGGCCGGCGTGGCCATCGTGCGCACGCGGCGGCGTCCGCGCCACCAGCCGACCAGCGCCATCAGGCACAGCGCGTACAGCGCCGCGAGCCAGGCCCACATGCCCGCGGGCCGGTTGTCGCGGTAGGCCCAGACCACCAGCGCGCCGTTGAGGAAGTTGGCCGCCATCGTGAACGGCGTCAGCCGGATCACGGCGCCGAGGTGCGCGGCGCGGATCTGCGCGGAGTCGCGATCCTCGTCGGTGTAGACGGCGAGCATGCCCGAGCGCCACCAGCCGTCGGCGAGGCGGCGGGCGAAGGCGACGACCGGATGCACAGGCGTCATGGGCGCTTTGTCGATGCTTGTCGTTGGCGCGGCGCGACCCTCCTGGCGCGCCTGCGATCGGGCAGGGGCTTGCCTGGAGTCTTCGGCGAGCCGATGGCGAAGTTGATGGGCGATTCTGTGCCTTTGTGCCCCGCTCGTCGCGCAAGTCCCGAAATTAGGGGACCGGGCGCCCGGCCGCGGCGGCGAGCAGGGCCTAGACTCGACAGTCGGCCTGCTCCGGTTCGGGCTGGCGTCCGTGCCCGCGCCGTCGCCTGCGCCGGCGTCGATCGGGGAGGATGGATGACGATTGCTTCCGGGAGCGCCGGGCGGCCGCGCCGCCTCGTCCCCATCGGCAGGAGCCTGCTGGCCTCCTCGCTGGCCGTCGCCGCGCTGTCGCTGGCGCTGGCCTTCGCCGGCGTCCAGAGCCTGCTGGTCGAACCGGCGCGGCGGGCGGTGGCGCGGGCGGAGCTCGATCGCTCCACGCGCGAGCTCGACACCGCCCTGTCGGCGCTGTTCAAGCGCGTCGACACCATCGCCCGGTTGCGTCGCGACTGGGGCGCGCTGGGCCTGATGTCCAACGCCGACGAGGCGGGCATCGTCCGCCTGCTCGGCGCCGAACTGATGCACGAGCCGGCCGTGTCGTCCGTGACGATCGCCGACGATTCCGGCCGCGAGGTGCTGCTGCGCAAGGCCGGCGCCGGCCTGTTCCGGACGCGCTCGACCGATCCCCGGGCGCATCCCGGGGTCGAAGTCGACGCCACCTGGACACTGGACGGCCGCCTCGTCGAGCGCAGCACCGCCGCCAGCGACTACGACGCCCGCAAGCGTCCCTGGTTCGTGCAGGTGCACGAGAACCCGCCCGGGGCGGAAGTCGTCTGGACGGCCCCGTTCACCTTCCGGTCGACCGGCCAGCCCGGGCTGTCGGCCGTCGTGCAGTGGACGGCCCCTGACGGCCGCGTCGACTCCAGCACGACCGACCTCACGCTCGACGACATCTCCCGCTTCACGCGCGGCCTGGCGGTGAGCGCGCACGGTTTCGCGGCGGTGCTGACCGACGACGGCCGGCTCGTCGGCCTGCCGGGCGGCGTGGCCGCGGCCGCCGAGGCACGTGCCGCCGCGCTGGCGCTGCAGCCGGTTGCCGCACTCGGCCAGCCCGCCCTCGTGGCCGCGTTCGATCGCTGGCGTGCGCAGGGTTCGCCGCCGGGCGCGGCGCTGCAGGTGCAGGCCGGCGGCCAGGCGTGGCTGGCGAACTTCTCGCGCGTGGCGCTGCGCGGGCGGGCGTCGCTGCACGTGGTGGTGCTGGCGCCGGAGTCGGATTTCGCCCTGCTCGGCGCGACCCAATGGACGACGCTGGCCGCCATCCTGCTGGTCACCCTGCTGCTCACGGCCGCCGCGGCGCTGAGCGCGGCGCGGCGCTTCGCGCGCCCGCTGCGCCAGCTTGCCCAGGAGAGCGATCGCATCGGCCGGCTCGACCTGGAGCGCCCGGTGCAGGTGACGAGCCCCTGGCAGGAAGTGGCCGACACCGCCGCCGCGCAGGAGTCGATGCGCCGGGACCTGCTGCACGCCACCGAGGGCCTGGAGGCCGCCGTCGACAGGCGCACGGAGCAGCTCACCGTCGCCGTGCAGGCCGCCGGCGAAGCCTCGCGCGCCAAGGCGGCGTTCCTGGCCAACATGAGCCACGAGATCCGCACGCCGATGAACGCCATCCTCGGGATGACGACGCTGCTGCAGAAGACGCCGGTCTCCGACACCCAGCGCGACTACCTCGGCCGCCTGGACGACGCCGGCCGGTTGCTGCTGCACATCGTCAACGACGTGCTGGACTTCTCCAAGATCGAGGCCGGCAAGCTCGCGCTGGAGCACTCCGAGTTCGTGCTCGACGAGCTGCTGCAGCGCGTGGCCAACCTGCTCGCGCCCCTCATGCGCGACAAGCCGCTCGAGGTGGTGATGCGGCGCGCGCCGGACGTGCCCAACCGGCTCGTCGGCGACGCGGTGCGTCTCGAGCAGGTGCTGATCAACATCGCCGGCAACGCCGTCAAGTTCACGGCCGCGGGCGAGGTGGTCATCGAGGCCACGCTCGCCGACATGCCCGCCGGGCGCCTGGAGGTCCGCTTCACCGTGCGCGACACCGGCATCGGCATGAGCGAGCAGCAGATGCAGCAGCTGTTCCAGCCGTTCCGCCAGGGCGACGACTCGATGGCGCGCCGCTTCGGCGGCACCGGCCTGGGCCTGGCGATCAGCAAGCACCTGGTCGACCTCATGGGTGGCAGCATCCAGGTCGAGAGCACGCTCATGGCCGGCAGCAGCTTCCGCTTCGCGTTGCCGTTGCGCGAGCCCGTGGCCGGGCACGAGGGCGAGGTCCGCAAGCCCTGGCACGCGCTGAGCGGCATGCGCGCGCTGGTGGTCGACGACAACGCCAGCTCGCTGGCCGCGATCTGCGAGATCCTCGGATCGTTCGACATCGCCGTGCAGGGCGACGCCGGGGCCGAGTCCGGCATCGAGGAATTCGCCCGCGCCGAGGCCGCTGGCCAGGGCTACGAGCTGGTGCTGGTGGACTGGAGCCTGCCGGGCATCGACGGCCTCGAGGTGATCCGGCGCATGCGCGAGCGTGCGCCGGGGGGCGGGGCCGAGTTCATCATGGTCAGCGCGCAGGAGCATGCCCACCTCGAGCAGCGGCTGCGCGAGGCGGCGCTCGCCGGCGTCGTCACGAAGCCGGCGACGCCCTCGTCGCTGCTCGACGCCATCCTCGCCGGACTGGGCGGCCGCGACCTGCGGCGTGCGTCCTGGCAGGCGCCCGACACCGAGCTGCCGCCGCTGGCGGGGCCGCGCCGTCGCGTGCTGGTGGTGGAGGACAACGAGGTCAACCTGCTGATCGCCAGCGAATTCCTCAAGGCGGCCGGCGCACAGGTGACCCCCGCCGCGAGCGCGCACGAGGCGATCGCGCATGTCGCCGAGGACAGCGCGTTCGATCTCGTCTTCATGGACGTCCAGATGGCGCAGATGGACGGCCTGGAGGCGACCCGCGCGCTGCGCGCCATGCCGGGTGGCGCCCACCTCGTCATCGTCGCGCTGACGGCCCACGCGATGCCCGGCGACCGTGCGCGCTGCCTGGCCGCCGGCATGGACGACTACCTCGCCAAGCCGCTGTCGTACGAGGCGCTGGTGCGCTGCCTGCACCGCTGGCTGAGCCCGGTCGCCGTCGCCCGTTGAGCGGGCAACACGCGCGAGACACGCCCGTTGTAACCTCGGGCCCATGAGCTCGCTGCCCCTTTTTCCGCCGGACGACGACCTGCTGCGCCGTCCGCCCGTCCATTGGCACTGGCATGGCCAGGCGCGTCCCGCGTTCGCGCACGCGCCCGCGCCGGGCCACGAGTCCGTCTGGGACTATCCGCGCCCGCCGCGGCTGGAGATCGACCCGCGCGAGGTCGTCGTCCGTTGGGGAACGCGGGTGGTGGCACACAGCCGGCGCGCGATCCGGGCGCTCGAGACGGCCCATCCGCCGAGCTTCTACATCCCGCTGGCCGACATCGCCCCCGGCGTGCTGGAGCTGGCCGAGGGCAGTTCGCTGTGCGAATGGAAGGGGCCGGCGCGCTACTGGTCGCTGGTCGACGGCGAGCGCCGGCTTGCCAGGGTGGCGTGGAGCTATCCGCACCCGCTGCCCGGCTCGGAGCTGCTGCGCGACGCCGTCGCGTTCTACTGCCACGAGCTCGACTGCCGCGTGGGCGGCGCCCGCGTCGCGCCGCAGCCGGGCGGCTTCTACGGCGGCTGGATCACGCCGGAGGTGGCCGGGCCGTTCAAGGGAGAGCCCGGCAGCGAGGGCTGGTAGGCGCCAACGCGTGAAAACGGGGCCCGCGGGCCCCGTGTCATCGAGGGGTCACCAGCCGCCGCCGTCGTCGCTGCCGCCGCCACCACCGCTGTCGAAGCCGCCGCCGCCACCGCCGGCGTCACCGCCCCAGTCGTTGCCGCCCGAGCCGAAGTCGAGCGGGCGGTTGTCGAGGTCGCGCACGGCCTGGTCGGCGTCGCTGAAGCTGCCGCCGCCGCCGAGGTTGCCGCCACCGCCGTAGTTGCCGCCGTTGTCGTCGTGGCGGCGATCGTCCAGCATCTTCTCGAGCAGCATGCCGCCCGCGACACCGCCGGCCGCGGCCAGGCCGGTGCGCAGCAGGCCGCTGCCGGGCGCCTGGCCGTAGCCCGGGCCATAGCCGGGGCCGTAGCCCGGTTGGGGCTGGCCCGGGGACATGCCGTAGCCACCGGCGTTGCCGTAGCCCGCCGTGGCCATGTTGTTGGCGATCGCGCGTCGCGTCACGGCGCGGAAGATCAGGAACGCGACGACCGCCAGGCCGACCACCCAGACCCAGCCGGGAATGCCGCCGCCGCTGCTCGCGGCCGCCGGCGCGGGTGCCTGCGGCAGCGCCGGGGGCACGGCCGGCGCCGGCACGACGCGCGTCGGCGCGGCCTGCGCGGGTGTGTTGGCGCCCGTCTGCTCGCGCTGCAGCTCGCGTTCGAAGGTGCGGAACTTCTCCGGATCCTTGCCGGCGAACTTCAGGTCGGGGTCGATCTCGCGCGCCTTGTGCGCCTCGGCCACCGCGTCGTCGAACTTGTGCTCCTTGGACAGGATCTCGGCCAGGACGTAGTGCGCCTTGGCGCTCGTCGGCTTGGCCGCGACCACCTCGCGCATCATGGATTCGGCCCTGGGATAGTCGCCCGAGCGGGCGGCGGCGGAGACGTCGTCCACGCTCGGCAGCGCCATCGCGGCGGCCGACCACAGGGCGGCGGCACAGGCGGCCACCAGAAGCATCTTGCGTTTCATCTTCAATGTCCTTTCAGACGGAGCGCCGCCGACATCATGCTCTTTCGGAGTCGGGACGGTATCGCGGCCTACGTGGGGCCATGGTCGCGCGGATCAAGGGATGCCGCGCCGGCGCGTCGACGAATCGACGGTTTCGATCGGCAAACAGCACGCCCATGCCCCGGAGAGCCCCAGGCCGGAAAGGCATTTTTACCTTGTAGGGGCTGGACGGCCGCTTGCCACAGGGACACGATCCGACGACGCCGGTCCGGCGAACCCCAGTTGCGAAGGAACGAACCATGGCCAGACATACCATCCCGGGTAGCGAACGCCAGGCGCTGGAAGGCGCCCGCGCCATCGGACCCGCCCGCCCCGACGAACGCATCGAGGTGACGCTGCGCCTGCGCGCAAGGACCTCGGCGGCGCACGCGCTGTCGGCCAGCGGCCTCGGCGACGACACCCATCCCGGCCAGCGCCGCTACCTCACGCGGGCGCAGTATGCGGCCAGCCATGGCGCCGACGCCCACGACATCGCCAGCGTCGCGGCGTTCGCGAAGGCACACGGCCTGAGCGTGGTCGAGTCCGACGAGGCACGCCGCAGCGTGGTCCTGTCCGGCAGCACGCAGTCGATGAACGACGCCTTCGGCGTGCAGCTGCAGCAGTTCGAGCACGCGGCAGGCACCTACCGCGGCCGCACCGGCCCGGTCAGCGTGCCGTCAGATCTCGCGGGCATCGTCGAGGGCGTGTTCGGCCTGGACGACCGTCCCGCCGCCGAGCCGCACTTCCAGCGCTACGTGCCGGTGCTGGGCATGCACGCGGTGCCGGCCAAGGCGTTCACCCCGCCCGCGCTCGCCCGGCTGTACGACTTCCCCACGGACGCCGACGGCTCGGGCCAGTGCATCGGCATCATCGAGCTGGGCGGCGGCTACCGGCCCGCGGACATCACGGCGTACTTCGCGTCGCTGGGCATCCCTTCCCCCAAGGTGAAGTCGGTGCTCGTCGACCACGCGAAGAACCACCCGACCAACGCCAGCAGCGCGGACGGCGAGGTGATGCTGGACATCGAGGTGGCCGCCGCCGTCGCGCCGAAGGCGACCATCGCCGTCTACTTCGCGCCCAACACCACGGCCGGCTTCCTCGACGCCATCACGAAGGCCGTGCACGATGACATCAACAAGCCCTCGGTGATCTCGATCAGCTGGGGCGCGTCCGAATCGAACTGGACCGCCCAGGCGATGACGCAGTATGACCAGGCCTTCCAGGCCGCCGCGGCGATGGGCGTGACGATCTGCGCGGCGGCTGGCGACAACGGCTCGTCGGACGGCGTCCCCGACGGCAAGGCCCACGTCGACTTCCCCTCTTCCAGCCCGAACGTGCTGGCCTGCGGCGGCACCAAGCTCCTGGCCTCGAGCGCCAGCAAGATCTCGTCGGAGGTCGTGTGGAACGAAGGCGCCACCACCAGCGCCACCGGCGGCGGCGTCAGCGGCTTCTTCGCACTGCCGTCGTACCAGGCCAAGGCCGGCGTGCCGGTGGCGGCCGGCGCGGGCGGCAAGGCCGGCCGCGGCGTGCCCGACGTGGCCGGCGACGCCGATCCGGCCACCGGCTACGAGGTGCGCGTCGACGGCGAGAACCTGGTCATCGGCGGCACCAGCGCCGTCGCGCCGCTGTGGGCGGGCCTGGTCGCGCTCCTGAACCAGAAGCTGGGCCACCCCGTCGGCCTGCTCAACCCGCTGCTGTACGGCTCGCTCACCGGCAAGGGCGCCACGCACGACATCACGTCGGGCAACAACGGCAGCTACAGCGCCAAGGCCGGCTGGGATCCCTGCACGGGCTGGGGCTCGCCCAATGGCGCCAAGCTGGTCAAGGCGCTGGGCACCTGAGCCGCAGCCCGCGGCGCTCCTGCCGACCTCGCTCGGGCGCGCGTCACGCGCCTGGGCCCGTCCCGGCGCGCGGCGCCCACCATGAAAAACGCCCCGGGGCGCGTGAGCGGCCGGGGCGTCGTCGTCGCGGCGCGCGGCCGCGACGTGCAGGGCATCAGAACTTGTAGTTGGCGCCGACCACGATCGCGCGACCCGTCGGGTCCGCGTAGCGGCCGTCGTAGCCGACCTGGTTGCCACCCACGATCTTCAGCGACAGCGGCGGCTTCTCGTCGAACAGGTTGGTGATGCCGAACGTGACGCGCAGGTTCTTCGAGGCCTGCCAGCGCGTCTGCCAGTCGACGACCTTGTACGACCGGACATGGCCGTTGTACGCCGCACAATTGTTCGATTCCGAGCCGTCGGCATTGAGCACGATCACGTTGCACGAGTCGGCCGTGAACGCCTGGTCGGCGTAGCCCGACTTGTAGTTCACGGTGAGCGTGTGCGTGAAGTCGCCGTACTCCAGGCCGAGCGCCAGGCGCCAGATGTCGCGGAACGTGACGTTGTTGTCGCCGCCGAAGCGCCCGAGGTCGGTCTGCTTGCCGCTGGGCAGCTCGTAGTCGGCCTTGAGCATGTGCGTGCCGGCGAGATCCGCCGTGATCTTGCCGAACGGCGTCCGGGTGTTCAAGGCGATGTCCCAGTCCAGGCCCTGGTAGTTGGCGCTGCCGGCGTTGAACGGCTGCTGCAGCAAGGCCACCGTCTGGTAGCCGGCCGGGTCCGTGTAGGGCACCACGAACAGGCTGCTCAGCGCCGGCGCATTGGCGAACGCGTAGCCCTCAGGCATGCCCGACAGGATCTGGTTCTTCAGCTTCACGGCCCAGTAGTCGAGGCCCAGCGAGATCGACTTCACCGGCTCCAGGCGGCCACCGAGCGTCCACTGCTTGGACGTCTCCGCCTTCAGGCCCGCGGCGCCGCTCGCCGGGTTGCCGAGGGAGATCAGGTCCCATTGGTCCGGCCCCGGACCGTGCGCCACGCAGGCGGGGGAGGTCGGGAACGGACATTCGTAGGAACCGGATGTATTGGTGCTGAAGGCCAGTGGCGCGGCGATCTGGTTGATCGAAGGCGCCTTGAAGCCCGTGCCGAAGGAGCCGCGCAGCAGCAGCATGTCCGCCGGTTGCGAGCGGAAGCTCAGCTTGAAGGTGGGGTGGCTGAAGCTGTTGCCTTCTTCCTCGGCCGGCAGCGCCGTCAGGTCGTTGGGGACCTGCGTGAACGGCTTCTCGTTATGGACGCGGCCGTAGCGGTCGAAGCGCACCGAAGCCGTGAGCTCCGTCTTCTTCGCGATGGGCATCAACAGCTCGCCGAACACGCCGTAGTTGCTGCGGCGGGCCTCCATCGGCACGTAGCCGTAGAAGCCGCCGACCGCGTAGTCGGTCTTGCCGGCCTGGGCCGCGGTGCCGTTTCCGAACTGGGCCAGATCGCTGGTCGACTGCTCCATGCTCTGGCGCGTGTAGTCGAAGCCGAGCGCCAGCGAGGAGCGGCCACCCGGCAGGTCGAACAGGTCCTTGGACGCGTGCAGGTTGAGCACGTCCTGGGCGACCTTGGTGTGCAGGAAGGTCCCGCTCAGCAGGGCCGGGGCCAGCGTCTGGCCGTCCTTGGGCACCATCGGGTCATAGGCCCCCGACGCGATCAGGCCGACGAACTTGTTGAAGTCCATGTAGCCGCCGGCGAGGTTGTCCGAATCCTGGTTCTTGGACACCGTCAGGCTGGCGGTGTAATCCCAGTTGAGCGCGGTACCTTCGGCACCGACGACGTAGTGGTTGGACAGCGTCTCCCACTGGTCGGTGCGGTCGCCGGCCTCGAAGGCGCGGTAGTTCAACGTGCCCCCCGCGCTGGTGTCGCCGTTCGCGGCCTCGAAGGGAACGACGTACTTGTTCCAGAGGATGTCGAGCGGCCGGCCCGGCAGGTCGTGCGAGCCCAGGCCCATCGGCTGGGCCGGCGGCGCGAACGCGGCGGTCATGTCGAACTTCGACCACATGTACTCGGCGAACAGGGTGTTGTTGGCGTCGAGCTTGAAATGATCGGTCACGAAGAAGCTGTCACGGCGGGAGCTCGGGATGTCCTGCACCGTCAACGCGTAGTTCGTCCGGCACTTGTTGCCGGAGACGAACACGGCGGGATTGGTACCGCAGTCCCCATTCTGGTTGAAGGCCGCGTTGAACGACAGCTTGCTGTCCAGGTACACGTTGCCCGGCAGCGAATTGCGGGAAGTCTGGTCGAGGATCGCAGGCTGCCCGTCGATCGTGATCGGGATCAGGCCCCCGCGCCGGGAGACGGCGCGCTGGCTGGCCATCAGCTGGTTCTGCACATCGTGGCTGTAGGACAGGAACAGGTTGTTGCCGGTGGTGTCCAGGTCGCCGAAGCCCTTGCTGATGCCGGCGCTCCACTTGGCGCCGCCGGCCAGGTGCGGCTTGCTGCCGGTGAAGGACAACAGGCCGTCCGTCGTGTTCTTCTTGGTGATGAAGTTGACCACGCCGGCGATGGCGTCGGAGCCGTACAGCGCCGAGGCGCCGTCGGTCAGCACCTCCACGCGCTCGATGGCATCGAGCGGCAGCGTCGCGAGGTTCACCGAACCGTCGCCACCCGAGGCGCCGAAGCCGCCGAACGGCGCAACACGCCGGCCATTGAGCAGCACCAGCGTGTACTTCTGGTCGAGCCCGTGGATGGCGGCCGTGGTGTTGCCGTTGCCGTTGCCGTTGACCGAGTTGGCGGACTGCTGGAAGTTGCCGCCGGTCATCGCCGGCAGCTTCTGGATCAGATCCGTGATCGACGAGACACCGCTCTTGTCGATGTCGTCGCGCGAGAGGACGGTGACGGGCAGCGCGCCTTCGGACTCGACGCGGCGGATCGCGGAACCGGTGATCTCGACGCGCTGGGTGGCTTCGGGAGCCGTTGCAGCAGCGGGAGCGGCGTCCTGGGCCCAGGCGTTCGCGGCCAGGGCGGCGAACAGTGCAGTGCAGATCTTGTTGCGGCTGAACATGGAGTTCCTTCCTCGTGGGTGGGGTCGTTCTTGTCCGATCAACCGCGTTGTTCGTATCCTTTTGTTAAGGAAAGATTACAACGGGTCCCTCAGGTGGCGCGATTGTGTGCACTGCCATAACGTGAACCCTCCCAGCACAAACCCTGCTGTCAGTTTTTCGCCGCGCGAATTGCCTAGACAAGTGGTTCGCGGAACCGCAAATCCGCACCGGATGCGGGCGTCGGTGCACGTTCAGTTTGCGCACTGCACCGGCTTGGCGCCCAGCTTGTCGACCAGCACCGCCGCGGCCACGCCCACCAGGTAGCCGCGCCGTCCGCCATTGATGAGGATGCGCGGCAAGGCCAGGATCGTCTCCTGCACGTACACCGGCACCTCCTTGCGGAAACCGAACGGCGAGGTGCCGCCCACCTGGTAGCCGCTGTGGCGCTGCGCCACCTCGGGCTTGCACGGCTCGACCGACTTCGCGCCGATCGCGCGCGCCAGGTTCTTCGTCGACACCGTGCGGTCGCCGTGCATCAGCACCACCAGCGGCCGCGCCGCCTCGTCCTGCATCACCAGCGTCTTGACGACCTCGTGCTCGGGCACGCCCAGTTGCGCCGACGATTCGGCGGTGCCGCCGTGCTCGACGTAGTCGTAGACGTGCTCGGTGAAGGGGACGCCCTGCGCGCGCAGCCATTGCGTGGCGGGGGTCTCGCTGACGTGGTTCTTGCGGGCCATGCGCGGATTGTCACCCGAGGGTCCGGCCCGGCGCCAAATAGCCCGTCAATGGGATTGCATCGGACAACAGATCGTAGTAAAGGCGGCAGCCATTCAGCATGTCCCGCAGTCATCGAGATCACTTGTCATTGCGCGATGATGTTTTATCGTTTTACAATAAATTCATCTCGATCCGCATTCAACGCAATTCCATGGCCGACCTTTCCCGCGACGGTGTTCCCGACGAGCTTCGCAAGCGCCTGCGGCGGCTTGCGCTGCTGGTGCGCGTCCTGATCGTGATCGGCGCGCTGCTGACGATCGGCTGCACCGCGTGGGTGTGGGTCGTGCCGGGCCACGCCCACTCGCAGATCAAGGAGGCGGCCGACGTCGACATCGACCAGATGGCGCTGCACACGCAGGTGCTGGGTGGCCTGTGGACGCTGCTGCCGGTAGGCATCGCGCTGCTGGCGCTGCAGCGGCTGTGGCGGTTGTTCGGCGAGTACGCGCACGCCCGCGTGTTCAGCCAGCGCGCGCTGCTGGACCTGCGCGGCTTCGCGCGCTGCGTGTTGACGCTGGCGTTCGTCTCGCCCGTCTACGGCGCGCTGCTTTCCGTGATCGTCACGTTCGACCGCAAGCCCGGCACGCGCGAGCTCAACCTGCAGTTCACCTCGGGCGACTTCGCGCTGCTGCTGATCGGCGCCGTGCTGCTGGCCATCGCCAGCGTGATGGCCGAGGCCGCGCGGGTGGCCGAGGACAACGCGGGATTCGTCTGATGATCGTCGTCAACCTCGACGTGATGCTCGCGCGCCGCAAGATGCGCTCGCGCGAACTGGCCGAGCGCGTGGGCATCACGGAGCAGAACATCTCGCTGCTGAAGTCGGGCAAGGTGCGCGGCGTGCGCTTCGACACGCTGGCCGCCATCTGCGAGGTGTTGCAGTGCCAGCCCGGCGACCTCCTCGAATACCGGCCCGGGGACGCGCCGGCCGAGGGCGAGGCCGGCGATGACTGAGCGCGCGCCGGCGGCCGCCGACTGGGCGAGCGTGCGGCGGCGCCGCGGGAGCGCCGTGCGACTGGCGGCGGCGGCCGCGCTGAACCTGCTGGTGCTTGCGGCGCTCCGGTTCGCCATCGACCGCGTCGAGCTGCCGCGCCACGGCCCCGACCGCGTCACCCGGCTGGTGACGGTGGCGCTGCACGCCGCGCCGCCGCCGCCGGTGCACGCGCTGCCGCTGCGGCACACGCCGCCGCCGCAGGATCGCACGAGCCTGCACGCGCCCTCGCCCGCCCACGCGAACGCGCCGGCCCGCGCGGCCGCGCCCCCGCGCGACGACGCCGCGCCGGCCATCACGCTGCCCGCGACCATACCCCAGGCCGTACCACCGGTGGCCGCAGCCTCGGCCTCGGCCCCGCCGGCCGACCTGCGCTTCCTCGACAACGCGGCCACGCGCCGGGCCATCCGCGCCGTCGCGCGCGGCGAGGACGCCACCGTCGCCGAACGCGGCAATGCGCTCACGCACGAGGAGCCCGGCAGCGAGCTGGTCGCCGCCGACGGCACGCACGTCGGGACGAAGCGCAACCTGCCGCCCCCACCGCCCGCCGTGGCGCTCGCGCAAGGCATCGATGCCGCGCACAAGGGCGACTGCGGCAAGGGCGAGTACCTGGGCGGCGGCATGGGCCTGCTCAGCGCGCCCTTCCTGCTCGCCGCCGAGGCGCTCGGCAAGTGCGCGCACAAGCTCTGATTCCCCACACCGTCATCACCTCATGAACAACAAGATCCTGCTGTGCGCGCTCGCGTTGTCGGCGCTGTCCGCCAACGCCGCGCCCACCCCGTCGCCCGGCTCGGATTTCGCCGTGCCGCAACGCCTCGTCGACATCGGCGGCCGCAAGCTCGCCCTGCACTGCAGCGGCACGGGCTCGCCCACCGTCGTCTTCGAGTCGCCCTCCGGCGGCGCCGGCTGGGAATGGTGGCGCGTGCAAGCGAAGGTCGCCGCGAAGACGCGTGCGTGCACCTACGACCGCGCCGGCTACGGCTTCAGCGACCCGTCGCCGCGCCGCGCCGACGCGGCCAACGCCGTCGACGACCTGCACGCGCTGCTGACGGCGGCCGGCATCGCGCCGCCCTACGTGCTGGCGGGCAACTCGTTCGGCGGTGGCGCGGTGCAGCTGTTCGCGTGGACGCATCCGGACGAGGTGCAGGGCCTGGTGCTCGTCGAGCCGATGCACGAGGACGAACTGCTGCGGCCCGACGCACTGACACACGGCCAGATCTCGGGCGCCGAAAAGGAGATCATCGACTTCGGCGATGGCTGCGCCGCGCAGGCTGCCAAGGGTTTCGACCCGAAGTCGGACGCGTACGACGATTGCATCGGTGGCCCCGACCCGTCGCTGCCGCCCGAGGTCGGCGCCCTCGGGGTGAAGATGCGGCTGACGCCGGCCTGGTGGCGGGTGCGCCAGGCCGAGCGCGTCGCCCTCGCGACGGATCGCGAGCAGCTGCGCGCCGCGCGCAAGCCCTTCGGCGACATGCCCGTCATCGTCCTCGTGCGCGGCGTGAGTCCGTACCTGATCCCGGGCCAGCCGCAGAGCGACACCAACAAGGCCGTCGAGTCCGCCAATCTCGAGCTGTTGACCGCCGTCGCACGCTCGTCGACGAAGGGCGAGGTGCGGGTCGTGGCCGGCGCCGGCCACGTGATCCAGGAGACGCACCCCGACGCGGTGGTGACCGCCGTCGACGACGTGCTCGCGAAGATCAGCCGCTGACGCGTCCCGCCGCGCGGTCGGCTTCGAGCTGGCGCAGCACGTTGCGCTGCAGCTTGCCGGTGGCCGTCATCGGCAGCGACGACACGAACTCGATGTCCTTGGGCGTCTCGTAGGGCGCCAGGCGGCTGCGCACCAGCTGCTGCAGTTCCTCCACCAGCGCGTCGCCCGGCTGCGCGCCCACCGCGAGGATGATGAAGGCCTTGACGACGGCGCCGCGCTCGGGGTCGGGCTTGGGAACGACGGCCACCTGCGCGACGGCCGGATGGCGCGCGAGGCAGTCCTCGATCTCGGTCGGGCCGATGCGGTAGCCCGAGGACTTGAACTGGTCGTCGCCGCGGCCCTGGTACCAGAGGTAGCCGTCACCGTCCATCACCGCGCGGTCGCCGGTGCGGCACCAGGACTCGAACGGCTCGCCGGTGAACCTGGCGCGCGTGGCGCGCTCGTTGTTCCAGTAGCCGAGGAAGAACACCGGGTCGCGCACGCCGTGCACGTCGCGCGCGTGCACCGCGATGTCGCCGGGCGTGCCGCGCGGGCACTCGTTGCCGTCGTCGTCGATCACGGCGACGCGATGGCCCGGATACGGCCGCCCCATGCTGCCCGCGCGGGGCGGCCAGCCGGGCGCCAGCGTGCCGTCCACGGTGCGGTAGCGGCCGCAGTTGCCGACGACGTAGTTGATCTCGGTCTGGCCGAACATCTCGTTGACGACCACGCCCAGCTTGTCGCGGCAGTACGCGAACACGCCCTCGCCCACCGCCTCGCCGGCGCTCATGATGGCCTTGAGCGCGAGGCGCGGATGCGACCTCCTCGGCTCGGGCGCGACGCGCATCATCGCCTTCAGCGCCGTCGGGAACAGGAAGGTGTGCGTCACGCCGTGGCGCTCCATCAGCCTGAGCGCGAGGTCGGCGTCGAAGCGGGCGCGCGACGCGACGATGGTGCGGCCGAAGTACAGCGTGGGCAGCAGCGCGTCCCACAGGCCGCCCGTCCAGGCCCAGTCGGCGGGGCTCCAGAACGGGCCGTCGCCCTCGAACCAGTCCTGGCTCGCGACGAAGCCGCTCAGGTTGCCGATCAGCGCGCGGTGCGGGATCACGGCGCCCTTGGCCGGGCCCGTCGTGCCGCTCGTGTAGATCAGCAGCGCCGGATCGTCCGCGCGCGTGTCGGTGGGCTCGAAGACGTCGCGCGCCGCGGCCAGCGACGCGCCCCATGAGACATCGCCCTTGCCGTCGGCCGCGCCGGCGCCCATCACCTTGAGCAGCGCGGGACAGGATTCGCGCAACGCGGCGATCGCGTCGGCCGAGGCCTCGTCGACGATCGCCAGCCGCGCGCCGCTGTCGTTCAGGCGCGATTGCAGCGCCTCCGCGCCGAACAGCGTCGACAACGGCACCGCGATGGCGCCCATCTGGAACACGGCCATCAACGCCACGGCCGTCTGGGGGCGCTGCGGCATGACGATGGCGACGCGGTCGCCGCGCGTCACGCCGAGCGAGCCCATGGCGTTCGACAGCCGCCGCGCGTCGCGCTGCAACGCTGCGTAGGTGACCGGCATCGCCGCCCCGTCGCCCGCGTCCTGCACGATGGCCACCGCGGCCGGGGTATCGCGCGCCCAGCGGTGCAGGCACACCTGCGCGATGTTGAACCTCCCGGGGACGCTCCAGGCGAAGTCGCGATGAAGGGCGGCGTGGTGGTCGGCGGCGATCATGCGCGCAGCTTACGCCGCGGGCTTGCCGAGCGCCTGCAGGGCGTCCCCCGTCACGCGGCAGATGCGCCAGTCCGGCAGCATCGTCGCGCCCATCCTCGCGTAGAAGGCCTGCGCGTCGACGTTCCAGTCCAGCACCGACCACTCGAAGCGGCCGCAGTCGCGCTCCACCGCGATCTGCGCCAGCCGCTGCAGCAGCAACCTGCCCATGCCCGTGCCGCGCGCCGAGGGGCGCACGAACAGGTCCTCCAGGTACAGGCCCTTGCGGCACAGGAAGGTCGAGAAGTTGTGGAAGAACAGCGCGAAGGCGACCGGCTCGCCGTCCTGCTCGCCGATCAGGCACTCGATGACCGCGCCCTGGCCGAACAGCTGCGGCTCGAGGCGCTCGGGCGTGGCGGTGGCCAGGTGCTCGAGCTTCTCGTAGACCGCGAGCTCGCGGATCAGCGACACGATGACGGGAACGTCCTCGCGCGTGGCGAAGCGGACGGCGGCGCGAGGGGCTGGGGCGGCGGCTGGGGACATCGGGATCCTTGGTGCGTGCACTCCGCTCGTCGCCCTTCGGGCGGCCGGGCGGGCTCATGGCGGCATTGTCGCCCGCGGGTCAGCAGGCGACGGCGAACTCCTCTACAGTGCAACGGATGACCTCGCCTCCTGCCTACGTCGAACGGCGGCCCGGCCGCACGCGGCTGATCCCGATCCGCCACCTGCACTACCAGGTGCGGGAATGGGGCGACCCGTCGCTGGCCACGCCCGAGCGGCCGCCGCTCGTGCTCACGCACGGGTGGATGGACGTGGGGGCGTCGTTCCAGTTCGTCGTCGACGAGCTCGCGCGCGTCGAGGGCGACACGCGCCACGTGATCGCGGTCGACTGGCGCGGTTTCGGCGGCAGCACGAGCGGCGGCGTCGACGCGTACTGGTTCCACGACTACCTCGGCGGCGCCTGGTCAACCTCGAGGGTTTCGGCCTGCCCGACATGAAGCCCGAGCAGGCGCCCGACCGCCTCGCCAAGTGGCTGGACGAACTGAAGGCGCCGCCGTCGCTGCGCTCGTACGACACGGTGGACGACGTCGCCGCGCGCCTGCGCGCCAACAACCCGCGGCTCGCGTCCGACAAGGCCGCCTGGCTCGCGCCGCACTGGTCGGAGAGGCGTGCCGACGGCCGCTGGCACATCCGCGCCGACCCCGCGCACAAGCTCACGAACCCGGTGCCGTACCGCGCCGCCGAGATCGTCGCCGGCTGGCGCCGCATCGCCGCGCCGGTGCTGTGGGTCGAGGGCGCGAACACCGACGTCACGAAGTATTGGGGCAACCGCTACCCGCGCGCCGAATTCGAGGAGCGCCTCGCGCAGGTGCCGCGCGTCGAACGCCTGCTGCTGGACGACTGCGGCCACATGCTGCATCACGACCAGCCGGCCGCCGTCGCCGCGCGCCTGGCGGCATTCCTGGGCTGAGCGCCGCCGTTGCGGCGGGAACGGTGGTTGCCCCGATCGGCCGATGCGGCGGACGCTCCGTCGCGCAGGAGTTCGAGATGACCAAGATCGTTCCGCTCGATCCGGTTCCGGCCCCGCCCACCGAGGCCGACACCGGCGCCCACCGCGACCCGTTGTCGGGCGAGGTCGGCGCGCACCCGATCGGCGTGGGCCTGGGCGCCGCGGCCGCGGGCATGGCCTTCGGCGCCGCCGTCGCCTCGGTCGCGGGGCCGATCGGCACGGCGGTGGGCGCGGCCGTCGGCGCGATCGCCGGCGGCCTGGCCGGCAAGGGCGTGGCCGAGGCCATCGACCCGACCGCCGAGGACGCCTACTGGCGCGCCAACTACGCCTCGCGGGCCTACGCCACGCCGCGCGACGCCGACGACGAATGGAGCCCGGCCTACGCGTACGGCATCGCCCACTACAACCGCAACGTCGCCACCCACCCCGGCGCCACCTTCGAGGATGTCGAGCCCGAGATGGAACGCGGCTGGGCGGAGGCGCGCGGCCAGTCCAGCATGGAATGGACACGCGCCCGCCTGGCCGCCTACGACGCGTGGCAGAACGCGCGGGCGGCGGACGATCGCATCGCCTGACGCGCCTGCCCGCTCAGGGCAACCGCACCTCGTCGACCATGTCGCGCGCCGCGCGGCTGGGTGGCGGCGTCAGCAGGCTCACCACCACCAGCAGCGCGAAGCCGAACGGCACGCCGAACAGGCCGGCGGCGATGGGCTGGATGCCCCACCAGAGCTGGACCGGGCTGGTGATGCCGAGGATCTCGCGCACGCCGGGCTGGTTGACCAGCGCGTAGTACAGCGTCAGGCCCAGGCCGCCCACCATGCCGGCCGCGGCGCCCCAGCGGTTGGCGCGCTTCCAGAACACCCCCAGCACGAGCGCCGGGAAGAAGGCCGACGCCGCGATCGAGAACGCCGCCGACACCAGCAGCAGGATGTCGCCCGGCTTCTGCGCGGTGACGTATGCGGCGCCGAGCGCCACCATCAGCAGCAGCACCTTGGACACCGTCACGCGCCGGGTGGCGGAGGCCTGCGGGTCGACGATGCGGAACCACAGGTCGTGCGACAGCGCGTTGGCGATCGTCAGCAGCAGGCCGTCGGCCGTGGACAGCGCCGCCGCCAGGCCCCCGGCGGCGACGAGGCCCGAGATGACGTAGGGCAGCCCCGCGATCTCGGGCGTGGCGAGCACGACGATGTCGCCGCCGATCTTGATCTCGCCGAGCTGCAGGATGCCGTCGCCGTTGACGTCGGAGACCTGCAGCAGCGAGCCGTCCACGTGCGCCCAGTTGTTGATCCATGCAGGCAGCTGGTCGAAGCGCGTGCCCACCAGCGCGTCGAACACCTCCACCTTGACCAGCACCGCCAGCGCCGGCGCCGTCAGGTACAGCAGGACGATGAACAGCAGCGACCAGCCGACCGAGGCACGGGCCTCCGCCACCGACGGCGTCGTCTGGAAGCGCGTGAGCACGTGCGGCAGCGAGGCGGTTCCCACCATCAGGCAGAACACGAGCGCCATGAAGTTGCGGCGCGACTCGTCGAACGCGCGGCGTGCCGCGGCGTCGCCGTGCGGATCGCCGGCGAACTGCTGCGCGTGGGGCGGCATGCCGGCCAGCGGCTGCGCGCGCTCGCGGTCGGCGTCGCGCGCGCGCGTCCACTCGTCACGCGCCGCGTCCGCGTCGCGCGGGACGCGCGCGAGCTCGCGCTCGGCGGCCTGGATGTCGCCCTGCGGCGCGTTGGCGGCCTTCAGTTCGGCGATGCGCCGCGTGGCCACGCTGCGCTCGGCCGCGAGCGCGGCGGCGATGTCGTCCAGGCGCGCCTGTTCCGCGTCGGCGCGGGCCTGGAAGATGGCGATCACGCGTTGCTCGGCCGGGTCGGCCTGCAGCCGCTTCTCGGACGCGATCACCTTCTGCAGCTGGTAGCCGTAGGTCGCCTGCGGCACCGGCGTGGCGTGCTGCCTGATCGACAGCCACGTCACCGGCACCAGGTAGGCCACCAGCAGCACGATGTACTGCGCCACCTGGGTCCACGTCACCGCGCGCATGCCGCCCAGGAACGAGCACACGAGGATGCCGCCCAGGCCGAAGAACACCCCCACCTCGAACGCGACGCCCGTGATGCGGCTGGTGATCAGCCCCACGCCGTAGATCTGCGCGACGACATACAGGAACGAGCAGGCGATGGCCGCGACCGCCGCGAGCACGCGCACCAGGTTGCCGTCGTAGCGCGCGGCCAGGAAGTCGGGGATCGTGTACTGGCCGAACTTGCGCAGGTAGGGCGCGATCAGCAGCGCGACGAGGCAGAAGCCGCCGGTCCAGCCGAGGATGTACGCGAGGCCGCCGTAGCCGCCGAGATACAGCGTGCCGGCCATGCCGATGAACGACGCGGCCGACATCCAGTCCGCACCCGTGGCCATGCCGTTGTAGAACGCCGGCACGCGGCGTCCGGCCACGTAGTACTCGGTCGGGTCGGTGGTGCGGCTGAGGATGCCGATGCCCGCGTAGAACACGATCGGGCCCACCAGGAACAGGAAGCCGATCCAGGTGCGCGGCAGCCCCAGGCGCTCCAGCACGGCCATCGCGCCGACGAAGGCCAGGAACGCGAGGCCGAAGGCCAGGTAGATCCAGTGCAGGCGGCGGCTGAACGCCGGGCCGCGCAGGAAGCGGCTGCGCGCCGGCGCGAAGGTGCGGGTGCGCAGCGTCATCAGCGCGGGCCCGGCGCACCGGCGGCGTGCGTCTCGTCGGCCAGGAGGCGATCGATGCGCGCCATGCGCCGCGCGTACACGGCGATCAGCACGACGAACACGACGATGCCGCCCTGCGCGGCCACCCAGAAGCTGAACGGCCAGCCGAAGAACGGGAAGTCGAGGTCGCGCGCGAACCAGGTGACGACGAAGCCGACGAGGAACCAGGCCAGCAGCAGGGCGGCGGTCAGGCGCAGCGTGCGGCGCCAGTGCCGCGCACGGGCGGCGCGAGCGGGATCGGCGGCGAATTCGGAAGTCGGCATCGGGCCGCATCATGCCCGGCCGTGGACGCCGCACCAAGCGGAGGAACCCGGCGATCGGTCCGCATGGAAGAATCGGCGGCATGAACAGTGTTCCCCCACCGCCGCCGTTGCCGCGACACCGGCGCCCGATCGCCACCGGGGTGCTGGTCGCGCTCAGCGTGGGCATCTGGCTGCTGCAGGTCGCCAACGGCGTGTCGCCGATGAACGCGTCCACCCTGGCGCTGATCAAGTGGGGCGGCAACCTGCCGCTGTACACGCTCACCGGCGACACCTGGCGCCTCCTCACGGCGATGTTCCTGCACGGCAGCCTCGTGCACCTCGCACTCAACATGTACGTGCTGGCCTTCACCGCGCCGCAGGTCGAATACGAGTTCGGCACCGGCCGCATGCTGGCGATCTACATCGCGGGCGGCCTGCTGGCCAGCTGCGCCAGCGTCTTCTGGAGCGAGATGCGGGTCACACGGGAGAGCGTTGCGTCCCTGGTGACCGTGAGCGTGGGCGCCTCCGGCGCGGTGATGGCGCTCTTCGGCGCCCTGCTGGCCGGCCAGGTGCTGCCCACCCCGCGCTTCGCGCATCTGCCCAGGCATCTCCAACCGGGCATCCACACGGGGCTGATCCAGGCCATCGTCATCAACGTGGGCATGGGCTTCATGATGAAGGGCGTCGACAACTCGGCGCACGTCGGCGGCCTGCTCGGCGGCGTGGCGCTGGGCGTCGTGATGGCCACGGCGGCGCGCGCCGTCGGGCCGCGGGCGACGCTGTTGCGCTACCTTGCGGCCGCCGGGCTGGTGGCCGGGTGCGTGGGCGCCTTGCTGCACACGGCCGATACGCGGCAGCTCGTGGTGCTGCGCGCCTCGTTCGAGGCCGAGCTGCAGGCCGACCACGAGAACTGAGCGCGTCGGCAGCGCCTGGCCCGACCATGCGAAAATCGCGCTTTCGCGCGTGACCCGCGCGACCATTCCAATCCCGGCGCCGCCGCCCTCCCGCGGCCGCGCCCAGCAAGAAGATCCAACATGGACATCGAACGCATCAACGCCATCGGCAAGACCATTGCCGACCTCACCGAGCGCACCACCGCGCTCAGGGGGTATCTTTGACTACGACCGCAAGTCGCATCGACTGACGGAAGTCAACGCCACGCTGGAGAACCCGGCCGTCTGGAACGAGCCGCAGCGGGCCCAGGAGCTCGGGCGCGAGAAGCGCTCGCTGGAGCAGGTCGTCGCCACCATCGACCACCTCACGACCAACCTGGCCGACAACGCCGAGCTCTTCGAGATGGTCAAGGACGAAGGCGACGTCGACAGCCTGCAGCAGATCGAGGCCGACGCGGCCAAGCTGCAGGAGACGGTCGAGGGCCTGGAATTCCGCCGCATGTTCAGCAACCCGTCGGATCCGCTGAACTGCTTCGTCGACATCCAGTCCGGCGCCGGCGGCACCGAGGCCCAGGACTGGGCACAGATGCTGCTGCGCCAGTACCTGCGCTACTGCGAGCGCAAGGGCTTCAAGGCCGAGGTCATGGAAGAGACCGAAGGCGACGTCGCCGGCATCAAGAGCGCGACGATCAAGGTCGAGGGCGAATACGCGTTCGGCCTGCTGCGCACCGAGACCGGCGTGCACCGCCTGGTGCGCAAGAGCCCGTTCGGCGCCGGCCTGCGCCAGACGTCCTTCGCGTCGCTGTTCGTCTACCCCGAGGTCGACGACTCCATCGAGATCGACATCAACCCGGCCGACGTGCGCACGGACACCTTCCGCGCGTCCGGCGCCGGCGGCCAGCACATCAACAAGACCGACTCGGCCGTGCGGCTCACGCACATCCCCACCGGCATCGTCGTGCAGTGCCAGAACGACCGTTCCCAGCACCGCAACCGCGACGAGGCGTGGCAGATGCTGCGCTCGCGCCTGTTCGAGCACGAGATGCGCAAGCAGAAGGAAGCGCAGCAGAAGCTCGAGGACTCCAAGACCGACGTGGGCTGGGGCCACCAGATCCGTTCGTACGTGCTCGACCAGAGCCGCATCAAGGACCTGCGCACCAACTACGAGGTCTCCGCCACCCAGAAGGTGCTCGACGGCGACCTCGACGGCTTCATCGCCGAGAGCCTCAAGCAAGGATTGTGAGCGCCCAGGCTCCCTCCGGTCGCTGCCCCCCGAGGGGGAGCTCGGTTAGGCTCGGATGCGATCCTCGCCTCCCGAGAGCTTGATTTTTCCTGCCGGCCGATCAGCGCCGGCGGCGGTTGGAAAAGGCAACCACGAGGTGCCGACCCTGACATCCCGAACATAGAGAGACTGCCATGCGTGAAGGCTCCCCTGCCCTGATCCGTCGAGAAGACTACACCGCCCCGGCCTACTGGGTGCGCACCGTCGACCTGACATTCGATCTCGATCCGGCCAAGACCATCGTCCACAGCAAGCTGGAGGTCGTCCGGAACCCCGAGCGCGACGCGGCACAGGAGCCGCTGCGCCTCGATGGCGAAGGCCTGAACCTGCTGCGCGTGCTCGTCGACGGCCAGAGCGTGTCGTTCCGCCACGAGGACGGCCAACTGGTGATCGACGCGCCGGCCGCGGACGCGTTCCTGCTCGAGATCCGCAACACCGTGTGCCCCGAGAAGAACACCGAGCTGTCCGGCCTGTACACCTCCGGCGGCGGCTTCTTCACGCAGTGCGAGGCCCAGGGCTTCCGCCGCATCACCTACTTCTTCGATCGCCCCGACGTGATGGCGATCTACACCGTCACGC
>JAEKKH010000386.1 GCA_019510465.1 Burkholderiales bacterium
GCGTTGGCCTGCAGGATCATCGCGTTGAGCTCCGCCGCACGCTCGGTGGTGCGGTCGAAGTGGAAGTGCAGCGTGGGCACCGTGTGGATGGACAGGCGCTTGAACAGGCCGTTGCGCAGGAAGCCGGCGGCCTCGTTGAGCGCGACCTCGCTCTCGGCCGGATCGCCGATCAGCAGCGAGAAGAAGACCTTCGCGTGCGCATAGTCGGGCGTGACCTCCACCGCGTTGATGGTGATCATGCCCACGCGCGGATCCTTCAGGTCGCGGATCAGCTCGGCCAGGTCGCGCTGGATCTGGTCGGCCACGCGGAAACCGCGGTTGGGAATGCTTCGTTGCTTGTGTCGCATGTTCTGTCCTGCCTTTCCGGAGGCCGCAAGTAAAAGGCCCCACCGTGCGAGGCGGGGCCCTTCTGTTCGGCGTTGCCCCGGACGCTGCCGGCGCTGCCGCTGGCACGCCACCCCGCGGTTCAAGGGAGCGGCGGAACCGGCTCTGCCGGGCCGCTCGCGGCCGGCCCCCTCGGGGGGCAGGGAGCGCCAGCGACCGTGGGGGTCAAAGCGTTCTCGCCACTTCCTTGATCTCGAAGAACTCGAGCTGGTCGCCTTCCTTGACGTCGTTGTAGTTCTTGATCGTCAGGCCGCACTCGAAGCCTTCGCGCACTTCGCGCACGTCGTCCTTCATGCGGCGCAGCGAATCGAGTTCGCCGGTGTAGACCACCACGTTGTCGCGCAGCAGGCGCACGCGCGAGCTGCGGCGGACGATGCCGGAGGTGACCATGCAACCTGCGATGTTCGTCTTGGACACCGTGAAGATCGCGCGGATCTCGGCCGCACCGACCACTTCCTCGCGCTGTTCCGGCGCCAGCATGCCCGTCATCGCGGCCTTCACCTCGTCGACGGCGTCATAGATGATGTCGTAGTAGCGCAGGTCGATGCCGTTGCTCTCGGCGAGCTTGCGCGCGCCGGAGTCCGCCCGGACGTTGAAGCCGATGATGACGGCCTTGGAGGCGATCGCCAGGTTGACGTCGGATTCGCTGATGCCGCCCACCGCCGAGTGCACGATCTGCACCTTGACCTCGTCGGTCGACAGCTTGAGCAGCGAGGAGCCGAGCGCTTCCTGCGAACCCTGCACGTCGGCCTTGACGATGATCGGCAGCACCTGGACGTCGCCGCCCGACATGCTGTCGAACAGCGTCTCCATCTTGACCTTGGCCTGGCGCGCGAACTTGACGTCGCGGTACTTGCCCTGGCGGAACGTGGCGATCTCGCGCGCACGGCGCTCGTCGGTCAGCACCATGAACTCGTCGCCGGCCTGCGGCACTTCGGTCAGGCCCTGGATCTCGACCGGGATCGACGGGCCGGCCTCGTTGGCCGCCTTGCCGTCCTCGTCGATCATCGCGCGGACGCGGCCGTAGCTCGAGCCGGCCAGCACGATGTCGCCGCGCTTGAGCGTGCCGGTCTGCACCAGCACGGTGGCGACCGGGCCACGGCCCTTGTCGAGGCGGGCTTCGATGACGAGACCCTGGGCCGCGGCTTCTTCCGGGGCCTTGAGCTCGAGCACTTCGGCCTGCAGCAGCACCTGTTCCAGCAGCGCGTCGATGCCCTGGCCGGTCTTGGCCGAGACGGGAACGAACGGCGAATCGCCGCCGAACTCTTCCGGCACGACCTGCTCGGCCACGAGCTCGTTCTTCACGCGCTCCGTGTTGGCGTCGGGCTTGTCGATCTTGTTGATCGCCACGACGATGGGCACGCCGGCCGCCTTCGCGTGGTGGATCGCTTCCTTGGTCTGCGGCATGACGCCGTCGTCGGCCGCCACCACCAGGATGACGATGTCGGTGGCC
>JAEKKH010000179.1 GCA_019510465.1 Burkholderiales bacterium
TTCTGGCGCATCCTGTGGCGCGTGGTGCTGCCGCTGTCGACGCCCATCCTGGTCGTGACGCTGATCTGGCAGTTCACCAACATCTGGAACGACTTCCTGTACGGGGTGGTCTTCTCGGGCGCGGATTCCAAGCCGATCACCGTCGGCCTGAACAACCTCGCGAACACGACCAGTTCGGTCAAGGAATACAACGTGGACATGGCCGCGGCACTGATCGCCGCGCTGCCGACGCTGTTCGTCTACGTGGTTGCTGGCAAGTATTTCGTGCGCGGGCTGACGGCCGGCGCGGTGAAGGGATGATGAGATGGGTGCGCTGACGATCGCCAACGTACGCAAGACTTTCGGACACGTCGAGATCCTCAAGGGCATCGACATCGATATCGACGCGGGCGAATTCCTGATCCTGGTGGGCCCTTCGGGCTGCGGCAAGTCGACGCTGCTGAACATCATCGCGGGCCTGGAGCTGCCCACCGACGGCTCGGTGAGCATCGGCGAGCGCGAGGTCACCTACGAGGCGCCGAAGGATCGCGACATCGCGATGGTGTTCCAGAGCTACGCGCTGTACCCGAACATGAACGTGGCGCAGAACATCGCGTTCGGCCTCGAGATGCGCAAGGTGCCTAAGGAAAAGCGCGAAGAGGCCGTGCAGCGCGTGGCCAAGATGCTGCAGATCACGCAGCTGCTCGATCGCAAGCCGGGCCAGCTCTCCGGCGGGCAGCGCCAGCGCGTGGCCATGGGCCGCGCCCTCGCGCGCGATCCGAAGCTGTTCCTGTTCGACGAGCCGCTGTCCAACCTCGACGCCAAGCTGCGCGTGGAGATGCGTGCCGAGATCAAGCTGCTGCACCAGCGCACCAAGACCACCACGGTCTACGTCACCCACGACCAGGTCGAGGCGATGACGCTGGGCGACCGCATCGCCGTCATGAGCGGCGGCAAGGTGGAGCAGTTCGGCACGCCCGAGGACATCTACGCACGCCCGGCCACGAAGTTCGTCGCCGAGTTCATCGGCTCGCCTGCGATGAACATGATCCCCGCCGTGCGCACCGGCACGGGCATCGCCGCCAACGGCGTCGACCTGCCGCTGACGGCCGCGCAACGCGATGCGCTGCAGAAGAACGCGACGCCGAAGCTCACCTACGGCCTGCGTCCGGAGGCGCTGCAGCTGTCGGCCGACGGCATTCCCGGCACGATGCATTTCACCGAGCCCACGGGCCCCGAGACCTACGCCACCGTCGACACCGCCGTCGGCATGCTGACGCTGCGCGTGCCGGGCTACATGACCTCCAAGGTGGGCGATGCCGTGCACGTGAAGTGGGTCGCCGAGGCCTCGCACCTGTTCGACGGCGACAGCGGCCAGCGCATCGGCTGACGGCCGGCGCTTTCGAACCGCACGGGGCGCGATGCGAATCGCGCCCCTTCTTTCTTGTTCATCGCCGATGTGCGCGGAAAGGGACGATGCCTTTGCCTCTCGACCGGGCATGCCCCCGTCTCAGATCAGCCCGGGCTCGCAGCGGATCTCGCAGCGCACCGAGTTGGCGAGGAAGCACTCTTCGTGCGCCCGGTGGTGCAGCGCCGCGAGTTCGGCGGCGTCGGGCACGCGCGCGCCCGCGACGCGCGTGCGCGGGCGCAAGGTGACCACGTCCACGACCAGCTTGCCCGCGGCGTTGCGGCCCATGTGGCCCTCGGCCGCGTCTTCGTAGCGCTCGATGGCGAAGCCTGCGCGCGACGCGAGGTCGAGGAACCACAGCATGTGGCAGCTGGAGAGCGCGGCGACGAACGCCTCCTCGGGGTCGACGGCGCTGGCGTCGGACATCGGCAGCGGCACCACCAGGGGCGACGACGACCCCGGCACGACGGCACCGCCGTCGAAGGTCCAGGTGTGGGCGCGGCTGTAGCGCCTGCCGAGGAAATCGCCGTCGCCGGCGTTCCAGCGGATCAGGGCGGTATGGACGTGGGCCATGGGACTCTTTCAGGCGCTGCGCGCCGCGGTGATGAGGGCTTCGGCCAGCGGCACGCGCTGGCCCTCGAGCGCGGCGCGCTCGGGTTGCCACAGCGTGGCGACGAAGAACGGGTGGCCATCGAGCTCGATGGCGCGCAGGTCGCCGTGTTCGTCCTCCGCCGTGCCGCGCATCGGGCCGGCGGTGAGCGCGGCGCGGAACGCCGGGTTCAGGCCATAGCGGCAGCGGTAGATCGTCGGCGCGGCGAGGGCACCGTACGCCTTCGCGAGGCGACTGCCGGGTGCGAGCGTGACGCTGCCGCGGGCCTCGACGAGCGCGCATTCGAGCGCCGCGATGACCGGGCGTCCGACACCCGGGTCGCTCTCGGCGTGCATCGCGTCGGGCCAGTCCAGCACGTGGCGCGCGAACTCGAGCACCGCATGCTGGAAGCCGCCGCAGGTGCCCAGCAAGGGCCGGCCCGTCATGCGCGCGTGGCCGATGGCGCGCAGTGCGCCGTCCTGGCTTCGATAGGGGCTGCCCGGCGCGACCCAGAAGGCGTCGAAGCCGGCGAGGCGGTCGACGTCGCGGATGGCGTCGCTGGCCATCCAGTCGTACACGAGGTCGACGCCGAGCGCGGAGGCCGCGTGGGCCAGCGCCAGCGGGATTGCGCGGTGCGCGGCGATGCCGTCGTCGCGGTCGCCGACGATGGCGATGTTCACGAGGGTCGTCATGGCGGCTCCTTCAGCGCGTGGCCAGCGCCAGGCGTACGCCGAGCGCCACGAACATCGCGCCGATGGCGCGGTTCAGCCAGCGCTCGGCGGCCGTGCCGACGTCGAGCTTGTGGCTGGCGAACGCCGTGCACAACGCCAGCGCGTGGCACCACAGCATGCCGTTGAAGTCGAAGATCGCGCCCAGCAGCAGGAAGGCCAGCGGCTTGGACGCCGCGTCCGGTGCGATGAACTGCGGCACGAACGCGAGGAAGAACAGTGCCACCTTCGGGTTGAGGACGTTGGTGAGGAAGCCCTGCCGGAAGATCTGGCCATAGGCCATGACGCGCGCGGCCGCGTCGCGCGGCGCGGCCGCGGCGCCGGCCGCCTGGCGTGCCCTCAGCATGCCGATGCCGATCCACACGAGGTAGGCCGCGCCCGCGATCTTGACGACGGAGAAGGCCATCGCCGAGGTCGCCAGCAGCGCCGACAGGCCCAGCGCCGCCGCCAACACGTGCACGCACACGCCCGCGCCGACGCCCCAGCATGCGACGAGGCCGGCACGCCAGCCCTGCGACGCGCTGCGCGCCATGATGAACAGCGAGTCGGGCCCGGGCGTGATGTTGAGCAGCAGGCCCGAGACGATGAACAGCCAAAGATGCTGGGTTCCGGCCATGCGGCCCTCCGAGTCGATTCAGGAAACGCATCATCGCCGTGCTGCTGTGTGCAGTAAACGCCATGCTTCGCACATGTTTGTTGCGTGCAGCGGATTAATATCGCGCCATGGACAAGCTCCGCGCCATGAAGACCTTCGTGCAGATCGCCGACGACGGCAGCCTCACCGCCGCGGCGGCCACGCTCGGCATGTCGCTGCCGGCCGTGGTGCGCAGCCTCGCGGCGCTGGAGGCCCAGCTCGGCGCGCGCCTGTTCCAGCGCACCACGCGCCGGCTCGCGTTGACGCAGGAGGGCCTGCAATACCTCGCGCGCAGCCGCGACATCCTCGCCGCCGTGGCCGAGGCCGACGCAAGCCTTGCCGACGAGGCGCAGGCCCCGCGCGGCCAGCTCGCGATCACGGCCCCGGTGCTGCTGGGCCAGCGCGTGGTGGCCGGCTTCGTCACCCGCTTCGTGGCCGCCAACCCGCGCATCCGCTGCAGCGTGCAGCTGCTCGATCGCTTCGTCGACCTGGTGGACGAGGGCGTCGACGTGGGCATCCGCATCGGCACGCTGGAGGACTCGTCGCTGGTGGCCGTTCGGCTGGGCGAGGTGCGGCAGATGGTGCTGGCGAGCCCCGCGTTCCTGCGTCGCAACGGCACCCCCAAGCATCCGACGGACCTGCGCGGGCGCCCCTGCGTGCGGCTCGCAGGCCCGATCCGACCGGGCTGGGCGTTCCAGGACGGCGGACGCCGGCTGCACGTGCCGGTGGACGGCCCGCTGGATTTCAACCACGCCGGCGCCGCGCTGCTGGCCTGCGAACAGGGCGCGGGCTTCGGCCAGTTCTTCTCGTACCAGGTGCAGGAGGCGCTGCACGAGCGCCGGCTGCGCGCGGTCCTGGCCGAACACGAGCCGCCGCGCCAGCCGGTGAGCATCGTCTATCCCCATGCCAGGCTGCTGCCGGCGCGCACGCGGGCGTTCATCGAGGCGGCCAGGCGGGAGCTGGCGCCGCTGTTCGCCTAATGCCCGGTCGACCGGGCGGACAGCCGCCGCCCGCGGCGCCTCAAGGCTGCAGCAGCTGGTTGCCCACGCCGAAGTTCATCGCGTTGAGGACGTCGCCGTTGTCCTGCGACAGCTCCCACGCGAACACGCCGGCCAGGCCGGCCTCGCGCGCCATGCGGCCCTTCTCGATGACGGCGCGCGGGTCGTCGTAGCCCATGAACAGCTTGTTGCGCGCGTTGTAGAGGTTCCAGGCGTGCGTCTGTGGATCGAAGATCGTCTGGTAGCCGTGCAGTCCGCGGCCATGGCGGTCGACGTAGCGGGCGGCGAGCTCGCGCCAGTCGCTGGAGCCCTCGGGTGCCGGATAGGTGCCGGTGTGCGCCTCGCCGGTGAAGCCCCGGCCGGGCGCGGGCCTGGCGACCCCCGTGAAGCCGCGGCCGTACATCGCCACGCCGGCCACCAGCTTGCCGGCGGGCACGCCCGCGCCCGTCATCGTGCGGATCGCCGCGTCCAGCCCGTCCTCCGCGCCCGCGGCGCTGGCGCGCGGCGCGGCATGGTTGCCGATGACCTTCTTCCAGCCGCCGTAGAAGTCGTAGGTCATCATGAAGATGTAGTCCATGGACTTCGCGGCGTCGCGGTAGTTCACCTTGTCGACGATCACGTGCTCGCAGTTGATCGCGCCGGTGAGGATGTACTTGTGGCCGTTCTCGGCCGTGAGCGTGTCCAATGCGCCGCGCAGCGCGGCCATCAGGTCGGCATAGCCCTGGCCGTCGGCCGGCGACCCCAGCTGCACGCCGTTGGCCGAGCCGTTGTTGGTGGGGTGCTCCCAGTCGATGTCGATGCCGTCGAAGGCCGGATGCGCGCGCAGGAAATCGGCTGCCGACTTCGCGAAAGCCGCGCGCGGGGCGGCCTCGTCGGCGATGTGGAAGAACGGGTCGGAGCCGCCCCAGCCGCCCACCGAGGCCACCACCTTCACATGCGGCGCACGCGCCTCGAGGCGGGCGAACGCGTCGTTGAAGGTGTCGTCGACGGCCGAGGTGGCGATCTGGTAGTCCGGCTTGCCCGCGCACTTGGGCGCGTCCTCGGCCAGTTGTCCGGGGCCGCAGACATGCAGGAACGCGTAGATGACGTGCGTGACGCTGTCGCCATGCAGCGCATCGACCAGCGCGGCCGGCTGCCAGTTGGGCGTGTAGACGCCGACCAGCTTGCCGCCGCTGCGCTCCCATTCGAGCGGCTTGCCGCCGAACAGCGCGTAGGGGGCGGCAGCGGCGGCGGCGGCGGGTGAGGTGCCGGTCGCGGCGGCCGGCAGCGCCGCCAGCGCGCCCAGGGCGGTCGCGATTGCGACCAGGAAGCGGACGAACTTCGGAGCGGCGTGAGGCGTCATGGAGGCGAGGGATCCCGGACAGGCGCAGCCCGATTCATTCGAACCACTATAGTACCACTATATATCCAATTTGCCGAACGCAACAGGGTCGCAGACGTTGGATCGCGCCAATGCGGCGCCAGGAACACCGGTCACGGAACGTCGGCGACTCCTGGCACTTCATCGTCGCTCGATGGCGTCTCTGGCCGCACTTTCGGGAACGTCGATTGCTCGACCGCCGCCTCCCCGGTTTCGGGTATCCCGCATGGATCCGTCGTCCAAGGACCTCGTCGTCGCGCGGCCGGAAGGCCTGTACTGCCCGCCGGGGGATTTCTTCATCGACCCGTGGCAACCCGTCGCGCACGCGCTCGTCACGCATGCGCACGGCGACCACCTGCGACCGGGTCATGGCCACTACCTGACGGCCGAGGCCGGCCGCCATGTCGTGGCGAGCCGCGTCGGCGCGGTCGACCTGCAGACGCTCGCCTACGGTGAAGGCCTCGTCCATCGCGGCGTGCGCGTCTCGTTCCACCCGGCGGGGCACGTGCTGGGTTCCGCGCAGATCCGGCTCGAGCACGAAGGACGCGTGTGGGTGGTCTCGGGCGACTACAAGACCGGACCCGACGCGACCTGCGCGCCGTTCGAGCCCGTGCGCTGCGACGTCTTCATCACCGAGTCCACCTTCGGCCTGCCCGTGTTCCGCTGGACGCCGCAACAGGACGTGTTCGACGGCATCGATGCCTGGTGGGCGGGCAACGCCGCCGCGGGACGCGCGTCCATCGTCTACGCGTACGCCTTCGGCAAGGCGCAGCGCGTGCTAGCGGGGATCGACCCGGGCATCGGCCCGATCATCGTGCATGGCGCGGTCGCGACGATGGACGAGGCGTACCGGCAGTCGGGCGTCGCGCTGCCGCAGACCAGGAGCGTGCTCGAGGCCACGCCCGACGAGATCCGCCGCAGCCTCGTCATCGCGCCGCCGTCCGCGCAAGGCAGCACCTGGACGCGCCGCTTCGGCGATTTCAGCGACGCCTTCGCCTCCGGCTGGATGCTGCTGCGCGGCGCGCGGCGCCGGCGCAACGTCGACCGCGGCTTCATCCTGTCGGACCACGCCGACTGGCCGGGGCTGCTGGAGGCGATCGCCGCCAGCGGCGCGCCGCGCGTCGTCGTCACGCACGGCTACGTCGAGCCGCTGGTGCGCTTCCTCGCGGAGCAGGGTCTGGAGTCGGGCGCGTTCAAGACCGAGTACGGCGACGACGAGGACGCGAAGCCGGCCGAGGAAGCGGCGGCGGCGGAGCCGACATGAAGGAGTTCGCCGCCCTGTTCGCCGCACTTGACTCGACGACGTCGACCCGCAAGAAGACCGACGCGCTGCTGACCTACTTTCAGCGCGCGCAACCCGCCGATGCGGCCTGGGCGCTTTACTTCCTGGCCGGCGGCAAGCCGCGCCAGACCGTGCCCACCGGCCTGCTGCGCACGGCCGCGCGCGAGGCCGCCGGCATTCCTGAGTGGCTGTTCGACGAGAGCTACGACGTCGTGGGCGACCTCGCCGAGACCATCGCCCACGTGCTGCCGCCGGCGAGTGCGACAGTGGACCTGCCGCTGCACGTGTGGATCGAGGACCGCCTGCTCGCGCTGCGCGGCCAGGCCCCGGAGGCCGTCTCGGCCGCGCTCAAGGGCTACTGGAACGAACTCGATACCCCGGGCCGCTTCCTGCTCACGAAGTTGATCGGCGGCAGCTTTCGCGTCGGCGTCGCGCGCAACCTCGTGCTGCGCGCGCTGTCCGAGGCCTGCGGGGTGGACGCCAAGCTGCTGGCGCAGCGCGTGATGGGCTACACCGACAAGCAGCACACGCCAGACGCCGCACGCTACGCGCTGCTGGTCGATCCGACGCACGTCGACACGCCGACGGAGTCGGGCCAGCCCTACCCGTTCTTCCTCGCGCATCCGCTGCAGGCGCCCGTCGAATCGCTGGGCGACCGCGCCGACTGGCAGGTGGAATGGAAGTGGGACGGCATCCGCGCACAGTTCATCCGCCGCGGCGCGCAGTCGTGGCTGTGGTCGCGCGGCGAGGACCTGCTCAACGGCCGCTTTCCCGAACTCGACGCGATGCATGGCCGGCTGCCCGACACCTGCGTGCTGGATGGGGAGATCGTCGTCTGGCGCGACGGCCGCGTGCAGCCGTTCGCGGCGCTGCAGAAGCGCATCGGGCGCAAGACGGTGACCCGGAAGATCCTCGCCGAGCAGCCCGTGGCCTTTCTCGCGTACGACCTGCTGGAGATCGAGGGCGTCGACATCCGCGCCTGGCCGCAGTGGCAGCGCCGCGAGCGGCTCGAGCAGGTCGTCGCCGGGGCCGGCGCCGGCCCGCTGCAGGTCTCGCCGCGCGTCGACGCCGCCGACTGGGATGCGTTGACGACGCTGCGCGCCGAGTCGCGCGCCCGCGGCGTCGAGGGCTTCATGCTCAAGCAGCGCGAGGGCCGCTACGGCGCGGGCCGCACCAAGGACGTCGGCACCTGGTGGAAGTGGAAGATCGATCCGTACAGCGTCGACGCGGTCCTCGTCTACGCGCAGGGCGGCCACGGACGGCGGGCCAACCTCTACACCGATCTCACGTTCGCCGTCTGGGATGGGTTGGGCGAGTCGCGCCGGCTCGTGCCGTTCGCCAAGGCCTACTCGGGCCTGACCGACGACGAGATGCACCAGGTCGACCAGCGCATCCGCCAGACGACGATCGAGAAGTTCGGTCCGGTGCGCAGCGTGACGCCGACGCTGGTCGTCGAACTCGGCTTCGAGGGCATCCAGGCCTCGCCGCGCCACAAGTCGGGCATCGCGGTGCGCTTCCCGCGCATGCTGCGGCTGCGCTGGGACAAGCCGGTCGACGAGGCCGACACGCTGCAGGTGCTGCGCGACTTCATCGCCGAATCCGCCGCGCTGCGGCAGGCGGATTGATGGCGGACGCCGCCGCCGTCGAGGCCTGGCTCGCCGCGCGCGGCTGGCGGCCGTTCGGATTCCAGCGCGAGGTCTGGCAGGCGATGGCCGAGGGCCGCAGCGGGCTGCTGCACGCCAGCACCGGCACCGGCAAGACGCTGGCGGCGTGGCTGGGCGCGCTGCAGGCGTTGCGCGTCGACGCGCCGTCGACGGGCTCGCGGTCGAAGAAGGCGCCCGCGCCGCCGCTGTCCGTCCTGTGGCTGACGCCGATGCGCGCGCTGGCCGCCGACACGACGCGGGCGCTCGCCGAGCCGATCGCCGCGCTGGAACCCACGTGGTCGATCGGCCTGCGCAGCGGCGACACGACGCCCGCCGAGCGCAGTGCGCAGGATCGCCGCCTGCCCACCGTGCTGGTGACGACGCCCGAGAGCCTGACGCTGCAGCTGGCCCGCGCCGACGCGCCGGCGACGCTGGCGCACGTGCAACTGGTCGTCGTCGACGAATGGCACGAGCTGCTGGGCAACAAGCGCGGCGTGCAGGTGCAGCTGGCGCTCGCGCGGCTGCGCCCGCGTCGACCGGGGCTGATGTGCTGGGCGCTGTCGGCCACGCTCGGCAACCTCGACGAGGCGCTGGCCACGCTCGTGGGCGTGCCCCCGCGACCCGGCGTCACGCCCGCGCCCGCGCCCGCGCTCGTGCGCGGGGACGTCGCCAAGTCCATCGTCGTGGACACGCTGCTGCCCGAACGCGCGGAGCGCTTCTCGTGGGGCGGGCACATGGGCCTGCGCATGCTGCCCCAGGTCGTCCGGGCCATCGAGGAGAGCGGCACGACGCTGGCGTTCACCAACACGCGCTCGCAGGCCGAGCGCTGGTACCAGGCGCTGCTCGATGCGCGCCCCGACTGGGCCGGCGTCGTCGCGCTGCATCACGGCTCGCTGGCGCGCGAGGTGCGCGAGTGGGTGGAGGCAGGCTTGAAGGCGGGCACGCTGCGCGCGGTGGTCTGCACCTCCAGCCTCGACCTCGGCGTCGACTTCCTGCCCGTCGACCGCGTGCTGCAGATCGGCTCGGCCAAGGGCGTCGCGCGCCTGCTGCAACGCGCGGGCCGCTCGGGCCACGCGCCCGGCCGGCCGTCGCGCGTGACGCTGGTGCCCACGCACAGCCTCGAGCTCGTGGAGGCGGCGGCCGCGCGCCACGCGGCGCAGCAAGGCCAGGTCGAGGCCCGTCATTCGCCGCAGGAGCCGCTGGACGTGCTCGTGCAGCACCTCGTCACGGTGGCGCTCGGCGGCGGGTTCACGCCGGAGGCGCTCTACGCCGAGGTGCGCACGACCACCGCGTACCACGCGCTGTCGCCCGAGGCGTGGCAGTGGTGCCTGGACTTCGTGCGCCAGGGCGGCCCGTCGCTGGCCGCCTATCCGGACTACCAGCGCGTCGCGCCCGACGAGCACGGTGTCTGGCGCGTGCCCGACGCGCGGCTCGCGCGGCGCCATCGCGTCAACATCGGCACCATCGTGAGCGACGCCAGCATCAACGTGGCATACCAGTCCGGCGGGGCGCTCGGCAGCGTCGAGGAGAGTTTCATCGCCCGCATGAAGCCCGGCGACTGCTTCCTGTTCGGCGGACGGCTGCTGGAGCTCGTGCGCGTTCACCAGATGACAGCCCATGTGAAGCGCGCGCCCGCCGGCCGCGGCGCGGTGCCGCGTTGGAATGGCGGGCGCATGCCGCTGTCGAACACGCTGGCCGACGCGGTGCTGCGCGAGCTGGACGCCGCCGATCGCGGCCGCTTCGACAGCCCGGAGATGCAGTGCGTGCGGCCGCTGCTGGAGATCCAGGGCCGGTGGTCGGCGCTGCCCACCCCCGCGACGCTGCTGGCAGAGACGTGGAAGAGCCGCGAGGGCTGGCACCTGTTCCTCTACCCGTTCGCGGGACGCCTGGTGCACCTGGGCCTCGCGAGCCTGCTCGGCTGGCGCGCCGCGCGTCCGGAACAGGCCACGTTCTCGATCGCGGTCAACGACTACGGCCTCGAGCTGCTGTCGGCGCGCGAGATCGCGTGGGGCGAGCGACTGCCCGCGCTGCTCGCGACGCCCGCCGATCCGGCGGCGCTGCTCGGCGAGGTGCTGGCCAGCCTGAACGCCACGGAGATGTCGCGGCGGCGGTTCCGCGAGATCGCGCGCATCGCGGGGCTGATCTTCCAGTCGCATCCGGGCGAGCGCCAGTCGAACCGCCAGCTGCAGGCCTCGGCCAGCCTGTTCTTCGACGTCCTCCGCAAGTACGACCCCGGCAACCTGCTGCTGGCGCAGGCGCAGCGCGAGCTGCTGCGCCAGGAGCTGGATGTCGACCAGCTGGCCGCGGCGCTGCGCCGCATGCAGCGGCAGCAGCTGGCGGCGGTCACGCTCGCGCGGCCGTCGCCGCTCGCGTTTCCGTTGCTGGTGGAACGCTTCCGCGAGAAGTTCACCAACGAGTCGCTCACCGCGCGCATCGCGCGCATGGTGGCCGAGCTCGAAGGACGCGCCGGCGGCGCTGCCGTGGGCACGGCGCACGAGGACGCGAAGACGGTGTTCGCGCGCGACGCGCTGCAGGACGCCGCGCAGGCTTCGGTGGTGGCCGATCGCGACGAGCCCCCGCCGCGCCCGCGCAGGCGCCGCCCGGGGGTGCGGACGTGAACCCGGCGCAAGCGCTGGTGCTGCGCGGGCAGTCGCTGTCGCTGCTGCCCGAGCGCGCGGCATGGCACGCGGCCTCGCGCACGCTGTTCATCGCGGACCTGCACCTGGGCAAGTCGGCGAGCTTCCGAGCGCAAGGCCTGCCGGTGCCGGCGGGCACGACGCGGGAGAACCTCGACCGCATCGGCGCGCTGGCGCGGCGGCACGGCGCGGGCCGCATCGTGTTCCTTGGCGACCTGCTGCACTCGCGACACGCGCAGCGCGTCTCGGCGATCGCGCCGTTGCACGCGTGGCGCGACGCGCATCCCGGCGTGCATTGCGTGCTCGTGCGCGGCAACCACGACTCGCACGCCGGCGACCCGCCGCCGTCGCTGCGCTTCGAGATCGTCGACGAGCCCTGGCCCGTGCCCGGCGCGGCCGGGCTCGCCGCCTGCCACCATCCGCGGCCGGTGGCCGGCGCCGCGGTGCTGGCCGGGCACTGGCACCCGGCCGTGACGCTGCGCGGGCCGGCACGCGACGTCGAGCGGCTCGCCTGCTTCTGCCACATCGCCGAGGGCGGCGACGACATCCTGGTGCTGCCGGCATTCGGCGCATTCACCGGCAGCCGCTCGCAGGCGCCGCCGGCCGGCTCGACGTGCTGGCCGGTCGGCGGCGACCGCGTCTGGGCAGCACTGCGCATCGATTGAACGAGTCATCGCGGCGTACCCGCGCGCCGGACCGCGGCCGGCTCAAGGCCGTCGCTCGGAGAGCTTGACGGTGATCTCGCCATCGCGCTCCAGCACCGCGCGCTCGAGCGGAGCCGACTCGTCGCCGGCGCGCTTGCGCAGGGCCTCGTCGATGTCGCGCGGCGTGACGAGCGCCTTGCGCATCTCTGATTCGTCGCGCCGGCCGTCGCGCACCAGCAGGCGCTTGTCGCCGCTGACCAACGACTCGAACCACGGCCAGCGCACGCTCGCCATCGCCACCAGCCGATGCAGGACGACGATGGTCAGCCCCGCCGCCATCGTGGCCCAGAACGGCGACGCGCCGACCACCGCGCGGCTGAGCACGGCCCCGAGCAGCACCGTGGTGCCGGCGTCGAAGACGCGGTGCTGGCCGATCGAGCGGCGGCCCGACATCCGGATCATCGCCAGCGTCATCACGAAGACCGCCAACGCACGCAGGGCCATCTGCAGCGGATCGAGATCCGTGCCGTCGCCGAACAACACGAGGCCGAGGTCGCGCAGCGTCGGCACGACAGTCACTCCGGCCGGCCCGTTCGCGTCAGGGGCCCGTCTCCCCGCCCGTGCTGCCCCACACGTTGCCGGTGGTGAACGTGGATTCGCGCGAGGCCAGCAGCACGAACTGCCCGGCGATCTCGGCCGGCTGGCCGGGGCGGCCCAGCGGCGTCTTTTCGCCGAACTTCACGAGCTTGTCCATCGGCTGGCCGCCCGCGAGCTGCAGCGGCGTCCAGTACGGCCCGGGCGCGACCGCGTTGACACGGATGCCCTGCTCCCCCAGCTGCTTGGCCAGCGAGCGCGTCATCGACAGGATGGCCGACTTGGTCGCGGCGTAGTCCAGCAGGTCCTTGGATGGATCGAAGGCCTGCACCGACGAGGTGTTGATGATGGCCGCGCCGCGCCCCAGGTGCCTCAGCGCGGCCTTGGTGACGTGGAACAGCGCGTAGACGTTGGTCTTGAACACGTCGTCGAAATGCTCGTCCGGAATGTCGGCGATCGAGTCGAAGGAGGCCTGGCGGCCCGCATTGTTGACGACGACGTCGAGCCCGCCCAGGCCCTTGACGGCGTCCTCGACGAGCCGGCGGCAGAAGGCCGCATCGCGCAGGTCGCCCGGCAGCGGGACGGCCTTGCGGCCGGCCTGCTCGATGAGCGCGACGACGTCCTTCGCGTCTTCCGCCTCGTCGGGCAGGTAGTTGATCGCGACGTCCGCGCCCTCGCGCGCGAACGCGATCGCCACCGCGCGGCCGATGCCGGAGTCGCCGCCGGTGATCAGCGCCTTGCGGCCGGCCAGCCGGCCCGAGCCGACGTAGCTGGTCTCGCCATGGTCGGGCGGCGGCTGCATCCGGCAGGCGAGCGCGGGCCACGATTGCTGCTGTCGGGGAAAGGGCGGCTTCGGGTAGTTCCTGGCGGTATCTGTCATGGTGGTCTCTCGCACTTCGGTCGGACGCTTCAACGGCAAGAGGCATACCCCCGGCCGCAGGAGCGACGGCGGTGGCGCGGTCGAGCCGCAGCCGGGTCACGGCACTTGCGGGTCGGGCCGCGGCGGCTCTACAGTCGCCCATCGCGATTGCCGCCCGACGCCATGCCTACCTCCCCAGCGACCGCCGACCTCCGCGACCCGCGCGTCGACACCTACATCGCCCAGGCCGCGCCGTTCGCGCAGGCGCCGCTGGCCCGGATCCGCGACGCGATGCACGCCGCATTGCCGGACGTGGCCGAGGCGATCAAGTGGGGTCATCCGTTCTTCCTGCTGGAGGGGCGGCCGTTCGCGAACATGGCCGCGTTCAAGGCGCACTGCGCCCTCGGCTTCTGGCGCGGCGGCCGGCCGGTCGCCGAGGAAGCCGCCGGCGACCACGGGAAGGCGATGGGCCAGTTCGGCCGCATCGAGTCGGTGGCCGACCTGCCCAAGCCCGCGGCGCTGCGCAAGCTGATCGTCGAGGCGCGCGCGGCCTGGACGGCAGCGATCGAGGACAAGGCCAGCGCGCCGGCGGCGCCCAAGGCGAAGCGCGCCCCGCCGGCCGTGCCGGACGACCTCGCCGCCGCGCTGCGCGCGACCACCGGCGCCCGCAAGCGCTACGACGCCTTCACGCCCAGCCAGCAGGCCGAGTACGTCGACTGGATCGTCGAGGCCAGGCGCGAGGCGACGCGGGCGTCGCGCATCGCGCAGGCGGTCGAATGGATCGCCGAGGGCAAGACGCGGAACTGGAAATACCAGAACTGCTGAAGAATATTTTCGCGCGGGTGCATCCGACCGGCCGCCGGCGCGCATCCAAGGGACATCGATCAACTCCGGACACCCGCCATGGATCCCTGGTCCCGCCTGTTCACACCCGAGCTCCTCATCCCCGTCTGCGCCATCCTGATGCCGCTGGGCGTGGTCGTCGTCGGCCTCAACTTCGCCTGGAAGTACCAGGAGCGCAAGCACAAGACGATCGTCGACCTGCTCGAGAAGGGCCTGCCGGTGCCGCGCGAACTGCTGCGCTCGCCGCAGCGCAACGGCTCGGCCCTGATGCGCGCGCTGACGCTGCTGGGCGTCGGCGTGGGCACCTGCGGCTTCCTGGGGGCGATGTTCCGCTGGGAACACGGCCTCTGGGCCGCGGGGCTGATCCCGCTGAGCATCGGCGTGGCGCAGCTGATCGCGATCCGGCTCGAGCCGCCGCGGCCGCCGGAGCCGCCCGAGCCCTCCGCCATCGACCTGCAATGACGCGCTGACGTGGCGCACGGCCCCGTGGTTTCCGACGAGTCCGCACGCATCGAGGCGCAGGCCGCCGACCGGCTCGCGCGCGCGCGCCGCGGCGACCGCCGGGCGTTCGCGCACCTGGTCGAGGCGCACCAGTCGCGCGTGCGGCTGCAGTTGCGCCGGCTGACGCGCGGCGACGCGGCGCTGGCCGATGACCTCGCGCAGGAGACCTTCGTCCAGGCCTGGCTGCACCTGGCCGACTTCCGCGGCGACGCGCGGCTGGCCACCTGGCTGCACCGCATCGCGCTGACGCGCTTCCTGCAGCACGCGCGCCGGCCGCAGCTGCCGGTCGAATGGCAGGGCGATGGTGACGACGTGCCCGACGCCGGCCACGATCCGCGCGCCGCCGAAGGCCTGGGCCGCGACGTCGAGCGCGCGCTGCAGGCGCTGACCGAGATCCAGCGGCTCGCCGTCGTGCACTGCTTCCATCTCGACCTGTCCCACGCCGAGGCCGCGCAGGTGCTCGGTTTGCCGCTGGGAACGCTGAAATCCCATCTCGACCGGGCCAAGACGCGGCTGCGCGACCTGCTGCAGGCCTGGAACCCGGAGTCCGCCACATGACCGAATCCCGACTCATCGATGACGACGCGGTGGCCGACTTCCTGCGCCGCGGCACGCCCGAGCCCCTGCCCGACCGCGGCTTCACGGCGCGCGCGATGGCCGCGGTGGAACGCGCCGCGCGCACCCAACCGGCGCGACGCCGCGCCGCACCGCCCGCCCCGCTGGCGATCGCGCGGGCACTGGCCATGGAGCAGCAGCTGCACGACGCGCGGGCGCGGCGCTGGCGCTGGGCGACCGCGGGCGTGGTCGCGGGCTACCTGCTGCTGGTGCTGGTGATGTGGCTGTCGCCGGACGGCAGCGTGTCGGTGTCGCTGCCGACGCCCGGGGAAGTCTTCCCGCTCGGGTTGCTGCTGGCCGCCGGCGCGATCTGGGTCGCGGTGCGGGAGCTGCGCGCGACCTGAGGCGCCATGTGACGCGGCCTCGACCGCGCAACGCCCCTGCGACCTCAGTTGCCGTGCGGGATCTCGATGGGCTTGACGTCGCCGCAGTCGCCGGACACGAACTTGCCCGCGATGTCGTTGCTCATGTGCATCGTTCCCTTGTCGGAGGTCGAGTCGGATTCGCTGCTGAACGCGAACGCCGAGTCGCCCATCGTGGTGAGCGTGCCGTGCCCGACCACGCTGTGCTTCTGCGCCGTGGTGCACGCGAAGTCGTATCGGGTGACGTTGCCGGACGTGCTGACGTTCTTGCGCGTGCACCGGCTGTCGCTTCCCGGCGTGAAGCCGCGCGCAAGCTGCTCCCGGGTGTAGCAGACCCGCACCACGTTCGCGGCGCCGCCGGGCGCCATGCCCAGCCCCCGGCCGGCCATCATCTTCTCGACGGCGGCGCGCTGGTCCGGCGGCATGGCGGCCAGCCGGGCCTTCATCTTCTCCATCGCCGCGTCGGCGTCGGCGCCGCCCATCTTCATCTTGACGGTTTCTTCCCAGAGCCCCGGACGGATCTGCGGCCCCTGCGCCAACGCGGAAACGGCCGGCAGGACGACGGCGCAGGCGATGAGAAGGCGATGGCGGGCGTTCATGGCGGATCCCTCGAGGTGGCGTCGGTGACGAGTCGCGCGGATTCTGCGCCCCGCCCCTGGCCGCCACCACCCCCGATTCGGGGGACGGGTCAGTCGACGCGGCGCGCGGCGCCGATCACGCGCGTGCCGGGCACCAGGCTGCGCTGCGCGCTCGCCTGCACGCCGGGGTTGGTCATCTGCTCGCGGATCCAGCGCTGCAGGTCGTCCCACATCGCCGCCAGTTCCCGCGGCGGGACGACGCGCGCGTTCTTCAGCTCCAGCGTCATCACCGGCACGTTCTTCACCAGCCCGCCGTAGTTGCCCAGCGAGCCGGGGTAGATGCCCACCGGATCGAGCTGCAGGCTGCCGAGGCGGCGCGGCGCGGGCGGCGGGCCGTCGAAATCGAGCAGGCCGTAGGGTGCGTGCACCGACACGATGAGGTCGGGGTGGAACTGGTCGATCTGCTCGATCAGCCAGCGCGATTCGGGCTCGGACAGCGGCCGCAGGCCGGGGAAGCGACGCGGGTCGCGCTTCGTGCGCCGGATCCAGTAGGGCTGGGCATCGCGTGCCCAGTCGGCGGTCGGGAAGTTGCGGTTCAGGTCGACGCCGTGCGCGTTGACGCGGGTCGACGGCGAGTGCAGCAGGCCGTCGGGGTTGAGCAGCGGCACGAAACGCCAGGCGACGTCGGCGAGCGTGGGCTGGGTGGTCTTCGTCGTTCTCGGTCCCGCCGAGGCCTGCACGCCGCGGGAGCGCGCGATCCAGTCGAAGGCCAGCGTCACGGAGGCCAGCTCGTCGCCATGGATGCCCCCCAGCAGCAGCACCTTGAACTTCGGCGGGGTCGCGGGCAGCACGTCGTTCGTCCACAGCGGAACGCCGTGCACCGAGCGCCCGGCGCCGGGCTGCAGGCCCGAGGCGCGGCAGGCGGGCAGGTCGACGCCGGGCACCGCCGGCGCGAGGCGGGCGCACCACTGCGTGAGGTCGGGAGGGGTCGCCGCCGGCGGAGCGGACGCCGCCTTCGCGGGCGCCGCGGGCGCGGGCTTGCGCGGCACGTTGGCCGATACGGGCAGCAGTACCAGCGCGAGCGCGGCGACGGTAGCGGCGGCGGCCGCCAGCCGGCGCGGCTGCACCAGGATGGCCGCCGGCCTGGCCGGCCGGCCAGGGAGATCGGGGTTCTCGTTGTTCTTCACCCCGACAGTGTAGAAGTGCGCGCACCCGGGCCTCCCGCGGACGCGCCGCCGCCACGCCTTTCATCCACAATGAACCCATGATCGAACCGCTGCTCGTCCCCCGCGAATCCTTCGACGATCCCGACGCCGCCGTGGCCCGCGTGCGCGAGATCTACCAGGCCGGTGTCGACCACCTGCGCAAGCACCTGCACGAGTTCGTCGCCGGCAAGGTGCCCGCCGCGCACGTGCGCGCCTGCTACCCGAGCGTGCGCGTGCACACGGACACGGTGGCGCGCGCGGACTCCGTCTCCAGCTACGGCTTCGTCGCCGGCCCCGGCAGCTTCGAGACGACGCTGACGCGACCCGAGCTGTTCGCCGAGTACTACCGCACGCAGTTCGAGCTGCTGCGCCAGCACCACGGCGTGAAGATCGAGGTGGGCGTCAGCCGCGAACCGATGCCGCTGCACTTCAGCTTCGCCGAGCACGACCACGTCGAGGGCACGCTGACCGCGGCGCAGCGCCTGCAGCTGCGCGACCTGTTCGACCTGCCCAACCTCGCGGCGATGGACGACGGCATCGCCAACGGCACGCACGAGCCGGGGCCCAACGAGCCGCTGCCGCTGGCGCTGTTCACCGCCCCGCGCGTCGACTACTCGCTGCACCGGCTGCGCCACTACACCGGCACGGCGCCCGACCACTTCCAGAACTTCGTGCTGTTCACGAACTACCAGTTCTACATCGACGAATTCATCGCGCTGGGCCATCGCGAGATGGCGCGCGAGGACTCCGTGTACGACGCGTTCGTCGAGCCCGGCAACGTCGTGACGATGCGCACCGGCCTGCCCGCGCCCGCGGGCCCCGCCGGCCACGCGCCGCCGCGCCTGCCGCAGATGCCCGCGTACCATCTGCGCCGGTCGGACAACAGCGGCATCACGATGGTCAACATCGGTGTCGGACCGTCGAACGCCAAGAACATCAGCGACCACATCGCGGTGCTGCGCCCGCACGCGTGGATCATGCTGGGCCACTGCGCCGGCCTGCGCACCACGCAACAGCTGGGCGACTATGTTCTCGCGCACGGCTACGTCCGCGAGGACCACGTGCTCGACGAGGAACTGCCGCTGTGGGTGCCGATCCCGCCGCTGGCCGAGGTGCAGCTGGCGCTCGAGCAGGCGGTGGCCGACGTCACGCTGTTGCAGGGCCTGAACCTGAAGCGCGTGATGCGCACCGGCACCGTCGCGTCCACCGACAACCGCAACTGGGAGCTGCTGCCGCACCCGGGCCCGGAGCGCCGCTTCAGCCAGAGCCGCGCGATCGCGCTCGACATGGAATCGGCCACCATCGCCGCCAACGGCTTCCGCTTCCGCGTGCCCTACGGCACCTTGCTGTGCGTGTCCGACAAGCCGCTGCACGGCGAGATCAAGCTGCCCGGCATGGCCAACCACTTCTACCGCGAACGCGTCGAGCAGCACCTGCGCATCGGCATCCGCGCGCTGGAGATCCTGCGCGGGGCCGGCGTGGACAAGCTGCACAGCCGCAAGCTGCGCGGCTTCGCGGAAGTGGCGTTCCAGTGATGGGGCCCCGCGCTCGCTGACGTTCGCTGCCCCCGAGGGGCCGGCCGCGAGCGGCCCCGCAGAGCCGGTTCCGCCGCTCCCTCGAACCCTGCTCCGAGCGCTCGAGCGGCAGCGCCGGTTCGACGCTTCGCGCCAGTTTCGACCGCTTGCACGGACGATCGCAGCGGCGTAGGCTGGGGGTTCCTGCCATCCGGCCGTGTCGCGGTTCGGGTCGCCGCGGTGCCGCCTGGCGTCACGGCCCGTGGAGACACGCGCCATGACCATCCTGGAATCCTCCGATACCGCGGCGATCCGCAACGTGGCCCTGGTGGGCGCCTCGGCCACCGGGAAGACCACCCTCACCGAGGCCCTGCTGCTGCGCGCCGGCGTCCTCAAGCAACCCGGCAGCGTCGAACGCGGCTCGACCGTCAGCGACCACGACCCGCTCGAGAAGCGCGTCGGCCACTCCCTCAACACCGCCGTCGTCAATTGCGAACATGACGGCATCCGCATCCAGCTGCTCGACACGCCCGGGGCGCTCGAGTTCGTCGGGCAGTCGCTGCCCGCGCTCGAGGCCGTCGAGACCGCGGCCATCGTCGTCAGCGCCACGTCCGGGGTCGACTCGACCGCGCTGCGCATGATGGCCCACGCAACCGAGCGCAAGCTGGATCGCCTGATCATCGTCAACCGGATCGACGTGCCCGGCGCGCGCTGCGAGGCCGTGCTCACGCAGATCCGCGAGGTCTTCGGCCGCGAATGCCTGCCGCTGAACCTGCCCGCGGACGGCGGCGCGCGCGTCGTCGACTGCTTCTTCAACCGCGGCGGCGCGACCGACTTCTCGTCGCCGGAGGCCGCGCACCAGGCGCTGGTCGAGCAGGTGGTCGAGGTCGATTCCGACTTCGTCGACCGCTATCTCAACCAGGGCGACGTCGAGGCCACGGAGCTGCACGCGCCGCTGGAGCAGGCGTTGCGCGATGGGCATCTCATCCCCGTGTGCTTCGTGTCCGCGCGCACCGGCGCGGGCGTGGACGAGCTGCTGGACATCATCACCAAGCTCCTGCCCAACCCGACCGAGGGCAACCCGCCGGACTTCCTCGACGGCACCGGCAACGACGCGAAGCTCATGCACGCGACGCCCGACCCCGGCAAGCATGTGCTGGCCCACGTGTTCAAGGTCACCGTCGACCCGTACGTGGGCAAGATGGGCGTGCTGCGCGTGCACCAGGGCACCATCACGCGCGACAGCCAGCTGTTCGTCGGCGACGGCCGCAAGCCCTTCAAGGTCGGCCACCTGTTCCGGCTGCAAGGCGGCGAGCATGTCGAGATCGCACGCGCGCTGCCGGGCGACATCTGCGCCATCGCCAAGGTCGACGCGCTGCACTTCGACGCCGTGCTGCACGACGCCGCCGAGGACAGCCACATCCACCTGAAACCGCTGCAGTTCCCGGTGCCGGTGCACGGCATCGCGATCGAGCCCAAGCGCCACGGCGACGAGCAGCGGCTGTGGGAACTGGTGCAGCGCGCCGTCGACGAGGACCCCTGCCTGCGCATCGAGCAGGTGGCCGCCACGCGCGAGACCGTGGTCTACGGCCTGGGCGAGCTGCACCTGCGCATGCTGCTTGATCGCCTGCGCGAGGTGCACAAGTTCGAAGTCGAGACGCGCCCGCCGCGCACGGCCTACCGCGAGACGATCACCACCCAGGCGGAGGGGCACCATCGCCACAAGAAGCAGACGGGCGGCGCCGGCCAGTTCGGCGAGGTGTTCCTGCGCGTGGAGCCGCTGCCGCGTGGCGCGGGCTTCGAGTTCGTCGACGTCGTCAAGGGCGGCGCGATCCCGTCCAACTTCATGCCGGCCGTCGAGAAGGGCGTGCGCGAGGCGCTGGCCGCCGGGGTGATCGCCGGCTACGCGGTGGAGGACATCCGCGTGACGGTGCACGACGGCAAGAGCCACAGCGTCGACAGCAAGGACATCGCGTTCGCGACCGCCGCGCGCAAGGCCACCTGGGTGGCGATCATGGAGGCGCGGCCGATCGTGCTCGAGCCCATCGTCGACGTCGAGATCCTCGCGCCGGCCGCCGCGATGGGCGACATCACGGGCGACCTCGCGTCACGCCGCGGCCAGGTCAACGGCACCGAGGCGCAGCTGGGCGGCACGATGATCGTGCGCGGCCAGGCGCCGGCGGCCGAGCTGATCGCCTACGCCACCCGCCTGAACGCGATGACCAGCGGCGAGGGCCGCTACACGATCGCGTTCTCGCATTACGAGCCGGCCCCGGCCACCGTGCAGAACAACCTGCGCAAGGAGCACAAGCCGGTCGAGGTGGAGTGATTCGCGCCGGATGGCGGCCGGCTCACTCCTCCTCGCCGCCGTCCGATTCGTCCTCGTCGCCGTCGCCGTCGCCGGTCTTCGCCCAGTGCGACAGCGTCTTCTCGAGCGGCGCGGCCGACTTCACGAAGGCGTCGACCGGCACCGGCCGGGCCACGCGCACGCCCGGCAGCGAGAGGGTGCCGAGGTACAGGTCGCCCACCAGCGGCTGCTGCTGCACCGACCGGTCGACCAGCAGCAGGCCGCCGCCGACCACGACGGCACTCGTGATGGCGATGCCGAACGCGCGGCGGCGCTGCGGCAACAGCAGGCCCATGTGGCGCCAGATCATGATCGCCATCGCGCCGACGAAGGCGATGCGGCCCAGCTTCTCGAGCGCCGGCATCGAGAACGCGAATGCGAGCTGCGCGGTGACGGTCTCGACGACCGTGCCGGCCATCAGCCAGGTCAGCGCGATGTACAGGTGCGCCCAGAACGCGAAGCGGCGCTGGAACAGCATCGAGCCGATCGCCCAGGCCGCGCACCAGAGGATCAGCCCGGCGGGCGTCGCCAGGTAGGCCCAGGCGAGCGCCGAGCCCTGCTGGCCGGGCACCGTCGTCAGCCAGAGGTCGAAGCCTTTCCACACCGCGGCGAACGCCACCAGCAGCAGCAGCGTGACCGCATGGCGGCGCTCGTACTGGTGCAGATCCAGGAAGCGCTGCTCCGGCGCCAGCACCTCCCCGGGCTGGCGCACGCGCAGCGTCGTCGCACCCAGCGTCAGCAGGGCCGACGCGGGCAGGCGCGCGGTGGAGCCGGGTGCGATCGCGGCGCGGCCCAGGCGCACGCCGTTGAGCGAGGGCGCCGGCACCACGTGCACGCCATCGTCGTGCATCTCGAGCGTGGCGTGGTGCGCGGCCACGTGCGGGTCGTCGAGCACGAGGTCGCAGTCGATCGCGCGGCCGATGCGCACCGGCCACTGCGGGACGCGCAGGACGTGGCGCGGCAGGCCGTCCCGGTCGAGCGTCTCGATCAGGGCGAGCGTTTCCATGCGAATCCTTGCAGGTAGTGGCGGGCCAGCAGCAGCGCGTTCTGGAAGCTGACGCCGCGCGCGTCGAAGCGGCCTTGAACGCCCTCGGTCTTCGCGTCGACGGACTGCGACAGCACCGCGACGTCGTACAGCCCGGGCAGGTGGCGATAGGCGCGCAGGCACATGACGGTGCGCATCGGCAGGCCGGCGTTCTCGACGAAGTCCTCCTGGCACTTGGGGGCGGTGAGATCGTGCGTGCGCCGGCCCATGCGCTCGTTGCGGAAGCTCATGCCAGCCTCCTGCGCGAAGCGCAGCGCGCCGAGCTTGCTGCCGTCGTAGACCTCGTGCCGCACGGCGATGTCGCCGGTGCGCAGCGACTCGTTGATGAAGATGGCCGTGTCCATCTGGCAGTCGGAACGCTCGAACGACAGCCCCTTCGATTCCGACGGGTTCGACGAGCCCCAGCAGCGCATGAAGTCCTCCTGCGGCACCGGCACGCTGTAGTGCGCGTGCTTGGTCTCGCGCCAGGGCAGGGCGGTGAAGCGCGTCGTGAGCGCCTGCTGGTGGACGAGCAGCTGGCGCGCCATCTCGGCCTCGACCGAGCCCGTGATCGGCCTGGCGTCGGCGCCGCGCGCGATCAGCGCCTGCGCGAACTCGGCGGGCACCAGGAAGCTGATGTTCTGGCCGTCGCGCCGCGTTGCCACGTTGACGCCGACGATGCGGCCGCGGTCGTCGAGCACCGGGCCGCCGCTCATGCCGGGGTTGAGCGCGCCCGAGAACAGGATCTGCGGCAGGAAGCTGCGCTCGACCAGGCCGTTGTACGTGCCCTCGATGACCTCGAAGCCGATGTCCAGCGGGTTGCCGAGCGAGAAGATGCGTTCGCCCTGCGCGAGCGGCGTCGCCTGCGGACGGAAGTCGAACGTGCCGCGGGTCGCGACCGTGGCGGGCGGCTGGGCCATGCGCACCAGCGCGAGGTCGTGCACGACGTCGAAGGCGACGAGCTGCAGCGCGCCACTGACGCCGTCGACCGTCTGGAAGTTCAGGCGATAGCGCTGCGGCTCGAGGGCGACCTGGCTGACCACGTGGTAGTTGGTGAGGATCAGGCCGTTGGAGCCGACCAGCGAGCCCGACCCAACGCTGGCCTGGCTGTCCTGGTCGCGCAGCAGCGTGCGCACCTGCAGCAGGCGCGGACGGCCGACGTCGTAGATGCGGCGCGCCGAGGCCGACAGGTTGGCGCTGTCGTCGTGCTCGTCCTCCTGCTGGGGCGCGGACGCGGCGGCCGGCGGCTTGACGAGCGGCGACGTCGGCGCGAGCGAGGGGCGCGCGTTCGAGGTCGTGGCGCCGGCCCAGGCCGTGAGCGCGGCCCCGCCCAGCAGGAGTGCGGCGAGAAGGCGTCCGGGTTGCCGGAACAGGCGGTTCAGGAGCATCGGGCCATCCTACCCCGCGCCCCTGCATGCGAGCTTGCCGCAGGCTCGCCGGTGCGACGGACGGCCGGTCCGGCGTCCTGCGTTACGACCCTTTATCATTGCAGACCATGCACGCCCCCCGAGACGTGGCCTCTATCCGCCTGGACAACGCCCTCGCGCTGTTCGACGAATTCGTCCGCAACACCATCAAGCACCCCGACGCCGCGACGCTGCGGGGCCTGGAACGCCAGCCCGTCGGCTGGATGGACGCGGAGCATGCCGCCGGCGCAGCGCCAGCCGTCGCCGCGGCGCCCGCGCCGGCCGACGACCCGCTGCCGCAGGACGATGATGAGCGATTCATCGTCGGCCTGGTGCTGACGTACTACCGCCGCCATCCCGAACGCGCCCGCACGCGGCTGCTCGACCTGCTCGGCGAAGTGCTGATGCCGACGGCCGCGCCGGCGGTCCCCGCGCAGGTGCCCCCACCGGCGCCGCGCAAGCTCGCGCCCGGCGTCACGGCCCGGCCGCCTGCGCCGCCCCCGCCGCCGGACGACCCGATGGCGCTGTGGCACTCGGCCCAGGCCGGCATCGCCCCGCTGAAGAAGAAACGCTGAGCGGCGGCCCCGCCGCCCTGCTGCTCGACGCGTCCGCCGCGAAGCGGAGTGCGGTCGCGCGCGTCCGTCCGCGCCCGACGCCGGTGCCCCACGCCGGTGCCCCACGCCGGTGCCCGACGATTTCGGATCAAATGATTGATAAAGTACTTGCGCAAGATCAAGATTTGTTTATCATTGCGCCAAGCGTTCAGTCTCGGCACCGCCTCCTGACGCGACACCCCGCCTCGCCACCCTTCATCAGCCCCATGCGCCAAGCCCTGAACCGATCCCGCACCATCCCCGCAGCCGTTCGCACGGCCCTGCGCGGCTCGCGTGCCGCTCGTTTCCTGGCTGCCCGCAATGCGGCCATGCCGCTGCCGATTCCGCTCTGAGTTCGCGAGACCTCTCTCTTCGCGAAGGCCCGGGCGGTTGTTCAGACCCCCGGGCCTTCGCCATTCCAGGCCGCCCACCGCAGGAGAAGACCATGTCCAAGCTCATCCTCCCGACCGCACGACCCCGCAATCCGTTCGTCGCCGCCGCGCGTTTCCGGCAAGCCGGGCAGCACGGCGGGGGCCAGCGCGCCGAACGCCGTGAAGGCCGCCTGGCGCTGAAACGCGAACTGACCCAGCTCGACCTGTCGCGCGACGTGCGCGGCAAGCCGCCCAGCCTCTGAATCCTTGCAAGCGGCCTTCGCGCCGCCTCGGAGAACGACATGACCGTCCTGACCGGCCAGCGCTCGACGCAACGCGCCTCCTTCAGCGATACCTGGCGCCGTCTCGTGGCGCACCTCCTGCGTGGCGCGAGCGCCGCGCTCGCCCGCCAGGCGCGCGACGTCGCTCGGCCCCTGCATGCGCGCCAACGTCGCCTGCGCCGCCAGCACGACGCCAGCGTCGAGTTCCATGCCGAGGCCGGCGCGCCCGAAGGCGCGCTGTACATCGACGGCGAACTCGTCGGCTACATCGACGTCCGGCGCCTGTGATCCGCGCCTCGGCCGGGTGCGCCGCGCGCGCCCGGCCGCCCGGCGGCTCAAGTCGGCGCGCGGGCGTCCGATATACCGAGTAACTGATCGTCCCGAACCATCGGGACGCGGTCAACGGACTTCGAGACCCCGCCATGAGCGCCCTGCCCGCCGCCTCCCCCACCCGCACGCCGGACGACGTCGAGGGCTGGGCGCGCTGGTTCCGGCAGCGCGACATTCCCGTGCTGGCCACGACGGCCGCGGCGCTGGAGGACCTGCGCGAGATCGAGGACGACGTCGATGCGCGGCGCATCGCGGAGGTCGTCGGGCGCGATCCGCTGATGACCCTGAAGGTGCTGATCCACGCATCGACGCAGGGCGCGAACCGGCGGCTGACCGATGCCGAGACGGTGCTCGAGGCGCTGGTGCTGATGGGCATCACGCCGTTCTTCCGCGCGTTCGGTCCGCAGCCGGCCATCGAGGACCACCTCGCCGGCAACCCCGAGGCGCTGGACGGCCTGGGCCGCGTGATGCGCCGCGCCGACCGGGCGGCCCGCTTCGCCGCCAGCTTCGCGATCCATCGCGGCGACCATGACGCCGTCGTGCTGCACGAGGCCGCGCAGCTGCACGACTTCACCGAGATGCTGCTGTGGCTGCACGCGCCCGCGCTCGCGCTGGAGATCCAGGGCCGCCAGCTCGCCGACCCCGAACTGCGCTCCGCCGCCGTGCAGCGCGAGGTGCTGCACGCCGAACTGAACGACGTCCAGCACGTGCTGATGCGGGTGTGGCACCTGCCCGAGATGCTGGTGCGCATCACCGACGACCGCCTCGCCGAGAACTCGCAGGTGCGCAACGTGCTGCTCGCGATCCGCGTGGCGCGCCACTCGACGGACGGCTGGGACAACCCGGCGCTGCCCGACGATGTACGCGACATCGCCGCGCTGCTGCAGCTGGGGCTGGAGCCGGCGCGGCAGCTGCTGCGCGACATCGACGGCGACTGACGGCGGCCCGACCCCTGCGCTCGACTTCAATAGTCGATCCGCCGCCGGATCTCGTTCCAGATCTCCTCGCGCGCGGTCAGCGCGATGTGGCCGACGCCACGCAGCTGCTTGGCCTCGCTGCCCGGGTACACCGCGGTCGGCGGCGGATAGACGATCTGGTCGCACTCGCTCCACCAGCTGGTGACGAGGCCCTGCAGCGTCGTGGGCTCCTTGTCCACCAGCGCCGTCATCCAGGGGCTGCTGATGCGCATCTGGCGCGCGTTGACGGTGCGCGCCAGGCCCGCCAGCCAGGTGCCGCGATGCGGCGTGCCGATGGTGATGAGCCGCGCGGCCTCGCCGGTGCCGTCGCTGCGCTTGTGCGTCGCGCGCGAGCGCAGCCAGGCGCGCGCGACGAGCCCGCCCATGCTGTGCGCCACGATCACCGGCGCCAGGCCGGTGGCGGCCTCCATGCGGCGCACCGCCCGCTCGACCTGCGGCACGTACTCGTCCAGGCTCGCGAACACCGGCTCCAGGCTCACGGCGACGAAGGCGCGGTCGAGCTTGAGCAGCCGCCTCATCCAGGGGTTCCACAAGCCACGATTGCAGATGTAGCCGTGGATGAACACCACGCCACGCAAGCCGCGCGAGGTCTGGGGCAGGTGGTCCTCGATCGCATTCGCTCGCCAAGGCATGCGCCAGCCGAAGACGGCGGTCGACTCGAGCCATTCGCGCAGCACGGCGCCAAGCAGGTCGCGCCAGCGCGCGCGGGCGACGCCGGCCCGCGCCGCCACGCCGCGGGCCAGCAGCATCTCGACCGCCAGCAAGGTGGGATGCCCCAGCACCAGGACGTACAGCGCGATCCACAGGCCCGGCGTCCAGCCGTCGGCGCGTGCCAGGGCCAGCAGGCTGCCCAGCAGCGTGAACCAGGCGAGGAACAGGATGCGGGCGACGCGCGCGATCATTGAGCGAGTATCACGCACGCGCCGCGCCCCTGCTCGGCCGGTCGCCTGTTCGAGGGGGCGGCGGATGACGCAGGCGTCGTCGTCGGCGCCGCGGCCTCGTCCAGCGGCACGGGACGGTCGACTTCGTCGCAGAGGGGCCCTCCGGCGTGCCTGCGCGCGGGACCGCGGCTGATAACCTCCGGGCCATGAGCGACATCGCCACCCGCATCCTGCAGTCGCTGGCCGCGGTCGACGCCGAGCGCCGGCGGCGCGCCGCCGAGCCCACGTTGGCCACCGGCGTCGCGGCCGTCAAGGCCTACCAACAGGCGCGCTTCGAGCGCACGCACGCCGACCTGTTCAAGCACCCCCGCTTCGGCCGCGCCGCGCGCTTCTTCGTCGACGAGCTGTATGGCCCGCAGGACTTCGCGCAGCGCGACGCGGAGTTCAGCCGCATCGTCCCGGCCCTCGTGCGCCTGTTCCCGGACGACATCGTCGAGACCGTGGAAGCCCTGGCCGCGGTGCACGCGCTGTCGGAGCGGCTCGACTCCGCGATGGCCGGCCATCTGCATGGCGAGGCGCCGTCGCGTGCCGGCTACGTGCGCGCCTGGCAGGCAACCGGCGAGCGACAGAGCCGCCTGGGCCAGCTCGACCTGGTGATGCGCGTGGGCCGGTCGCTCGACCGCCACACCCGCGGCCTCGTCCTGCGCGCCAGCCTGAAGGCGATGCGCGGCCCGGCGCGCGCCGCGGGCCTGGGCACGCTGCAGGCGTTCCTGGAAACGGGCTTCGAGGCCTTCGGCGCGATGCGCGGCGCACGCGAGTTCCTGGCCATGATCCAGGCGCGCGAGACGGCGCTGGCCGAGCGCCTGTTCGAGCCCGCGGCTGTCACGGCCGCGACAGGTTCTCCGGCGCCGGACGACCCGCTGGCCCAGTTGCCATAGCCGGTTTCCCGGGGTGCGGCGACGGCGCGGTGGACGAGAATCCATTGCATGAACGACGCTCTCGCCCCCACCGCCGCCGCCACCGCCATTCCGCGTCCCTGGCTGGCGCACTACCCGCCCGGCGTCCCCGGCACGGTGCCTGTCGACACCTACGCGTCGCTGGTGCCGCTGCTCGAGGAGTCGTGGACGCGGCACGCGGCACGCGACGCCGCCGCCTGCATGGGCGTGCGCTTCAGCTACGGGGACATCGACGAGCGCTCTCGCGCGCTGGGCGCCTGGCTGCAGTCGAAAGGCGTGCAGCGCGGCGACCGCGTGGCCATCATGATGCCCAACGTGCCGCAGTACCTGGTGGCGATCGGTGCGATCCTGCGCGTGGGCGGCGTGGTCGTCAATGTGAACCCGCTGTACACCGCGCGCGAGCTGCGGCACCAGCTCGAGGATGCCGGGGCGACCATCATCATCGTGCTCGAGAACTTCGCCCACACGCTCGAGGCGGTGCTCGCGCAGACCGATGTGCGCCACGTGGTCCTGGCCGCGATGGGCGACATGCTGGGGTTCGCGAAGGGGCAGCTCGTCAACTTCGTGCTGCGCCACGTCAAGAAGATGGTGCCCGAGTTCCGCCTGCCGCTGGACGACGGGCGCAGCGTCACGCGCTTCAACATGGCGGTCGCGCAGGGCACGCGGCTCGCGCTGCAGCCCGTGGCACTGACCGGCGAGGACGTGGCGTTCCTGCAGTACACGGGCGGCACGACCGGCGTGTCCAAGGGGGCGACGCTGTTGCATCGCAACGTCGTGGCCAACATCCTGCAGAGCGAGGCCTGGTTCAAGCCGATGTTCCTGCAGCTGGGCGACAAGCCGCTGGCCATCGTGTGCGCGCTGCCGCTGTACCACATCTACGCGCTGACGATCTGCTACATGTTCGGTGCGCGCCTGGGCGCGATGAACATCCTCGTGCCGAACCCGCGCGACATCCCCGGTTTCATCAAGACGCTCAAGGCCTACCAGGTCAACATGTTCCCGGCCGTGAACACGCTGTTCAACGCGCTGGCCAACGACCCGGAGTTCGCCAAGCTCGACTTCTCGCAGCTGGTCGTCTCCAACGGCGGCGGCATGGCCGTGCAGCAGGCCACGGCGGAGCGCTGGCTCGCAATCACGGGCTGTCCGGTGGTCGAGGGCTACGGCCTGTCCGAGACCTCGCCCGTGGCCACCAGCAACCGCCTCGACAAGCGCGAGTTCACCGGCACGATCGGCCTGCCGATCCCGTCGACCGACATCGCGATCCGCGACGACGACGGCGTCGGCGTACCGTTCGGCAGCGCGGGGGAGATCTGCATCCGCGGCCCGCAGGTCATGGCCGGCTACTGGAGGCGTCCGGACGAGACGGCGAAGGTGATGACCGACGACGGCTTCTTCCGCTCCGGCGACGTCGGCATCATGGACGAACAGGGCTACGTGCGCATCGTCGATCGCAAGAAGGACATGATCCTGGTGTCCGGCTTCAACGTGTATCCAAATGAAATCGAGCAGGTCGTGAACCTGCATCCGGGCGTGCTCGAATGCGCCGCGATCGGAATCCTTGACGAACGATCGGGCGAGGCCGTGAAGTTGTTCGTCGTTCGGCGCGATCCCGCGCTCGCGGAAGAGGATATCGCGGCGTATTGCCGCGAGAATTTCACGGCGTACAAGCGCCCGAAGGTCATCGAATTCCGGGACGAACTGCCGAAGTCGAACGTCGGCAAGATCCTGCGGCGCGAACTGCGTTCCCCGACATCCTGAAGGTTCCCCCGTCCGCATCGTGCCTGCCGCCGCGTCGCCCGCTCCACCGCCAGCCTCGATGCGCCTGGACCGCACCAGCGGGGCGGGCGTCGTTTCGTCACGGTTGCTCGACACGCTCGGCCTGCGCGTGCTCGAACGCGGTTGGCTGTCGGCCAACCAGGCCGTCTTCCGCGCTGCCGGCGCGACGCCGGCGACGGTCGTCGACACCGGCTTCAGCACGCACGCCGAACAGACGCTGGCACTGATCGACCACGCGCTGGGCGGCGCGCCACTCGGGCGCATCGTCAACACCCACCTGCACTCCGACCACTGCGGCGGCAACGCGTCGCTGCAGGCGCGCGGCGACGTCGAGACGTGGATTCCGTCGCCCAGCATGGCCGCGGTCGGTGGCTGGGACGAGGAGGCGCTGAGCTACCGCCTGACCGACCAGCCCTGCCCGCGCTTCGTCGCGCATCGCGCGCTGGTCCCCGGGGCATCGATCCCGCTCGGCGAGGCCGCGTGGCAGATCCATGCGGCGCCCGGCCACGACATGGATGCCGTGATGCTGTTCGAGCCGCAGACGCGCACGCTGATCTCGGGCGACGCGCTGTGGGAAGAGCGGCTGGCGATCATCTTTCCGGAACTGTCCGGCGACGACGGCTTCGGCCCGACGCGCGCGACCTTGTCGCTGATCGAGCGGCTCGCGCCGCGCACGGTGCTGCCGGGGCACGGTCGTGTCTTCGAGGATGTCGGGCGCGCGCTGGCGGCGAGCCGCGAGCGTGTGGCCGCCTTCGAGCGCCAGCCCGAGCGCCATGCCCAGCACGCTGCCCGCGCGCTCGTGATGTTCCACCTGCTGGAGGTGCGCGAGCTCGCCTTCGCCGATCTGGTCGCCTGGATGCTGCGCACGCCGATCTACCGCATCGTGGCGCATCGCGCGGGCCTCGACGAGGCCGGCGCCAGCCGGTGGGCGGCGGGCCAGGTGCGCCGGCTCGTCGACGACGGCGTGCTCCTGGAGCGTGAGGGCCGCGTGGCCGTGCAGGCGCATGCTCAATAGGGCCGCCGCCGTCGCCGTCGCCGATCCCGACGACACGACCGTCCCGGGCGAGGATTTCATCGACATGTCGGCGCCCGCGCCGCGCCTGACGACGCCGGCGGAATTGCGGCAGCAGTCGGACGCGCCCGACCGGCTCGTGTTCTTCTTCAGCGGCTTCGATCCGAAGAGCGCAACGTTCTACCACCGGCTGATACGCCATGGAATCGCGCAGCGCAATGCCACGCATGACGAGACGATGGCGATCGGCAAGCGGCACCGCATCGGCCGCTGGGCGTCGGTCTGGACCTCGCTGTGGCGCGGCGCACCGACGGGCCTCGGACGGCGGCCCCAGACGATGCGCACCCGCATCCACTTCATGCGCTGGGACGACATCGTCCGCCGTCATTGGCGGCGTACGCCGATGACCCTGGCGCGTGACTACTGGAACGTCTATGCGCGCGGGCTCGCGTCGGGCGTGCTCGCCCGCGTGTGGCGCACGGCGCCGGCCGCCTTCTGGCTGGCGCTGTTCCCGTTGATCGTGGGCGTCGTCTCGGTGGCGCTCGGCGCGCTGGTCGTGGGCGGCCTGCTCGCGTCGTTCACCCCGATGCCGAGCCTGGCGGCCGGTGGCATCGGCCTGGCCGCCGGCCTGGCGCTGTGGCGCGCCGCGGCACGCTGGGCCGACTGCGAGTGGATGCTGCGCCTGGTCGCGTTCATGCGCGAGCACGCGGTCGGAGACGTCCCGGCGCTCGACGTCCGCCTGGACGAGATGGCCGATCGCCTCGTGGAGGCGGTCGAGGCTCGCATGCGCCACCCGGGCGCGGCGGCGCTGCGCGAGGTCATGGTGTTGGGCTACAGCTCAGGGAGCATCCTGGCCGCCAGCGTGCTGGCGCGCGCCATGCCCCGGCTTGGCGAAATCGTCGATGGGCGCCGCGCCGACAGGGGCAGCACGACGCTGTCGCTCGTGACGCTGGGCCAGTGCATTCCGATCGCGGCCGCTTGGCCAGGGGCGCGCCGCATCCGCTCCGAGCTCGAGATCCTGGCCGAGTGCGCGACATTGACCTGGCACGACTACTCGGCCTCCTCGGATCGCGCGGCCTTCTCGAACGCACCGCCCTGGCCAGAGCCGACGAAGCTCAAGGGCCGCCAGGCCTCGCCTCCGTTCAAGGCGGCTCCGGGTGGCCTGCAATTCGCCGCGCTCAGCCGCGAGCGTCGCGAGACGCACCTGCAGTACCTGCGTTCGCCCGCCGGCAAGGGCGATCCGTCCTCTTTCGATTTCCTCACCATCGCCTGCGGTCCCC
>JAEKKH010000180.1 GCA_019510465.1 Burkholderiales bacterium
TTGCAAGTCCTGAGGGCCTGCTCGCGACATCTGGAACGACGGCGGACGAGTGGGTCCGCCAGCCCGAAGTCGATAGCGGGCGCCGCTCCAGTCCGGTGGGTGGAGGTGGGCCGTCAATCCCGGCTCACCTCTTTTTTTTTTCATCGCCGATTTCCGGGGCAGCCGGGGTCAAGAACCAATCGCCCGCTGGCGGGGCGCGTGCGGCGGGCTGCGTTTGCCTGCGGCGCCTTGCCCGGCGCTGCGCGCCGGGCGTTCCGTTCGCGCAGGGTCTCTGCGTCAGGCCGGCCAGGGGCTCGGCTCTCCGGCGCTAGGAGCGACGCGGGGATGGTTCGCTCGGGTACTGTGCTCCGATTTGTCCGCGCGGCGCCGACGGACCGCGCCCGGCGCTGCCGCGGCAAGCCGTCGTCGGTACCCTCGAACGGAGGCGCGCCTTCGATCCAAGCCCCTGCCCGCCCTGCCGGTCGACGCCTTCGCTTTTGGAAGAGTCGCGTGCCTCGGCCCATCGAGGGCCTCGGCAGCCACTGCACGTTTTCGCTGCGCCGGAAGGCGTCACCCGCATCCCCGCACGTCGGTGACGACCCAAAAAAAATCCGGTCGGCACCCCGAAGCGCCGACCGGTTCGCAATGCCCAATGAGAATTGGACTAGCCCGAAAAATTCGTCATCGAAGAACAGGCGCGCGTTCACCCATGCGCTTCCGCCTTCAGCAGCACGCCGATGTTGGGATTGAGCTCGTCGAAGATTGGCAGCGCCGCGGCCCCGAGCGCCGCGGTGTCGTGCCCGGCCAGCCCCGCGATGACGCGCGGCGTCTGGCGGTTGCGGCGTGCCGCCACCGAGGTGTGCAGCGGCTCGAGGCGCTCGATCAGCAGCGCCAGCACCGACGACGGCAGGAAGCCGCCGATCACGACGGCCTCCGAATCGAGCATCGATTCGAGGATGTTGACGGCCTGGCGCAGCCGCTGCGCGGCCTCGTCGAGCCAGCGGTCCAGGCGCGCGCGTGCGGCGGGGCTGGGGTCGAGCAGCATCTGCGGCGTGGCGTGCGCGAGGTCGCCGATCTCCAGCGCCTCGTATGCGGCCTGCAGCGACACGTAGCGCTCCAGGCAGCCATGGTTGCCGCAAGGGCAGGCGCGGCCCTCCGGCACGACGATCATGTGACCGATCTCGCCGGCGTTGTGGCCCGAGCCCTTGTACAGGTGGCCGTCGTGGAACATGCCCGCGCCCAGGCCGGTGCCGATGAACACGTAGGTGAAGCTGCGGAAGGTGCGCGCCACCCCGTGCAGCCGCTCGCCGATGGCGGCGGCGGTCGCGTCGTTCTCCATGATGACGGGCATGCCGATCGCGCTGCCGACCTGCTGCGCGATCGACAGGTCCTGCCAGCCCGGCAACGCCGTCGGGCCGACGGCGCTCAGTCCCTCGACGTCGAACGGGCCCGGCACCGCCAGGCCCAGCCCCAGCACGCGGCTCCAGTCGGCGTCCGACGACTTGCGCAGGGTCTCCACCACGTCGCGCACGAGCGGCAGCGCCTGCTGCGGCGTCGGATGGTCGACCGCCAGCGTGCAGCGTCCGCGGATGCGGCCCGACAGGTCGACCACCACCGCGACCATCATGTTCTGGTCGATCTGCAGGCCGATCGAGTACGCGCCGTCCGGGTTGATGACGAAGGGCGTGGCCGGCTGCCCGCGGGTGCCGCGCTCCGGCGTGAGCGCGTTCAGGAAGCCCAGCTTCTGCAGCTCGCTGGCGATGTTGGAGATGGTCTGCGGCGTCAGCGCTGTCAGGCGCGCGATGTCGGCCCGCGTGAGGCGGCCATGCAGGCGGATGGCCTCCATCACGACGCGCCGGTTGTGCGACCGGGCGAATTCGAGGTTGGTGCCGGACAGGCTGGCGACGGGAGGCTTGTTCACCGAGGACATGATGGCAGATCCGGCTGCGAGTCTATTAAGATAATCAAATTGAAGTAATCCTCGTCAACCCGCATCGGCTGCCACGCCGTCGATTCGCCGCGAGCCAGCGCAGCTCCTGCTACATGTCCGTGGGTCGCCGGCTGGCAGCTCGTGTCATGGAGCCCGGACGAACCCTCCGCGACCTCCCGGCGTGGCAGCCGCATTCTGTCCCGAGAACACGCCGCCGTGCAGGCGCCAGCCGCCCCGCTGCCGCGCGGCCCCGGCGGTGTAAACCCTCAATGATCCCCGCTTGACCAATACGAAGCCGATGCCGATACTGCAAACAAATTGATTTAACTGGCTCCCCCGCATGGTCCATCCTTCTCGCCCGGCCCCACCGCCTGCGCGCCGCACATGGCGATGGCTGGTCGCGCTGCTGCTGGCGGGCGGCGCGGCCAAGGCCTCGGCGGTCGAGCTGTCGATGTGGGTCATGCCGGTGACGACCAACGCCGCGCACGACATCCCCGTGCTCATCGCGCCCTGGGTGGCCGCCCACCCGGGCGTCACGGTGCGGGTGACCGTGCTGGACTGGGAGTCGGGCTGGAACAAGATCACCGCGGCGGCCGCATCGCGTCGCGGGCCGGACCTGCTGGAGCTGGGCACCACGTGGATGCCCGCCATCGCGGCGATGGGCGGGCTGGAGCCGCTGTCGGCGGCGCAGCTGGCCCAGGTCGGCAACGGCGCGGCGTACTACCCGCAGCTGTGGAAGACGACGCAGGTGTTGGGCCGTCCGGGCACCTACGGCCTGCCCTGGTACGCCGACTTGCGCGCCGCGTTCTACCGCACCGATGTCTTCCGCCAGGCCGGTGTCGACCCGGTCCGGGCCTTCGCCGACTGGGAGTCGTTCCGGGCCGCGCTGCGCAGGATCAACGGCATCACGGTCGGCGGCAGGCGCATCGGCGCGCTCGCCTATGCGGGCAAGAACGACTGGAACGTCGTGCACAACCTCGCGCCGTGGATCTGGAATGCCGGCGGCGACATGCTGACCGCCGACGCCAGGCACTCGGCGCTGGACACGCCCCAGGCGCTGCGCGCGATCGACTTCTACTCGCAGCTCGCGGTCGAGGGCCTGGTGCCGTCGAACGCGCTGGAGAAGGACTCCGACATCCTCGAAGGCGCCTGGGTCGGTGGCGACTACGGCGTCATCTTCTCGGGACCGTGGCTGATGCGACGCATCTTCGAGGCGCCCGCGGGCTCGATCGTGCGCGAGCACTTCGACGTCGCGCCCTATCCCGCGGGCCCGCACGGCCATGCCACCTTCTTCGGCGGCTCCAACCTGGCCATCTTCAAGGGCTCGCGCCACAAGGCCGAGGCCTGGGACCTCGTGAAGTACCTCGGCGGCGCGCAGGCGCAGGTGCGCCTGTCGCTGCTGTCGTCGATGATGCCCGCGCGCATCGACGCGGCCAACGACCCGGCATGGACGTCGCGCCACCCGGCATTCGCGAAGCTGACCGCGATCGCCGCCGACGGCCGTGCGTACCCGCCGATCCCGGCCTGGGGCCCGCTCGAGACGGTCTACACGAAGCACCTGGGCCAGCTCGCGGAGCTCGCCTCGGGGATCGGCGACAAGTACAGCGAGGCGGCGATGCACGCGCTCGTCGCCGACACGGTCTCCGAGGCGAACAAGGTGCTGGAGGAGGCCGATTGACCGCCGTCACCGAACCCGGCCTGGGCGCTCTCGCGAGCCCGCACGCGAGCGCCCGCGCGCGGCGCCGCCGCAAGGTCGACGCGTTCCCGTACCTGCTGCTTGCGCCGGCGGCGCTGATGATGGTGATCGTCAACCTGGTGCCGATCGTCCAGGGACTGCGGATGTCGATGCTCAAGCTCAACCAGTACACCTTGAGCCAGTTCATGGATGCGCCGTTCGTCGGCCTGCGCAACTACCGCGGCGTGCTGTTCGACCCCGGCAACCCCGTGCACTCGGGCATGCTCGGCGCGCTGCGCAACACCGCGCTGTACGCCATCCTGGTGACCGCGTGCGCCGTGGCCATCGGCCTGGGCGTGGCGCTGCTGCTCAATCGCGACTTCCCCGGCAAGGCCCTGGCGCGCACGCTGCTGATGCTGCCGTGGGTGGTGCCGACGTACGTCGTCGGGACCTTGTGGGGCTTCATGTGGCAGCGCGACGAGGGCATCGTCAACCACGTGCTGGTCGACGTGCTGCACGTGATGGACCACAAGCCGTTCTGGCTGATCGGCAGCAACACCTTCTTCGCAATTGTGATCCCCACCGTGTGGCGCGCGTGGCCGGTGCTGATGCTGATCTTCCTGGCCGCGCTGCAGGCCGTGCCCGAGGAGCTGTACGAGGCCGCGCGCCTGGACGGCGCCACCGCCTGGCAGCGCTTCCGCCACATCACGCTGCCTGCGTTGAAGCCGGTGATCGTGATCCAGGTGATGTTCCAGATCATCGACAACATCTACTCGTACAACATCGTGGCGATGATGTTCGGCAAGGGGGCGGGCTATCCGGGCGAGTGGGGTGACCTGCTGATGCCGCTGCTCACGCGCCAGAGCTTCAGCTACTGGCGCTTCGGCGAGGGCGCCGCGGTGTCGTTCGTGATGATGGCCGTGATGCTCGTCTTCGTCGCGGTGTGGATGAAGACCTTCCGCCGGAGCATGACCCATGAAGCGTGACATGGGCCTCCAGCGCCCTGCGGTCGCGGTCCTCGGCGGGCGCTCGCCCGGCCCGAGGCGGCCCGGCGCCCGGGCGAGGAAGGACATGCTCCTGAACGCGCTCGTGTGGGCGATCGTCGTGCTCACGCTGTCGCCCGTGGCGTTCATGGTCTACGCCTCGCTGTCGGACTACAACGACGTCGTCAGCGGCCGCCTGCTGGGCGCCGGCTTCACGCCGCATTGGTCGAACTACCGCGAGATGTGGGTCAACGTCGACTTCCTCGCCTTCCTGCGCAACAGCCTCGTGATCTGCGGCATCACCACGCTGCTGTCCACCCTCCTCGCGGCGCTGGCCGCCTATGCGCTGGCCCGCTTCCGCTTCCGCGGCAACCACGCGTTCAGCGTCGCGGTGAGCACGACGCAGGTCATCCCCGGCATGCTGTTCTTCCTGCCCTTGTACATGCTCTACGTCCAGATCGACGACGCCGGGCTGCCGATGATGAACACGTACCACGGCATGATCTTCCTGTACACGGCGATGTTCACGCCGGCCAGCATCTGGATCATGCGCGGCTTCTTCGTGTCGATCCCGCGCGAGCTCGAGGAGGCCGCGATCATCGACGGCTGCTCGCGGCTGGGCGCGTTCGTGCGCGTGGTGCTGCCCATCAGCGCGCCGGGCCTGATCGCCACCGCCTCGTTCGTGTTCCTGCTGGCCTGGGACGAGGTGTTCTTCGCCTGGGTGCTGACATCGTCGCCCGACGTGCAGACGGTGCCCGTGGGCCTGCGCCTGTACATGGGCCAGCACGCCACCCGCTACGACCTGATGATGGCCGCGGCCGTCGTCAGCGTGATCCCCGTCCTGCTCGCCTTCTTCGCTTCGCAACGCTGGTTCATCAAGGGCCTGGCCGCCGGTGCGGTCAAGGGCTGATTCCATTTCCATGATCCCTCAGACCATTCCCGCGGCCTCGCCCGGCCTCCCCGCGTCCACCGCGCCGCGCGTGCTCGCGTTCGACGTCGGCGGCACCTGGGTCAAGTACGGCATCGTCGACGCCGACGGCCGCCTGCTGTGCTCCGGACAACTCGCCACGCAGAGCGAGCCCGACGGCAAGGCGCTGCTGACGCGGCTGCTGGCCGTGGCCGAGCCGCTGGTGGCGCGCCACGCGCCGGCGGGCATCGCCTTCTCGACGCTGGGCATCATCGATGCGGCCGAAGGCCGGCTCGTCGGCGCGGTGGAGGCCATCGCCGGCTACTTCGGGCAGTCGCCCAAGGAATGCTTCGAGCGCGCATTCGGCGTGCCGGTGGTCGTCGAGAACGACGGCAACTGCGTCGCGCTGGCCGAGGGCTGGACGGGCGCGGCTGCCGGCGTACGCCACTACCTCGCGCTGACGCTGGGCACCGGCATCGGCGGCGGCATCGTGATCGACGGCCGCCTGTACCGCGGCGCGAACGGCGCGGCCGGCGAGTGGGGCTACATGCTCGTGGACGGCCGGGTGTGGGAGGACCATGCCTCGCCGCGCGGCCTGGCCGCGGCCGCCGAAAAGGCACGGCCCGGCTGCGGCCTCGATGCCGAAGGCGTGTTCGCCGCGCGCGACCGCGGCGACGCCCAGATGGCCGCCGTCGTCACCGCCTGGTTCGGGCTGCTTGCCACGGGCCTGGCCAACCTGCTGTTCGCGTTCAATCCGTCGCGCGTGGTCATCGGCGGCGGCATCACCGCACGCGGCCCGGCCTTCCTGCAGGAGCTGCGTGCAGAGATGCGCCTGCGCCTGCGCCCCGACTTCTACCGCATGTGCGACATCGCGCTCGCCTCGGCCGGCAACCAGGCCGGCCTGCTGGGCGCGGCGCGCCTGTGGCTCACGCAACATGGCAGCCCGGCCACGGCCGCCGCCAACGAGGGCACGTCATGCAAGTCCTGATCAACCACGTCGGCTTCGCGCCGTCGTCGGCCAAGCGCGCGATCGTGCAGCACGGCGCGCCGCTGCAGGCGCAGGCGTTCTCCGTGGTCGACCTGCGCACGCGCGAGGTGGTCCTCGGCGGCACGACGGCTCCCGTCGCGCCGGTCGAGGGTTGGCTCGGGCGGCATTTCGCGCATGCCGACCTGAGCGCCCTGGCGCGCGCTGGCCGCTACGCCGTGATGCTGGACGGCACGTGGCCGCCGGTGCAGTCGCAGCCGTTCGAGATCGGCGAGCACCTGTTCGGCAGCCAGATGCTGTCGGACATCGTCCACTACTTCAAGGGCCAGCGCTGCACCGGCCTGTTCGACGCCGCCGACCGCCGGGCCCCGCTGCTGGACACGCGCGAGCCGCGCGACGTCCACGGCGGCTGGTACGACGCCTCGGGCGACTGCTCGAAGTACCTCTCGCACCTGTCGTACGCCAACTTCATGAACCCCCAGCAGACGCCGCTGGTCACGTGGACGCTGCTGGCCGGGCGCGACCGGCTGGCGCCGCAGTCCAAGTGGCTGGACGAGCGCATCGTCGACGAGGCGCTGCACGGGGCGGACTTCCTCGTGCGCATGCAGGCGCCCGAGGGCTATTTCTACGTGACGGTGTTCGACAAGTGGAGCAAGGACGAGCACCAGCGCGAGATCTGCTCGTACGCCACGCAGAAGGGCATCAAGTCCGCCGACTACCAGGCCGGCTTCCGCCAGGGCGGCGGCATGGCCGTCGCCGCGCTGGCGCGCGCCGCGGGGGCGCACCGCGACGGCGAGTTCACGCGCGAGCGCTACCTCGCGGCGGCGATCCGCGGCTTCGAGCTGCTCGAGGCGCGCAACGCCGAGTTCCTCGACGACCACGCCGAGAACCTGATCGACCACTATTGCGCACTGCTGGCCGCCAGCGAGCTCCATGCGCGCACGGGCGACAAGCGCTGGCGCGACGCGGGCGAGGCGCGTGCCCGCGCGCTCCTCGCGCAGCAGGACGACGGCGGCTTCTTCTGGTGCGACCGCGCCCGCACGCGCAGCTTCTTCCATGCCAGCGACGCCGGCCTGCCGGCGCTCGCGCTCGTGCGCTGGCTCGAGTGCGGCCCCGAACCCGCGTTCGCCGCCGAGGTCCGCGCCGCCCTGTTGCGCGCGCTGCGCTTCGAGCTCGCCATCACGCGCGCCGAGCCGAACCCCCTGGGGTATCCGCGCCAGTACGTGGCGATGCCCGGCCGCGAGGCGGCCACGCAATTCTTCGTGCCGCACGCCAACGAGAGCGGCTACTGGTGGCAGGGCGAGAACGCCCGCCTCGGTTCGCTCGCCACCGCCGCGCGCGCGGCGCAGTCGCTGCGCCTGGCCGACGCCGCCTTCGATGCCGACCTGGCCGGCTACGCGCAGGACGCCCTCGACTGGCTGTTCGGCGCGAACCCGTTCGACACCTGCATGCTGCAGGGCTGGGGCCAGAACCCGCCGCGCTACGAGCCCGGCTTCTGGAACGCCCCGGGTGGCGTCTGCAACGGCATCACGTCCGGCCTCGCCGACGAGGACGACATCGATTTCCGCAAGCCCGAAGAGACCGAACCGGCGCACTCGTGGCGCTGGACCGAGCAGTGGATTCCGCACGCCGCGTGGCTGTTCTGCGCGCTGTCGTACGGGAAACCGCCGCCGGCAACTCCATGGAAACCGTGAACGAGTCCGGCGCCCGCGAGCGGCGCATCGGGCTCGATCGCGGCTTCCCCAAACCCATCGACGCGGACAGACGCTGGACCCCGGAGCTTCTGTAGCCGCCTTTCGAGGCTGCCATGTCCTTTCGCTTGAACCCCTTCGCATCGGCGGCATTGCTGATGACCGGAGCGATGTCCCCTGCCTTCGCGCAACAGGCCGCGCCGGCGCCCCGACCCGCGGCGTCGGCCGCGCCCGCGCCGGCCGAGGAGACCCAGACCGTCGAGGTCAAGGGCATCCGCGCGTCGTACGCCTCGTCGCTGGGCAGCAAGAAGAGCGCCGATGCGGTGGTCGAGGTCGTCACCGCCGAGGACGTGGGCAAGCTGCCGGCCAAGAACGTGGCCGACACCGTGCAGCGCCTGCCCGGCGTCAACATCAGCTCCAACTCCGGCGGCGACGGCGCCTTCGCCGACGCCAACCGCGTGAGCATCCGCGGCACGGCGCCGTCGCTCACGCAGACGCTCGTCAACGGCCACAGCGTCGGCTCGGCGGACTGGTTCATCGCCAACCAGGGCGTCAACGGCGGCGCGTCGGGCCGCAGCGTCAGCTACGACCTGCTGCCGGCCGAGATCGTCGGCAAGGTGACGGTCTACAAGACCTCGCAGGCCGACCTGATCGAGGGCGGGGCCACCGGCTCCGTGGACATCGAGACCCGCTCGCCGCTGAGCCTGTCCAGGCAGGTCACCGTCGATGGCGCCATCAACGCGGTGTACAGCACGTCCACGCGCAAGACCGACCCGCAGGTCAGCGGCCTGGTCGGCTGGAAGAACGACGCCAGGACCTTCGGCGTGCTCCTGCAGGCGTTCTCCGAGCGTCGCCACGACCGCCGCGACGGCCAGGAATTCCTCGGCTACAACTCCGTGTCGTTCCAGGACATCTTCGGGCTGGCGCCGGTCGACAACCCGAACAACGACCCCGGGATCGCCGCGCAGAATGCAGCCAACGCCGCGGCGCTGTCGGCCAAGCAGGCCCAGTACCCCGGCCTCGACGGCGCGACCTTCGCCAACAACGTCAACGCGACGCTGCTCGAGATGACCATGCAGCGCAAGGGCGCGATGGTCGATCTCGAGTTCAAGCCCACCAGCCGGCTGCGGCTGGACGTCAACGGGTTCTACTCCAAGCTCACGCAGACCAACCAGGACTCGAGCCTGGAGACCGAGCAGACCGCGCTGATCGGCATGGGCGTGCTGCCCGACACCTACCAGGTCAACTCCGGCGGCTTGCTGACGCAGGCGACCTGGAACCCGTCGTCGATGCCGGACTACGCGTCGACCGGCGCCTACGTGGCCGACTACGACAAGTACTACCGCCCGGGCGAGAACGCGCGCGTCTACTACGCGGACGTCGGCGTCGACTTCGCCGCCGCCGACACGCTGCGCATCACCGGCAAGCTCGGCAGGACCCAGGCCGTCGGCGCCACGCCCAACGAGTACGCCTACGTGACCAACGTCGGCAACGCCGGCTTGAGCTACAGGATGAACGGGCTGCTGACGCCGGCCGACGTCTCGTTCCCGGGCTACGCCAAGACGGGCAACTACAACGACCCGCACCTGTTCCTGGCCTACGACGGCCTCAACAAGGTGAAGTCGACCGACCAGGAGACCTACTTCCAGACCGACGCGGAATGGGCCACCGAGGCGGGCGTGCTGGACGCGCTCAAGTTCGGCGTGCGCCTGACCAACCACCAGCGCAGCGTCCTCGACTACTACAACGACGGCTGCCAGGCGGTGGTCCCCGACGACACCTACACGCAGTGCAACGGCATCGCGCAGTGGGACGGGCAGGTCGAGAGCCGCTATGGCCAGGGGCTGCACGGCGGCCCGGGCTTCCTCGCCAACATCTGGCAGCTGAGCCCGGCCGAGATCACGGGCTACGTCAACGCGCCCGGCAACCTGCCGGCCTCGTCGCTGCCGTACTCGTGGCCCAGCAGCTTCGTCGTCAACGAGAAGACCCAGGCGCTGTACGGCATGGCCAAGCTGGTGGGCCCGCAGTGGAAGGGCAACGCGGGACTGCGCGTCGTGCGCACGCAGCAGGTCGCCCGCTACAACGAGGGCTCGGACGCGGCCGGGCCCGGCGACACGATCTACCCCGATCCCCACAACGGCGACTACATCCACGTGACGACCCGCAAGACGTACACCGACCTGCTGCCGAGCGCCAACGTCAGCTATGACTTCACGAACAAGCTGGTCGGACGCTTCGCCGCCTCGCGCACGATGACGCGCGCCGACTACACCGACCTCGCCGGCGCCGTGAGCCTGAACGGCCAGAACGGGACCGGCTCGGGCGGCAACCCGCAGCTCAAGCCGGTGCGCTCCACCAACTGGGACGCGTCGCTCGAGTGGTACTTCGCGCCGCAGTCGCTGCTCGAGCTGGGTGTGTTCTACATGGACCTGACGTCCTACATCGGCTACGGACAGACCACCGTGCTGGCGCCCAACCTGCAGCAGAACCCGATCGTCTCGACGCCGACCTACCCGTACACCGTCGCCCAACCCGTCAACGACAAGGGCACGAACAAGGGCTTCGAGCTCGCCTGGCAGCAGCCGATCGCCGACGGGTTCGGCGTCAACCTGAACTACACGTACGCGCTGGGTCGCGATTCCAACGGCGCGCCGCTGGCCGGTTCGTCCAGGCACACGTACAACGCCGAGGGCTGGTACGAGAACGACTTCCTCAGCGCGCGGCTGACCTACAGCTACCGGTCGGACTTCCTCACCGGCATCGTCAGCGCCCTGCCGCAGTACGTGGCGGGCGCCGGCGACGTCTCGGCGTCGATCAACTGGAAGCTGACGGGCCAGCTGACGCTGTCGTTCGACGCGAAGAACCTGACCGGCGAGCTTGCGCGCCAGTACGTCGTCCGCAAGGACATGCCCGCGGCCATCTACAACAACGGCAAGCAGTTCTACCTCGGCCTGAAGTACTCGCTGTGACCCACCCGCGCGCGTCACGCACGCGCGCGGACGAACCTGGAACGACCCGGTGATCATTGCCCTGTCCCGCCGGCGCATCGCGTCGATCGACGCCTTCCGCGGCCTCACCATCCTCGTGATGGTCTTCGTCAACCAGCTCGCCGGCGTCAGCGGCGTGCCGCAGTGGGCGCGCCACATGAAGGCCGACGCCGACGCGATGAGCTTCGTCGACGTCGTCTTCCCGGCCTTCCTGTTCATCGTGGGGATGTCGATCCCGTTCGCGCTGAACCAGCGCCAGGCGCGCGGCGACGACGGCGCGGCGCTGCAACGCCACGTGCTCGCCCGCTCGCTCGGGTTGATCGTGCTCGGGTTCTTCATGGTCAACGCGGAGGATGGCTTCAACCCGGCGCGCATGCCGTTCAACATCGGCTGGTGGTCGCTGGGGCTGTACCTGTGCACGTTCCTGGTCTGGGGCGTGTACGGCCGCGCCGAGCCCGGCGGCGTCAACACCTGGCGCGCCGTCGGCGCGCTGGGGCTGCTGGTGCTGTGCTGCACCTGGCGCGGCGGCCCGGACGGCAAGGCCTGGATGACGCACCAGTGGTGGGGCATCCTCGGGTTGATCGGCTGGTCGTACCTGGTCTCGGCCTCGGTCTACCTCGCCGGCCGCGCGCGCATCGCCGTGCTGCTGCTCGCGGCCGTGGCCTGCATCGCGGTCTACGCGCTGTGCCACGCGTTTCCCGCCACCGCGTATCCGGACTGGTCGGACCTCGCCGACTGCGGCGGCCTGGTCTGCGAGACCTCGCTCACCCTGCTGGGCGCCGTCACCGCCCTCCTGTTCTTCGCCCGGCCCGACGAAGTGGCGCCGCTGCGGCGCTTCGGCCAGGCGGCGCTGCTGGTCGCCGCCTGCGTGGCCGTGGGCGCGTGGCTGCGGCCGGCGTACAGCATCTCCAAGATCTACGCGTCGCCCACCTGGTGCCTGTATTCGGCCGCGATCTGCATCACGCTGTTCGCGGCGCTGTACGCCGCCGTCGACCTGCGCGGCCACGCGCGCTGGACGCGCTGGCTGGCGCCGGTGGCCGCGCAGCCGCTGGTGGCCTACCTGATTCCGTTCGTGGTGGTCGGTCTCGAGGACGCGTCGGGCACCGGCTTGCCGGACGTGCTGAACCACGGCCCGCTCGGCGTCGCGTTCTGTGCGCTGTTCGCGTTGTTCGTTCTTGGAGCAACCGCATTGATCACTCGCAAACTGCGCCTCCAGCTCTGACAACTACGCGACAAAGTCCCTGGATTTCGCCTTGCCGGCGGCCCGCAACCTTTGCATACTGGCCCCGACGACAACAAATACCGCCCCGGGGCACCCGCCCTGGCGCGCCAGGAGACTGCATGTTCAATCGCCGGCCCCCGCCGCCCGCCGTCATGCCCACGCAGCCGCCGGGCCCCGACTTCACGGCGGCGATCCGCGGCATCGCCGGCAAGGCCTCCGAACTCGGGCGCGGCGCCGCCGAGCTCGACGGCACGATCGAGGACGTGGTGGCCTCCGGCAATCGGCAGGTCACCGAGATCGGGCAGCTGGCCGCCGACATGCAGGCGATGATGACATCCAACCGCGCCATCGAGTCCAGCGGCGAGGCGAGCCGCGTGGCGATGGACCAGGCGCGCGACGCGGTGGCGCAGGTGGGCCAGGGAGTGCTGGGGGTGGTCACCTCGCTGCGCGACGTGGCGTCCGCCGCCACCGACATCACGCAGATCGCGCTGCAGACCCGGCTGGTCGCGTTCAACGCCACGGTCGAGGCCAAGCGTGCCGGCGAGGCGGGCGCGGGCTTCGCGGTGGTGGCCGAGGCGGTGAAGGATCTCGCGGCCAAGGTGGAGCAGTCGTCCAAGCTGATCATGTCGACGGTCACGCAGCTGGATGCGCGCATCGACAGCCTGGCCGCGAGCATCACCGACAACAAGGACGCCGCGACGCACAGCGCGTTCCACCAGGCGCTCGCGCAGGTGGAGGCCAGCGTCAACGAGATCGCCGCGGCCACGCAGCGCAACCTCCAGACCTGCCAGGCCGTCACCACCGAGGTGGGCACGGTGGCGGCGTCAGTCGCCGCCAACGCGGAGACGCTCAAGCGCGTCAATGCCAACACGCGCAGCTTCCTGCAGGCCTCCGAGGCGCTGGCCGAGATCACCAACGACTGCGGTGCCGTCACCACCGACACGCCCTTCATCGAGGCCGTCCAGCGCGGCGCGGCGCGGCTGTCCAAGGCGCTGGAGCGGGCAGTGGCCGAGGGCCGCATCTCGATGGCCGACCTGTTCGACGAGAAGTACGTGCCGGTGCCGGGCAGCAATCCGGCGCAGGTCATGACGCGCTTCGTCGCCCTCACCGACGAGCTGTTCCCGCCGGTGCAGGAGGAACTGCTGGCGTCGGACCCGAAGGTCGTGTTCTGCGCCGCGGTCGACCGCAACGGCTTCCTGCCGACGCACAACCTGAAGTTCTCGCAGCCGCAGGGCGCCGATCCGGTGTGGAACGCCGCGAACTCGCGCAACCGCCGCATCTTCAACGACCGCACCGGGATGGCCGCCGGCCGCAACCAGCGCCGCTTCCTGCTGCAGACCTACCGGCGCGACATGGGCGGCGGGCATCGGGTGCTGATGAAGGACCTGTCGGCGCCGATCACCGTGCAGGGGCGGCACTGGGGCGGCTTGCGGCTGGCGTATTCGTTCTGAGGGCGCGGGCTGGAGACTCCGGGGCGGGATCCACGCCGGGCGGGCGGCGCCACCCCGGGTCGCAGGTCGGGCGGCTGCCCGCAGGCTGACCGACAGAAGGCGCGGAGCGCCAAACTGACAAAACGGTCATTTCCAGGTCAGCGTGAGGTCCGCCGGCGCGACTAGAGTGCAGCCTGTCCCGCCCACTCGTGAAGTCCGCCTTCCCCGCCGGCCATGCCTCTCCGTCCTTGCCTGTCCGCCCTGGCCGCCGCCGTGCTGCTGTCGGCCTGCGCCGCCGGGCCCGACTTCGTGCGGCCCAGCCTGCCGATGCCCGGCGCCTACAAGGAAGCCGGCGACTGGAAGCCCGCCGAGCCGCGTCCGGCCGCCAGCGGGTTGGCCTGGTGGCAGGCGTACGGCGACCCGGTGCTGGACGGCCTCGAAGCCGACGCCGATCGGGCCAACCAGGACATCCGCCAGGCCGAGGCCGCCTGGCGCCAGGCCAAGGCGCTGGCCGACGCCGACCGCGCCGGGCTGTTCCCGTCGCTGGGCCTGGACGCCGGCGCCCAGCGTGCGCGCAGCAACGCCAACGGCGTGCGTACCGGCGACGCCTACACGCTGGGCCTGGCCGCCAGCTGGGAGCCCGACCTCTGGGGCAGCGTGCGTCGCCAGGTCGAGGCCGGCAGCGCCGGCGCGCAGGCGAGTGCCGACGATCTCGCCGCCGCGCGCCTGAGCATCCAGACGACACTGGCCCAGGACTACCTGCAGCTGCGCGTCGCCGACCAGCAGCGCGATCTCTACGCCTCGACCGTCGAGGCCTACGGCAAGGCGCTCGAGCTCACGCGCGCGCAGCACGCCGCGGGCGTGGCGCTGCAGTCGGACGTCGCGCTCGCGCAGGCGCAGCTCGCGCAGGCCCAGGCCGCGACGGTCGACCTCGAGGCCACGCGCGCCCAACTCGAGCACGCCATCGCCGTGCTCACCGGCCGTGCCCCCGCGCAGTTCGCACTGGCCGCGCGACCTGCCGGCCAGCCGCTCGCACTGGCAATGCCCGCCACGCCCGCCGGCCTGCCGTCCGCATTGCTGGAGCACCGGCCCGACATCGCCGCGGCGGAGCGTCGCGCCGCCGCGGCCAACGCGCAGATCGGCGTCGCCAAGGCCGCCTATTTCCCGCAGCTGACGCTCGGCGCCAGCGGCGGCTTCAGCGCGGCCGCGCTCGGCAGCCTGTTCGACACGCCGGCCCACGTCTGGTCGCTCGGCGCCGCGCTGGCGCAGACGCTGTTCGACGGCGGCCTGCGCGGCGCCCGCACCGCGCAGGCCGAAGCCGGGTATGACGCCGCCGTCGCGCAGTACAAGCAGGCGGTGCTGGGCGGCTTCCAGCAGGTCGAGGACCAGCTCGCCCTGCTGCGCCTGCTCGACCAGGAAGCGATGCTGCAGGACCAGGCGGTGCGCGCGTCGCGGCAGGCCGAGCAGCTCGCGCTGGCGCAGTACCGCGCCGGCACGGCCAGCTATCTGGGCGTCGTGACGGCGCAGACGCTGTCGCTGAACAACCAGCGCAGCGCCGTCCAGCTGCGCGGCCGCCTCGTCGCCGCCAGCATCGCGCTCGTCGCCGCCACCGGTGGCGGCTGGAGCGTCACCGATTCCACCGCCGTCGCGGCCACGCCCGCGACGCCGCAATGACCCGAGCCGCCATGAGCACCCATCTCTCCCGCCACCGCACCACCTGGGCCCTCGTCGCGATCGCGCTCGCCGTGCTCGCCTTCGGCCTGTGGTCGATCGAACGCCCGGCCAACGCCGCCGACGACGCGAAGGGCAAGGGCAGGCGCGACGAAGGCCCGGTCGCGGTCACCACGGCGCTGGTCAAGCCGCAGGACGTGCCGATCTACCGCACGGGCATCGGCACCGTGACGGCCACGGCCTCCGTCACCGTGAGGGCGCGCGTCGACGGCCAGCTCGACAAGGTCGCCTTCACGGAGGGGCAGGACGTCAAGAAGGGCCAGCTGCTGGCCCAGCTCGACCCGCGCACGCTGCAGGCGCAGCTGCTGCAGGCGCAGGCGGCCAAGGCCAAGGACCAGGCCACGCTCGCCAATGCGCGCATCGACCTGAAGCGCTACGAGACGCTGGTTTCGCAGGACGCCGCCACGCAGCAGCAGCTCGACACGCAGAAGGCGCTGGTCGACCAGCTCGCGGCCGGTGTCAAGGCCGACGATGCGGCCGTCAACGCGGCGCAGGTGCAGCTGGGCTTCACCACGATCAACGCGCCGATCAGCGGGCGCGTCGGCGCGCGCCTGGTCGATGCCGGCAACATCGTGCACGCGGCCGACGCGACGGGCCTGGTCGTGATCAACCAGATCGACCCGATCTCGGTCGTGTTCACGCTGCCCGACGACGCGGTGCAGGAGACGATCCACGCGCTCGACGCGCACAGGCCCGTGCTCGTGCAGGCCTTCCCGCGCGACGGTGGCCAGATGCTCGGTGCGGGCACCCTCACGCTGCTGAACAACCAGATCGACACCTCGACGGGCACCGTGCAGCTCAAGGCCAGCTTCCTCAACGGCCAGCACACCCTGTGGCCGGGCCAATACGTCAACGTGCGCCTGATCCTGGGCACGCGCTCGAAGGCGCTGACGGTGCCCGAGCAGGCGGTGCAGCGCAGCCAGAACGGCGTGTACGTCTACGTGGTCGACGAGCAGACGAAGACGGTGCAGAGCCGCACGATCGGGCTGACGCAGATCCAGGACGGCCTCGCGGTGATCGCGTCGGGCGTGAGCGCCGACGACCGCGTCGTCGTCGACGGCCAGTACAAGCTCAAGCCCGGCTCGCGGGTGACGGAGGTGGCCAAGGCCGTCCCGGGCGCGGCTTCGGGAGCCCGCAAGTGAGCGTCTCGTCCGGCTTCATCAAGCGGCCGATCGGCACGACGCTGCTCGCTCTGGCGCTGCTGCTGGTGGGCATCGCGGTGTTCCCGCTGCTGCCCATCGCGCCGCTGCCGCAGGTCGACTTCCCCACCATCCAGGTGTCGGCCAACCTGCCGGGCGCCAGTCCCGAGACGATGGCGTCGAACGTGGCGCAGCCGCTGGAGCGCAACTTCTCGCTGATCGCGGGCCTGGCGCAGATGACGTCGACCAACGCGATCGGCTCGACCCAGATCACGCTGCAGTTCGACCTCAACCGCTCCATCGACGCCGCGGCGCTCGACGTGCAGGCCGCCATCAACGCGTCGACCGGCCAGCTGCCGGCCAACCTGCCCAGCCCGCCCACCTTCCGCAAGGTCAACCCGGCCGACTCCCCGATCATGCTGCTGACGGTGCAGTCGAAGACGCTGCCGCTGATCGAGGTCAACGATTTCGCCGACAACATCCTGGCGCAGCAGATCTCGCAGATCTCCGGCGTCGGCCAGGTGCGCATCGGCGGCGCGCAGAAGCCGGCGATCCGCATCCAGGTCGACCCGGCCCGGCTCGCCGCGATGGGCATGAGCCTGGAGGACGTGCGCACGGTGATCGGCACGATGTCCGTCAACCAGCCCAAGGGCACGATCGACGGCCCGACGCAGAGCTTCACCGTCTATACCAACGACCAGCTGCTGGCGGCCAAGCCGTGGAACGACATCGTGCTCGCGTACCGGCACGGCGCGCCGATCCGCGTGCGCGACATCGGCGTGGCGGTGGACGCGCCCGAGGACAACAAGGTGCACGCCTGGGCCTACGCCGGCGCGGGCGCGCCGGACAGCACGATCCAGAACGGGCGCGGCATGATCCTGGTGATCACCAAGCAGCCCGGCGCCAACGTCATCGAGACGGTGGAGGCGATCAAGAAGGCGCTGCCGCGGCTGGAGGCGTCGATCCCGCCCACCGTCGAGGTCAACACGCTGGTCGACCGCACGCAGACGATCCGCGCCTCGGTCAGCGACGTCGAGCACACGCTGATGCTCACCATCGCGCTGGTGGTCATGGTCATCTTCGTGTTCCTGCGCAACGTCGCGGCCACGCTGATCCCCAGCGTGACGGTGCCGCTCGCGCTGATGGGCACGGTCGCGGTGATGTACCTGCTCGACTACAGCCTGGACAACCTCTCGCTGATGGCGTTGACGATCGCGGTCGGCTTCGTGGTCGACGACGCGATCGTGATGCTGGAGAACATCTACCGCCACGTCGAGGAGGGCATGAGCCCGATGGAGGCCGCGCTCAAGGGCGCGGGCGAGATCGGCTTCACCATCATCTCGATCTCGGTGTCGCTGGTGGCCGTGTTCATCCCGCTGCTGCTGATGGGCGGCATCGTGGGCCGGCTGTTCCGCGAGTTCGCGGTGACGGTGACGCTGACGATCGGGGTATCGGTGCTGATCTCGCTGACGCTGACGCCGATGCTGTGCTCGCGCTTCCTCAAGAACGAGCACGGGACGCGCCACGGCCGCGTGTACCAGCTGTTCGAGCGCGGCTTCGACGCCATGCTGGCCGGCTACAAGCGCGGGCTCGACGTCGTGTTCCGGCACCAGTTCGCGACCCTGATGGTGTTCATCGCCACCGTGGCGGCCACCGCCGTGCTGTTCCTCGTGATCCCCAAAGGCTTCTTCCCGCAGCAGGACACGGGCTTCATCTTCGGCAACGCGCAGTCGTCCCAGGATTCGTCGTTCGAGTCCATGAACCGCCGCATGGTCGAATTCGCCGACATCGTGCGCCAGGATCCGGACGTGTCGGGCATCGGCATGTTCGGCAACTCGTCGCAGTTCAACACGGGCAACTTCTTCATCGCGCTCAAGCCCAAGGACGAGGGGCGCAAGGCCAGCGCCGACGAGATCATCGCGCGCCTGCGGCCCAGGCTGGCCGAGGTGAGCGGCGCCTCGCTGCTGATGCAGGCGGGCCAGGACATCAACGTCGGGGGCCGCCTGGCGCGCACGCAGTACCAGTACACCGTCACGGACGCGAACCTCGACGAACTCAACGAATGGGCGCCGAAGCTGCAGGCGCGCTTCGCGCAGCTGCCGCAGCTGGCCGACGTCGCCTCCGACCTGCAGAACGCCGCCACCACCGCGAACCTGACGATCGACCGCGACCGCGCGGCCAGCTTCGGCATCACGCCGGCCGCGATCGATTCGACGATCTACGACGCGATCGGCCAGCGCCAGGTCAGCCAGTTCTTCACGCAGATCAACAGCTACCACGTCGTGCTGGAGGTGACGCCGGCCATGCAGGCCGACCCCTCGCTGTTCGACAAGCTCTACATCACGTCGCCGCTGACGGGCCAGCCGGTCCCGCTGTCCACCTTCGTGAAGGTCGACACGACGAAGACGGCCTACCTGTCGATCAGCCACCAGAGCCAGTTCCCCGCCGTGACGCTGTCATTCAACCTCGCGCCGGGCGTGGCGCTCGGCCAGGCGGTGGACGCGATCAACAAGGCGCAGTCCGCGATGGGCCTGCCGCAGGCACTGTCAGGCTCGTTCCAGGGCACGGCGCAGGCCTTCCGCGACTCGCTGGCCACGCAGCCCTACCTGATCGCAGCGGCGCTGATCGCCGTCTACATCGTGCTGGGCCTGCTGTACGAGAGCTTCATCCATCCCCTGACCATCCTGTCGACGCTGCCGTCGGCCGGCGTGGGCGCGCTGCTGATCCTGATGGCCGGCGGCTACGACCTGACGGTGATCGCACTGATCGGCATCATCCTGCTGATCGGCATCGTCAAGAAGAACGGCATCATGATGGTGGACTTCGCCCTCACCGCCGAGCGCGACCAGGGCATGAAGCCCGAGGAGGCGATCTACCGCGCCTGCCTGCTGCGGTTCCGGCCGATCATGATGACGACGATGTGCGCGCTGCTGTCGGGCCTGCCGCTGATGCTGGGCCACGGCCAGGGCTCCGAGCTGCGCCGGCCGCTGGGCTTCGCGATGGTGGGCGGCCTGCTGCTGTCGCAGGTGCTGACGCTGTTCACCACGCCCGTCGTCTACCTGTACCTGGACCGCGCGCACTACTGGTACGAGAAGAAGCACGAGGCACGCCGCCGGCGCAAGGCCGCGCAACGGCTCGCCGCCGACGGCACCGACCCCGACCGCCGCCTGCCCGTGGTCGCCGATGATGGCCCGCTCGAACACTGAGGTCCGGTTGACCGCCATGAAGCTGCTGATCGTCGAGGACGAAGTCAAGACCGCGGAGTACCTGCAGAAGGGCCTCGCCGAGCAGGGCTGCGCCGTCGACGTCGCGCACGACGGCATCGACGGCCAGCACCTGGCGCTCGTGCACGACTACGACGTCATCGTGCTCGACGCGATGCTGCCCGGCATCGACGGCTTCACGCTGCTGCGTTCGCTGCGGGCCGTCAAGCAGACGCCCGTGATCATGCTCACGGCGCGCGATTCCATCGAGGACCGCGTGCGCGGCCTGCACGATGGCGCCGACGACTACCTCGTCAAGCCGTTCTCGTTCCTCGAGCTGCTCGCGCGCCTGCAGGCGCTGCAGCGGCGCGGCCGCGCGCAGGAGCCCACGCAGCTCAAGATCGCCAACCTGCAGATCGACCTGATCGCGCGCAAGGCCTGGCGCGGCGGCGAGCGCATCGATCTCAGCGCCAAGGAGTTCGCCCTGCTGGCGGTGCTCGCGCGGCGCCAGGGTGAGATCCTGTCCAAGACGGCGATCGCCGAACTGGTGTGGGACATGAACTTCGACTCCAACACCAACGTGGTCGAGGTCGCGATCAAGCGCCTGCGCGCCAAGGTGGACAACGCGTTCACGCCCAAGCTGCTGCACACGATCCGCGGCATGGGCTACGTGATGGAGGCGCGCGACGAGGGCAGCGCGCCCGGGGAGCCGAACCCGTGACGCGCTCGATCACGGCTCGCCTGGTGCTGATGTTCGCGCTGGGCGCGCTGGCCACGCTCACGCTGATCGGCGCCGCGCTGTATGGCGTCCTGGAGCGCGAGCTCACCCGCCACCAGAACGACGAGCTCAACACCAACCTGCAGAACATGCGCTACTCGCTCGAGCGCTTCGGCGACCTCGAGCACTGGGCCCGCCTGCAGGTGAAGATGGACACGCTCACGCCGGCCGACGGCAGCGTGCGCTTCTGGGTGCTCAGCGACGACCCGCGCTTCCTGTACGGCAAGGGGCTGGACGAGATGGAGCGCGTCAACCAGGGCGAGGCCGGCCGCGGCATGCTGACGCTGCCGATCACCGGGCACACGTACCGGACGCTGTCGATGCGCCTCCCGCCGTTCCAGGATCGCCCGGCGGTGCGCCTCATCGTGGGCGTCGACACCGCGCCGTTCGAGCACACCCTGCGCACCTTCCTCGTCGCGCTGACGCTGCTGACGCTCGGCGCGGTGGCCCTTGTCATGGGCGTGGGCTGGTGGATCGCGCGCATCGGGCTGCGTCCGCTGCAGCGGCTGTCGGAGCAGGCGCGCGCGCTGCGGCCGAAGACGCTGTCGCAGCGCCTGCGCCTGGAGCGCCTGCCGGTCGAACTGGAAGATCTCACGGCGGCCTTCAACGGCGCCCTCGGCCGGCTCGAAGAAGCCTACCAGCAGCTGGAAGGCTTCAACGCCGACGTCGCGCACGAGCTGCGCACGCCGCTGGCCAACCTGATCGGCGGCACGCAGGTGGCGCTGTCGCGCCCGCGCAGCGCGGGCGAGTTCCAGGACACGCTGCAGTCCAACCTGGAGGAGCTCGAGCGCCTGCGCTCCATCGTCAACGACATGCTGTTCCTCGCGCGCGCCGACCAGGGCGAGGCCGCCACGGGCCTGACCGCGGCCGACGTGGCGCACGAGGTCGAGATGACGATCGAGTTCTTCGAGCCGCTGCTCGACGAGAAGGGCAGCACGGTGGCGATCGAGGGCGACCTGCGCGCGCAGGCCACGATGAACATCGCGCTGTTCCGGCGCGCGCTGTCCAACCTGCTGCAGAACGCCATCGAGCACTCCGCCGCGGGCGCGAAGCTGGTGGTGACGATCTCGCAGCGCGCCGGCGCGATCTGGATCGCCGTCGCCAACCCGGGCAAGACGATCGCCGCCACGCACCTGCCGCGCCTGTTCGACCGCTTCTACCGGGTCGACTCCTCGCGCCACGATGCTGGCGAGACCCACGGCCACGGCCTGGGCCTGGCCATCGTCAAGGCGGTGGCGGCCATGCACGGCGGCGCCACGCTGGCCACCAGCGAGGCGGGGCTGACGACCATCGCGTTCAGCATCGCCGAGCGCGCGGCGCCGGCCGCGTAGCGCGCAGAACGAGTCATCCTGCGCGCAGCATGACGGCTGTCTGGCGCGGTCGGGCCAGCGGCCTCAGTACCCGCGCGCCGCCCCGTTCGGATCGCGCTGGTCGGCGTAGCCGTAGAAGCCGGTGGGCAGGATCTGGATGGTCTGCGTGTCGCCCATCGACTGGCGCTCGACCACCTTGTGGCCCATCGAGCGCAGGATCGCGACGGTGTCCGGGCTCAGCCCGCGTTCGATGCGCAGCTCGTCGGGCAGCCACTGGTGATGCACCCGCACCGCGGAGCCGGCCTCGGCCGGGTTCATGCCGAAGTCGATCGTGTTGACCAGCACCTGCAGCGTCGTCGTGATGATGCGCGCGCCGCCGGGCGAGCCGGTGACCAGCCAGGGCTTGCCGTCCTTGAGCACGATGGTGGGCGACATCGAGCTCAGCGGGCGCTTCTTCGGCTGCACCGCGTTGGCGTCGCCGCCGACCAGGCCGTAGGCGTTGGGCACCCCGGGCTTGGCGGAGAAGTCGTCCATCTCGTTGTTGAGCAGGATCCCGGTGCCCGAGGCGACGATGCCCGAGCCGAAGTTCGTGTTGAGCGTGTAGGTGACGCTGACGACGCTGCCGTGGCTGTCGGCGACGACGAAGTGCGTGGTCTGGTCGCTCTCGTAGGGCTGCGGCTTGCCCGGCTTGATCTGCGCGGACGGCGTGGCGTGCTCGAGGTCGATCTGGCTTGCCAGTTCCTTCGCGTAGGCCGGCGAGGTCAGGCCCTTGACGGGCACCTTCACGAAGTCGGGATCGCCGAGGTACTCCGAGCGGTCGGCGTAGGCGCGCTTCTCGGCCTCGGCCATCGCATGGATCGTCTTCGCGCTGTTCGGGCCCCAGTCCTTGAGCGGGAAGTTCGACAGGATGTTCAGGATCTGCACCACGTGGACGCCACCGGAACTCGGCGGGGGCATCGACACGATGTCGTAGCCGCGGTAGCTGCCGCGCACCGGCGTGCGCTCGACGACCCTGTAGTTCTTCAGGTCCTCGGCGGTGATCAGGCCGTCGTGCGCCTTGGCCTCCTTGACGATGGCCGCGCCGATGGGGCCGTCGTAGAACGCCTTCGCGCCGTCGCGGCCGATCAGCGCGAGGCTCCTGCCGAGGTCGGGATTGCGCAGCAGCTCGCCGGTGACCGGCAGCTTGCCGTCGTGCTCGAACACGTGGCGCGTGCCGTCCCACTTGACCAAGTGGTCGTGCTCCGCGACGAACAGCCTGGCCAGCGTCTCGCCCACCGGGAAGCCGTTGTTGGCCAGCCTGACGGCCGGCGCGACCAGGTCGGCGCGCTTCATCGTGCCGTAGTGCTCCAGCGCGTAGGTGAGGCCGGCCACGGTGCCCGGCACGCCGATGGCGGCCTGCGTGAACAGCGACTTGTCCTGGACGACGTTGCCGTTCGCGTCGAGGTACATGTTGCGCGACGCGCCGGCGGGCGCCATCTCGCGGAAGTCGATGGCGGTGTCCTTGCCCGTCTTGCCGTCGTGCAGGATCATGAAGCCGCCGCCGCCGATGTTGCCCGAGTTGGGCATCGTCACCGCCAGCGCGAAGCCGGTGGCCACCGCGGCGTCCACCGCGTTGCCGCCCTTGCGCAACACCTCCACGCCCACGTCCGAGGCCAGGGCGCTCTCGGAGCTGACCATGCCGTGCAGCGAATGCACCGGATGGATGATGACGTCGTCGATGTCGTACTTGACGGTGCCGGTGGACACCGCCGCCGGCTGGGCGCCGGCGCCCAGCGGGACGGCGACGGCGGCCAGCAGCGCGGCGGCGACGCAGGTGGCCGGGAACAGGTGGCGCGCGCGGCGCGCTGCGGTCGGGAAGTCAACCATGGGCGGGATTCCTCGTTGTGGAGTTGGGGCTGCGGGCGATGGTAGTCGGCCGGACCCGTCCCGTCAGCCAAATGGGCCATGGCCGTGGTGCAATATGGCCTTTCCAGTTTTCGCCTCCCGGAGCCATCGACCCATGTCCTCCCGCCTGCCTCGCCTCCTCGCCGTCGCGGCCAGCCTCGCCGCCGTCCTGCTCGCGACCGCCGCCCGTGCCGCCGCGCCGGAGCCCAAGGTGCTCAACATCTACAACTGGTCGGACTACATCGCCGACGACACGTTGAAGAACTTCGAGAAGGAAACGGGCATCAAGGTCAACTACGACAACTACGACTCCAACGAGGCGCTGCACGCCAAGCTG
>JAEKKH010000396.1 GCA_019510465.1 Burkholderiales bacterium
TCGAGGCCGACATGCTGGCCGCCGTCAACGCCCGCCGCCGCGCCGGCGCCACCTGCGGCGCGCAGGGCAGCTTCCCCGCCGCACCCGACCTGGCCTGGAACGCGGCCATCACCCAGGCCGCCGTCGCGCACAGCGACGACATGGTCGGGCACAACCTCTTCAGCCACACCGGCAGCGACGGCAGCAGCGCCGGCGACCGCATGACCGCCGCCGGCTACGCCTGGCGCGGCTGGGGCGAGAACATCGCCGCCGGCCAGGCCACGGTGGCGGACGTGGTGGACGGCTGGATGAAGAGCGACGGCCACTGCGCCAACCTGATGAACGCGGCCTACAAGGACATCGGTGTGGCCTGCGTGGCAGGCAATGCCGGCACCACCTACCGGACGTACTGGACGCAGGACTTCGGCACGCCGCGGTAGGCGTTTGCGGCTCGGGCTGGCTGCCCAACGCCCCGACGGGCGACCAACTTTGGCGAGCCCTTCGGTTTTCTTAGGTGCCCAAGAAGCCGAAGGTTCGGCGAAGCCAAAGCAGGCAAAGAAGCCGCCCCGATTCCGCCGCCCCTCGCGTTGCGAGCGGTTCCCTGCGCTTCTCGGCCATTGAGGGCGCGCCGGACTCGCGTTGCTACGCTCTGCCCAAACAAGCGTCGCGAAGTGAGTTCGGCGCGGCCTCGGTTTTCGAGCATCGCAGGGCACCCCGAAGCGCAGCGAAGGGGCGGTTTTGCAGGGGCGATTTCTTTGCTTACTTTCTTGTTCGCACAAGAAAGTGAGTCGGCCGCCGGGACGAAATTCCGCCACTCAGCGCGATCGCCTCACTGCCTCATCTCATAAACCGGCGCCTCACTCTCCCCCTTCTCCGCCAACGCCAGCAGCTTGCGCAGCCGCTCCGCGTCCCTTGGGTCGGACATCTGCGCGGCCGCCGACAACGTCTTCAATATCGCCACATACGCCGTCTGCTGCGCCTGCGCCGCCGGCACCTCGATGTCGGGCTTCACACCCACGCCTTCCCAGTTGGCCTTGGTGACCGGGTTGATGGCCCGCGCCGTCGGGATGTTGATGACCAATCCATGCCCCAGGCTGAAGCGGTCGCCCGCGTTGGCGCCGCCGCCGGTCGTCTGGCCCACGAGCGTGGCGCGCTTCTGGGTCTGGAAGTCGTAGGCGCATTCCTCACCGCCGGAGAAGGTGCGCGCCGAGGTCAGCACGTAGACGGGCTTGCCGTAGCGCGGCGAGGCGACGGCCGTGGTCCAGTACTGCTGGGTCTTGTCGGTGGAGCGGGTGTAGATGTCGTTCAGGTGGCGCTCATCGCCGAGCGGGAAGAAGTGGCTCATCCACAGCGCGACGCTGGCCGGCGAGCCGCCACCGTTGCGGCGCAGGTCGAGGATGAGGGCTTCGCTGCCGTCCACCAGGCTCATGGCCGCCGCGTAGCCCGGGCCCATCAGGTCGGGCGGGCCGAATCCGCGCAGCTCCACGTAGGCCACGTTGCCGGGCAGGCGCTGCACCTTCTCGATGCCGTAGCCGAGGCGGCCGACCTGAACGCGCTGCTGCGCCATCTCGGCGGCGCTGGGCACGGCGTCGGGGCCGGCGAGGTCTTCGCGGAACTCGGGGTCGTGGAAGACGCGGAAGTGCTTGTCGTGGCCCAGCTCGCGCAGGTCCTTGGAGATCAGCTCGGCGAACTCCGGCGCCGAGATGGTGGCGCCGTAGGCCTTCACCTTCGCCGGCAGCGCCTGGTTGAGCTTGGCGGCCACGTCGGGGAAGACGTAGTTCGCGCTCAGCTTGCTGGACAGCGTCTGCAGCACTTCGGCGCGCTGCTGGGCCGTCAGCGGTGCTGCTTCGGG
>JAEKKH010000011.1 GCA_019510465.1 Burkholderiales bacterium
ACCACCGCCGTGCGTGCAGGGATGTCGAACGTGCCGGAGGCCGTGTCGACCGTCGCCTGCGCCGCCCGCTTGTCGGCGGCCGAGAACGCGGCGTGCACCGGGTGCAGCTGGAACGCCTTGCCGGCCAGCGGCGGGAGGGTGATGGCGTGCGCGGCCTTGTCGACGTTCACGAAGTACGTCAGCTCCTGGAAGTTGGCGCCGGGGTAGCCGCGGCCGTCGAGGTCGCCCACCAGCAGCGTCGGGATCTGCCGCGAGCCGGTGTTGAGGAACTTCAGGCGCGCCTTGATGTCCTCCGCGCTGGCCATGCGCAGCAGCGTCGAACTGCGACGGATCCTGAGCAGGTCGCGGAACTCGTCGCGCGCCCAGGCGATCTCCACCGGCGTCGGCTTGATCGCCGGGTTGGCCAGCAGCGGCTGCTGCATCGCCCAGTTCGACTGGTTGGAGCCCGCGGGCGGCAGGCCGACGCCGAAGTTGTCGTCCGCATAGCTCCAGTCGAGGCGGTTGAACCAGTCGCCCGAGTCGTAGCTGTTGCCGTCCAGCGACTTGCTGCGCAGCGTGTCCACGCCCGCGTGGAAGTAGGCCACGCCCTGGCTGAACGCGTTGATCGCGGCGCCCAGCATCTGCACGCGCGCCCGGTCCTCGCGCGACGTGGCCGTCGGCAGCTTGTAGGCGTTGTTGTCGAAAATCGTCAGGTTGTCGTGGTTCTCGAAGTAGTTCACCACCTCCGACGGGTTCGTCACGTAGCCCGCGGGCAGGCCCTCGAACGTGATCTGCTCCAGCGGCAGCTGCGCGTCCCAGCTCGTGGTCAGCGGGTAGCTGCGGATCGAGCCGGCCAGGCCGGCCTTGATGACGTCGCCCAGCCACATCAGGTCGCCCGCCGCATGGCTGCCGGCCTGCGGGTTCGGGTCGTACCACAGGCCGTTGATGTAGCCCTGGTTGGACATCAGCGCGCCGCCCACATCGCAGCAGCCGCCGCCGCGGATCGCGTCGCGCAGGGCCGGGTTGAAGGTGCCGATGCCCGTGCCGTTGAGGTCCAGCATGTCGGCCTGGACGAAGCGCGCGCCGCCCGCGACCGCGCCGAAGTTCCAGCCTTCGCCGATCAGCTCGACGTGGCGGCCCACCGCGGCATCGACCCTGGCCTGGAGAGCGACCATGGTGTCGCGCGGCTGCAGGCCCATGATGTCGAAGCGGAACGAACTGACGTGGTAGTCGCGCGCCCAGGTGACGACCGAGTCGGTCATCAGGCGGCCCATCATCATGTTCTCGGTGGCGGTGTCGTCGCAGCACGAGTCGCGCAGCACGTTGCCCACCGCGTCGAGGCGGTGGTAGTAGCCCGGCACGACCTGGTCCAGCACCGAGTGGCTGTTCTGGCCGGAAGCCGTCGTATGGTTGAACACGACGTCCATGCCCGCGCGCAGCCCCGCCTGGTTGAGCGACTGCACCATGCGGCGGAACTCGATGACGCGCGTCGAGCCGTCGGCCACGGAGGTCGCGTAGCTGCCTTCCGGCGCGGTGAAGTGCAAGGGGTCGTAGCCCCAGTTGTAGCAATCGGTGGACGCGGTGGCCGCGACCGTGGCCTGCTGCGACGTCGCGTCCGGCGCCCCGCCCGGGCTCGGCGTGGCGCAGCCGATCTCCGGGACGCTCGCGATGTCGAAGCTGGGCATCAGGTGCACGTCGGTCAGGCCGGCTTGCGCGAGCGCGCGCAGGTGGCGCATGCCGTTGGAGTTCATGTCCGTGAAGGCCAGGAACTTGCCGCGATGGGCCGCGGGCACGGTCGGGTCGTTGTCCGAGAAGTCGCGCACGTGCAGCTCGTAGATCGCCATGTCGGTCGAGCCGGCGACGGTCTGCGGCGGGTGCGTCGCGTCCCATCCCGCCGGCTTGAGGCGGCCCGACGACAGGTCGGTGACCTGGCTGCGCAGGCTGTTGCCCGACAGGCTCAGCGAGTACGGGTCGGTGACGACGTTGCGCACGACGCCCGTGCCGCGCACGAACACCTGCACGCCGTACAGGTAGTACAGGCCGTTCCAGTCGCCGGGCACGGTCAGGCTCCAGATGCCGGTGTCGGCGTCGAGGGCCATCGGCAGCGCGAGCCTGGCGCCGGCCGTCGCGCCGACATAGGCGTACAGCGACACGTTGCGCGCGGTCGGCGCCCACAGGCGGAAGGTGGTGCGGCCGTGGTCGACCGTGGCGCCCAGCGGGGCGGTCGAGGCGGCGGGCGCGTACAGGTCGTCGAGGGCGCCGGCCAGTTGCGCGGTGGTGGCGTTCCGGATCGCGCCATTGGCGTCCTCCTGCACCAGCACCACCTGGTTGGTGAGCAGCTTCTTCAGCTGCGGGGCGTCCGCGGCACGCAGCGCGAAGACGCCGCCGTTGCCGACGTACTTGAAGCGGGTCGCGGCCGCGGCGGGCACGGCGCCGGTGTAGGGATCGAGCGTGATCGAGCCGTCGGCGCCGGCGATCGGGCTATCCTTCGCGGCGACGATCGCGCCCGTGGCGGACCAGTACAGCTTGACCGGGCCGTCGGCCGCCACGCGCGGCCACTTCACCAGCGAACCGCTGAGCCAGACGGCGCGCGCGTCGGTCGTCGACACCGAGCGCAGGTCGGGCGGGGCGGTGTAGACCGTGGCGTCCTGCTCGACGAGCCAGACCTGCCCGACCTGGTTGGCGATGGTCAGGCCACCGAAGTCGACGTGGATGTTGTCGGCGCGGCCGTCCTTGTCGTTGACGTTGGGCGGCATGCCGTGGATCAGGAACTCGATCGACGTCGTGCCCGGGTTGCTGCGCGGGTTCAGCACCGGGATGTCGAACACGATCTCGCCGCTGCCCGGCGCGGCGTTCGGCATCGCGCTGAACGGGGTCGGGTTGTTCCAGTCGCCGTAGGGGATCGCGCCCATGCGCGCGCTGTCCAGGCCGCTGCCGCCCCACAGGTGCAAGCCCCAGTTCGCGTAGTCGCTGGCGAAACGGATGTAGTGGACGCGCAGCGTCGAGATGTCGGGCGCCGGGGACGTCAGGGGGTTGCTGGCGTAGGTCGTGAGGTCGCCCTCGACGCGCCAGATCTCGTTGGCGCCGCCCACCAGCACATAGGATTGGTCGGCGCCATTGTCGTCCTTGGTGTCGCCGTCGTGGAACAGGTAGCCGACCGTGCCGGACGAGGCCGCCAGGGGCACGTCGTAATAGACGCCGAAGTCGTCGCTGCCGCTGGCATCCCAGCCGCCGTTCCAGGCCGGGCTCTGCGCCGCATTCCAGGTGTGGATCTGCCAGCCGCTGTAGTCGGAGTTCAGGCGGTGGTAGTGGACCCGCAGGCTGGTGGCGACGGCGTCGGCCACCTTCCTGCGGCCCGGATCGGCGGCCGCCGACGCGGTCGTCGACGGCGGCACCGCGTGCAGCAGCGTCTGCGCCGTGGGCGAATTGGCGGCCTCCAGCGTGTCGTCGCGGGCGACGCTCGTGCTCTCGGCGCCGCCTCCGCAGGCCGTCACGATGCTCGCGGCGAGCAACGCGAAAGCGATCCCGCGCACACCGCGGATCGCCGTCTCCAGGATCTTTTTCATGGTCTGCCCCACACCCCGCGGCACCGCGCCACGATGGGCGGCGACCTCGTTGTCGCGGCATTCTGATGGAGTAAAACTACACCACCAAGCTCGGGCTTTCCCTGGCTATGTGCTGTAACTACATCGATGTGTAGTCAATACGGGCTGTCCGGTTCGATCGCGCCCTGCCAGGCGCCCAGGGCCTGCTGGCGCAGTCGTTCCTCCGCGCCTTCGTAGCGTGGCGAGAAGTGGAACGGCTGCAGCTGGCGCGCACCCAGGCGCCGCCCGATGCTGCCGGCCTGGCGCGCGGTCAGGTGGTTGCGCCGGCGGGCCAGCTCGCGATCCTCGTCGGCGAACACGCACTCGATGTAGAGCACGTCGACGCCGGCCAGCAGGGCGTCGAGCTGGACGAGGTTCGCCTCGGTGAAGCGCAGGTCGGTGACGTAGCCGATGCGCCGCCCGGGCGTGGTGTCCAGCACCAGCGGACGCAGTTCGCCGAGGCGCAAGCGCCGCTCGTGGTCGCCGGCCGCGTCGCGCCAGCGCACGTCCAGCGTGTCGTCGTCCGGCGCGCCGGCCAGCACCGCGGCCTTGAGTGCCTGCAGCCAGGCGCCTGTGGCCAGGCCCATCGCGGCGATGCGGTCGGCCGCCACTCGCACCTGGGCCGTCTCCTCGATGGCGCAGGCCAGCACCGGCATCTCATGGTCGACGATGCGGGCGCGCACCCGCAGCAGCGGCTCCTCGAGCAGGACATCACCGCGCGCGGGCTCGTCGGGCACGTCGCGCCGCGCGAAGGCCTCGCGGCTGTCGAAGCGCGCGCCGCGCCGGGTGCCGTCGGCCTCCAGCGAACGCGCCTCGATGACGAGCGGCAGGGTGTAGCGATGCACCACGTTCCAGGTGTAGGCGCGCAGCTTGTGCTCCACCCGGTCGACGAAGCCCGGCCCGCCCCACACCGTCATGCCCGGCATGCGGCCCAGGGCCGTGGCCAGCCAGTGGTCGAAGCCGGCGAAATGATCCATGTGCGGGTGCGTGACGAACGCATGCGTGCTGCGCAGCAGCGTGCGCGGCGACAGCGCGCCCAGTTCGCCGAGGTCGAACAGCAGCGCGCGGCGCTGGTCGCGCACCGCGACCCACAACCCGGGCTCGCGTCCCGAGGCGTCGACGAGATGGGGATCGAGCACCGTGCGCATGCTGCGCTCGACGCGGCAAGCCCGGCGCCCGCGGGCGCCCGTCGCGCGTCAGTGCGCGCGCGCGGCCAGCCGGCGCGTCGCCTTGGCCTGGCGCGGCCAGGCCAGGCTGAAGTGGCGGTCGAACAGGTGGTCGAACTCGCCGGCGGAGATCTCGCCGATGCGCGAGTCGGCCTCCGTCGGCAGGCTGACGATGGCCTGCTGCGACCACAGCGGGATGCCGCCGAGGCGCAGCGACATCACGCGGAACTCGCGCGGCTGCGGGTATTCGCAGGAGTCACCGCCGAGGCGGGCCATGCCGGCGTGGCGGCGCAGCTCGACCGTGCAAGGGCCCGAGCGGAAGCGCCACAGGCACTCCCAGCCGGCGATGCGGTGACGCACGACGACCGTGCGCAGCGCCAGTGCGGCGAGCACCAGCGACACCAGCAGCAGTTCGTTCATCGGCGGCCTCCTTCCCGGCGGAAATCCACGGTCTCAATGTGCTCCTATTCGGAACGCAAGGCATCCCACCAAAGGGTGCTCCGACGCGCCGGGGCCACGTTTCCCGTGATGGACCGCACATACCGATGACCGTATTCACCTGGTTACAGGCCAGCCGCCCCGGCCCCAGCGCCCACGACGGCCTGCGCCTCCGCGATCAGCGAGAAGGTCGCCATCTGCATGACCTTCCAGCCGCGGCGCCATCCCAAGGAGACGGTGATCCCGCCGCGGCTGCCGCCGCTGCAGGACGTGGGTGGCGGGCTCATCGCATCGCTCGCGCCCGGCGAGCACGGGTCGCCCGCGCGCTGGACGCTGGCGGGCGTGACCTTCGCCGGTGTTCGCGCAGATCGCGCTCAGCACGCCGCAGCGCGGGCTGGCCTTCGCGCACGGGCCCGGCGGTCGGGCACCGCAAGGCCTGCGGGGATCGCGCCCGGCGGCGCGGCCTGCACTTGGTCGTCCGCGCGCGAGCGCGCGCAGATGCGCGACGCGGCCGCGCTCGGGAACGCCTCCATGGAGCATCGATGCCGCCGCGCGCCTCCGCGGGCCGCGGCGGCGACGCGCCGCCGGCCGGCCCGGGACGCGCACCCGCTGGCCGCGACGGCCGTGAAATGTGCCAGCAGTTCGCCCGGACGGTGCGAAAAACGCCGCGGGGTTCGAGCGACAATCCGCCGCCGGCGCGATGGGCCGACGGACACTGCGCGCCCGGAGTCGAACGACAGCTGTTCGCGTAGTTCGGCTACAAAGGTACGCGACTTGCCCTCGACGTCGAGCGCATTCCGGCGGAGTGCGGGCGATCCCGTCCTTCCGTTCAGGGCTAGACGAACGAACGGTCGTTCGAAGCACTTGCCTGTCACAAGCCACTGCCAATCGGCTTCGGGACGATATTCGGTGCGGTCTAAACGCATTAGAGGCGTCGAAAATTAAGGGAAACCCGTAAAGGCCGGAGTACGGGAGCACGCTATAGTTCGCGACTCCGCTGCGCAGCCGCGCCGTGGAGCCGCAGGAAAAGATGCAGCACCCAGTCGGGTCGTCTGGAGGTATTTCGAGTGAATTTTGCTGAATCGCAGCGCAACCCGGGGAAGCATCCGACCGGCTTGATCATCGTCATCATCATGCACGTGCTGCTGGCCTATGCCCTGGTATCGGGGCTGGCCAAGAAGGTGGTCGACGTCGTGAAGGTCGTCGAGGCCAAGGCCGTCGACGCCCCGCCGCCCCCCCCGCCGCCGCCGCCCAAGGATCTGCCGCCGCCGCCCAAGAACCTGCCGCCGCCGCCGGTCTATGTCCCGCCGCCGCCGGTGGACGTGCCGCCGCCGCCGATCGCGCCGCAGATCACGACCACGCCGAACCTGCCCCCGCCGGCTCCCGAGCCGCGCATCCAGCCGCAGGCCCCGGTCGCCCCGGTCGCCACCCCGGTCACCGCGCGCCCCGCCAAGTTCAACGCGAACGACCCGGCGTGCAAGCCCGAGTACCCGCCCGCCGCCGTGCGCGCCGGTGCCACCGGCGTCACCAAGATGCGCTTCGTCGTCGATGCCACCGGCAAGGTGACCAGCGCGGAAATCGTCGGCTCGTCCGGCCCGACCCGCGAACACCGCCTGCTGGACAACGCGGCCAAGAGCACCATCGCCGCGTGCCCGTTCACGCCGGGCGTCGATGCCGAAGGCCACCCCACGGGCACCACCGTTCCGGTCGAATACGTCTGGAAGCTCGAATAAGCGGCGAGCCCGCGGCCCTTCGGGGCCCGGCGGGCCTTTCCTCGCCATTTCCCCTTTTCCTTTTTTCAGTGATACCCGGCCATGACCGACATGCAGGCCGGCACCATTCCCCCGGAGGAAACATGTCCTTTCTGAACACGATGCGCACTCCCTTTGCGGCCGCGCTCCTCGCGCTGCGGCCACGCCGGCCCCGGCCGCCGTCGACACCAGCGCCGCCCCGGCTCCCGCCGCGGAAGGCAAGGCCACCATCGAGAACCCGTACGGCCTGGGCGCCCTGTGGCGCGACGGCGGCTGGATCGCCAAGTTCAACCTGGTGATCATGCTGATCATGTCGATGGGCAGCTGGTACATCATCTTCACGAAGTACTGGGAACAGCGCAAGATGTTCCAGTCCGCCAACGGCGTGAGCGACGGCTTCTGGACCGCCGGCTCGATCAAGGCCGGCACCAACACGCTGGACGAAGGCTCCGCCTTCCGCTACATCGCCGAATCCGGCCTGAAGTCCAGCGAACACCACGAAGGCACGCTGGTCGAGCAGATCGACCGCCACACCTGGATCTCGATGAGCGTCTCGCGCGCCGTCGAGAACATCCAGTCGCGCCTGTCGGATGGCCTCGCCTTCCTGGCCACCGTCGGTTCCACCGCCCCGTTCGTCGGCCTGTTCGGCACGGTGTGGGGTATCTACGGCGCCCTGACGCAGATCGGCATCGCCGGCCAGGCGTCGATCGACAAGGTCGCCGGCCCCGTCGGTGAAGCGCTGATCATGACCGCCATCGGCCTGGCCGTCGCCGTTCCGGCCGTCATGGGCTACAACTGGCTCGTCCGCCGCAACAAGTCGGTGATGGAAAAGGTTCGTGCGTTCTCGGGCGACCTGCACAACGTCCTGCTGGCTGGCAAGCGCTGAACTCGCGTTTCTCTGAACGCCAGTAACGCGAAGGAATTCCCATGGCAATGAATGTCGGAGGCGACAGCGGCGACGGGGAAGAGGAAGTCAACTCGACCATCAACACGACCCCCCTCGTGGACGTGATGCTGGTCCTGCTGATCATCTTCCTGATCACGATTCCCGTCGTGACGCAGTCGATCACGCTGGAGCTCCCCAAGGAAAAGAACGTCGTGACCGTCACCAAGCCGGAGAACATCCTGCTGGCGGTCAGCAAGGACGGCGATGTCTACTGGAACACCCACCAGATCAAGGACATCGACGAGCTTGTCTCGATGCTCACCGAGAAGGCGAAGATCAAGCCGCAGCCGGAAGTGCACATCCGCGGCGACCAGGGCGCTCGCTACGAGTCCATCGGTCGCGTGGTGTTCGCCTGCCAGCGCGCGGGTATCGCGAAGGTCGGCTTCATCACCGAGCCGCCGCCGAACCAATAAGGAACCCACCCCATGGCTATGAATCTGAGCGACGGCGGTGGCGACGGCGACGTGATGGTGGACATCAACACCACGCCGCTGATCGACGTGATGCTGGTGCTGCTGATCATGCTGATCATCACGATCCCGATCCAGACGCACGCGGTGAAGCTGAACATGCCGGT
>JAEKKH010000397.1 GCA_019510465.1 Burkholderiales bacterium
GTTCCATGACCAAGAAGGTCTTCATCCGCACGTTCGGCTGCCAGATGAACGAGTACGACTCGGACAAGATGGCCGACGTCCTGCAGGCCGCCGACGGCTACGAGAAGACGGACGACGTCGAGCAGGCCGACCTCGTCCTGTACAACAGCTGCTCGGTGCGCGAGAAGGCCGCCGAGAAGATGTTCTCCGATCTCGGCCGCATCAAGCACCTGAAGGCCAAGGGCGTGCTGATCGGCGTCGGCGGCTGCGTCGCGAGCCAGGAAGGCGCGGCGATCGTCGAACGCGCGCCTTACGTCGACCTCGTGTTCGGCCCGCAGACGCTGCACCGCCTGCCCAGGATGATCGCCGACCGGCGCGCGTCCTCGCGGCCGCAGGTCGACATCAGCTTCCCCGAGATCGAGAAGTTCGACCACCTGCCGCCGGCGCGCGTCGAGGGCGCCAGTGCCTTCGTGTCGGTGATGGAGGGCTGCTCCAAGTACTGCACCTACTGCGTGGTGCCGTACACGCGCGGCGAGGAAGTCTCGCGTCCGTTCGACGACGTGCTGACCGAGGTGGCCGGCCTCGCCGACCAGGGCCTGAAGGAGGTGACGCTGCTGGGCCAGAACGTCAATGCGTACCGCGGCAGGATGGGCGACACGGACGAGATCGCCGACTTCGCGCTGCTGCTCGAGACGATCGCCGAGTTCCCCAGCATCGAGCGCATCCGCTTCACCACGAGCCACCCGAAGGAATTCGGCCAGCGCCTGATCGACGCCTACGGCCGCGTGCCCAAGCTCGTGAACCACCTGCACCTGCCCGTGCAGCACGGCTCCGACCGCATCCTGGCGGCGATGAAGCGCGGCTACACGGCGCTCGAGTACAAGAGCACGATCCGCAAGCTGCGCGCGGTGCGCCCCGACATCCGCCTGTCGACCGACTTCATCGTCGGCTTCCCCGGCGAGGAGGACGAGGACTTCGACAAGCTGATGAAGCTGGTCGACGACGTCGGCTTCGACGCGTCGTTCTCGTTCATCTACAGCCCGCGCCCCGGCACGCCCGCGGCCAACCTGCTCGACCCGACGGCCTCGTCCGTCAAGCTCAAGCGCCTGCAGCACCTGCAGGCCGTGCTCGAGGCCAACGTGCTGCGCTTCAGCGAGGCGATGGTCGGCCAGACGCACCGCATCCTGGTCGAGGGGCCCAGCCGCAAGAGCGCCGACGACCTGATGGGCCGCACCGAGTGCAACCGCATCGTCAACTTCCCCGCCGGACCCAACGGTGCGCGGCTGGTGGGACAGCTGATCGACGTCAACGTCACGGCGGCGTATCCGCATTCGCTGCGGGCGGAGGTCGTGACGACGGACTCGATGGCGGCGGCCTGAGGCCTGGGCCGCGACCGGCCGCCGTTCCGCCGGCGCGGCCCGGCGCCCGACCGGGCGTAGCGCTCGCGCGCGAGCCTAGGTAGTTCCCCGAAGCTGCGTGACGAATCTCGCGCTCCTCGGGTAGACCCGGGGCCGTCGAAGGCTTCGCTTCATGCACGTCGCACGCGAATTGCCCTATCCTGATCCGGTTGGGTCTTGAATGGAGTTCGCACGAATGAACGCCATCGTCCGCTTGCTCGCGGTCTATACGGGTCTGTCGTTGTTGCTGTGCGCGTTCACGCGCCTGGAGTGGTCGCCGCTCCAGCCCAACGGCTTCGGCCAGTGGTTTGCACTGTTTCTCCTGATCTTTCCTGCCGCCGCGGCCGCCGAATTCCTCGGTGAGCGCCTGCTCGGCAAGCCTTCCACCGAACCGGCCGAGAGCCGAACCCACAGCGACTGCTCCTGGGGCCGCATCGTCACGGGCGTGCCCGGGCTTTCCTGCTGCAAGGGCTACAAGCCGCGCCAGTGCAGCGGGGGGCCGTCGCCTAGTGGGTCTCGGCGATGCCGAAGCGCGAGGCCGACTGCCGCCGGAAGTCCGTCGGCGTCATGCCCTTGATCTCGAGGAAGCGCCGGTTGAAGTTGGCCACGTTGTTGAAGCCGACCTCGTAGCAGATCGTCGTCACGTAGCGGTCGGTGTCCATCAGCAGCTGGCAGGCCTTGCTGATGCGCATGCGGTTGACGAAGTCGGTGAACGTGTTGCCGGTGGCTC
>JAEKKH010000384.1 GCA_019510465.1 Burkholderiales bacterium
TCGAGAAGAGCGGCTGGAACGAGACCCAGGTCGTCATCCGCTTCTGGATCATCACCATGCTGCTGTGCCTGATCGGCCTGGCCAGCCTGAAGCTCCGGTAGCCCGCATGAAGCTGGACCTGCCGCAACTCAACGAACAGGACGTGCTCGTGCTGGGCCTTGGGGACTCCGGTCTCGCGATGGCCCGCTGGTGCGCGCGTTTTGGCGCGCAGGTCACCGTGTGGGACTCGCGCGAACAGCCGCCGCAGCTCGGCGCGCTGGGCGACGCGGCCGCGTTCATCACCGGCGAGTTGACGGCAGACATCGTGGCCGGCTTCAAAGCCGTGCTGAAGAGCCCCGGCCTGTCGCCGCTGGACTCGCGTCTCGCCGTTGTCTACGCCCACGGCCCGGCCGTGCGCGGCGAGCTGGATCTGTTCGCCGACGCGCTGGCGGCATTGAAGGCCCAGCATGGCTACGCGCCCGCGGTGCTGGCCATCACCGGCACCAACGGCAAGACGACGACGACCTGCATGACCGGCCTGCTCGTCGAGCGTGCCGGAAAGCGCGTGGCCATTGCCGGCAACATCGGCCCGACGCTGCTGGACACGCTGACCGAGGCGCTGGCCAAGGAGCCCGATCCGGCGCCGGTCGAAACGCCGGCCGAGGTCATCGCGGCCGAGATCGAAGACGCGCCTGCCGAAGAGATTGCCGACGAAGCCGAGGTGCTGCCCGACGAAGAAGCTCCGCTGCCTATCGATCCGCCGCCGCCACGCGGTCCGGTGTTCGAGACGCTGCCCGAGGTCTGGGTGCTGGAGTTGTCCAGCTTCCAGCTCGACGGCGTCGCCAACTTCGAGCCGACGGCCGGTGCCGTGCTGAACCTGACGCAGGATCACTTGGACTGGCATGGCGACATGGCCGCCTACGGCCGCGCGAAGGCGCGCATCTTCGGCCGCGACGGCGTGCTGGTCGTCAACCGCGATGACGCCGAGGTCGAGGGCCTGGTGCCGGCTTCCGTGTTCGTCAAGGGCAGCCGCGGCAAGCCCGGCCGCACCGTGTCGCGCCATGTCGTCCGCTTCGGCCTGAACGCACCGAAGGCGCCGGGTGACTTCGGTCTCGTCGACGAAGGCGGCCTGACCTGGCTGGTGCGTGCCCGCGAGCTGGACCCGACGATCAAGCGCAAGAAGGGCGATGAGGACGAACCCCTCGTCATCCAACGCCTGATGCCCGCCGACGCGCTGCGCGTGCGCGGCCGGCACAACGCGGCGAACGGGCTTGCCGCATTGGCATTGGCCTGCGCGGCTGGCTGCGAGCTGGCGCCCATGCTGCATGCGCTGCGCGAGTACCGCGGCGAGCCGCATCGCGTCGAGCCCATCGGCAGCATCGACGGCGTCGAGTTCTTTGATGACAGCAAGGGCACCAACGTCGGCGCCACCGTCGCCGCAATCTCGGGCCTGGGCGCCGACCGCGCGCCCGCCAAGCTTGTGCTCATCCTTGGCGGCGATGGCAAGGGGCAGGCCTTCGCGCCGCTGGCCGAGGGCGTGCAGCGCCACGCACGTGCCGTCGCGCTGATCGGCCGCGACGCGCCGCAGATCGAGGCCGCGCTGGCCGGCACCAGCGTGCCGCTGCAACACCACGCGACGCTGGAAGCCGCGACGGGTTGGTGTCTGCAGCAAGCCCAGCCCGGCGACAGCGTGCTGCTGTCGCCCGCCTGCGCCAGCCTGGACATGTTCAGGAACTACGCCCACCGCGCCGAGGTCTTCGTGGCCGCGGTGCAGGCGCTGGCCGACGAGCGCGGGGTGACGCTGTGAACGCCGTGTTGAGCAGCTTCACCGCGCGCCT
>JAEKKH010000012.1 GCA_019510465.1 Burkholderiales bacterium
GGCCACCAACCGTCCCGACATCCTGGATCCGGCGCTGCTGCGTCCGGGCCGCTTCGACCGCCAGGTCTACGTCACGCTGCCCGACATCCGCGGCCGCGAGCAGATCCTGGGCGTGCACATGCGCAAGGTGCCCATCGGCGCCGACGTCAACCCCAACGTCATCGCGCGCGGCACGCCGGGCATGTCCGGCGCCGACCTGGCCAACCTGGTCAACGAGGCCGCGCTGATGGCGGCCCGCCGCAACGGGCGCGTCGTCGAGATGATCGACTTCGAGAAGGCCAAGGACAAGATCTTCATGGGGGCGGAGCGCCGCTCGGCCCTGATGGATCCCGAGGAACTCAAGAACACCGCCTACCACGAGGCGGGCCACGCGCTGGTCGGCTGGCTGATGCCCAAGGCCGATCCGGTGCACAAGGTCACCATCGTGCCGCGCGGTCGTGCGCTGGGCGTGACGTTCTTCCTGCCCGAGAAGGACAACCACTGCCATGACAAGATCTGGTACCTGAGCCAGATCTCCGTCGCCTTCGGTGGCCGCATCGCCGAGGAAGTGTTCATGAACCAGGCGACGACCGGCGCGCTGAGCGACTTCAACTCCGCCACGCAGATGGCGCGCGACATGGTGATGAAGTACGGCATGTCCGACGCCATGGGTCCGATGGTGTACGCCGAGAACGAAGGCGAGGTCTTCCTCGGCCGCTCGGTCACGCGCACCACCAACATCAGCGAGGACACGATGCGCAAGGTGGACGCCGAGGTCCGCCGCATCATCGACGAGCAGTACGCGGCCGCGCGCCAGCTGATCGAGACCCACCAGGACAAGATGCACGCGATGGCCAATGCGCTGCTCGAGTACGAGACGCTCGACAACGAGCAGCTGCGCGACATCATGGAAAACCGCCCGCCGCGTCCTCCCAAGGACTGGACGCCCGCTCCGCCGAAATCCGGCGGCTCGGGCGGCGCCCCGGTCGTCGATCGCACGCCCGCGACGGCCTGAGCTCGGCAAGAGGCCATTGGCAATGAACGGCAGCGGGGCTTCGGCCCCGTTCGCCGTTTTTTTCATTGGCGATCCACGATCACGCACGCTTCGCCCACCTCCACGCCCATGACGCCCATGACGCCGATGACGCCGATGACGCCGACCGAAGCCCGGCCGACGGCCTGGCAGACGCGCCGTTTCCGTCTGGAGCTGGCGCGGCCGCTGGTGATGGGCATCGTCAACGTCACGCCCGATTCGTTCTCGGACGGCGGGCGCTTCGCGCGGGCCGACGCGGCGCGCGCCCACTGCGACCGGCTCCTGGCCCAGGGCGCCGACCTGCTGGACATCGGCGGTGAATCCACCCGCCCCGGCGCGCGGCTGCCGGACACCGCCGAGCAGCTCGCGCGCGTGCGCCCCGTGCTCGAGCATGCGGTGACCCTCGGGGTGCCGGTCTCGATCGACACCGCCGATCCGGTCGTGATGCGCGAGGCGCTGGCCATCGGCGTCGACATCCTCAACGACGTCCGCGCGCTGCAGGCCCCGGGCGCACTGGCCGTGGCGGCCGAGGATCCGGCGGTGGGTGTCTGCCTGATGCACATGCAGGGCGAGCCAGGCACGATGCAGGCCGAGCCGCATTACGAGCACGACGACGTCGTCGGTGCCGTGCAGGCCTTCCTGGCGGCCCGGCGCGATGCGGCGCTCGCCGCCGGCATCGCCCACGAGCGCATCGCCCTCGATCCCGGGATCGGCTTCGGCAAGACGCCGGCGCACAATGTCGCGCTGGCCGCGCGGCAGCGGCAGCTGCTGTCGCTGGGTTGCCCGCTGCTGCTGGGCTGGTCGCGCAAGTCGACGCTGGGGACGCTCACCGGGCGAGCCGTGGGCGAGCGGCTCGCGGCAAGCGTGGCTGCCGCGCTGGCCGCGGTGCAGCACGGGGCGTCCATTGTCCGCGTGCACGACGTCGCCGAGACCGTGGACGCGCTGAAGGTCTGGCGCGCCCTGGCTTCGTGAAACTTCCAACAACAAACAGCGGTTTCCCGCGCCATCCGCCGGGCGGCCCGCCAAAATCCACTGAGAATTCCCGCATGAGCAGAAACTATTTCGGCACCGACGGCATCCGTGGCACTGTCGGCACCGCGCCGATCACCGCCGACTTCATGCTGCGCCTGGGTCATGCCGTCGGCCGCGTGCTGCGCGCCAGGTCGCCCAAGGCGACGGTGCTGATCGGCAAGGACACGCGGGTGTCCGGCTACATGATCGAGTCGGCCCTGGAGGCCGGCTTCGCCTCGGCGGGCGTGGACGTGCTGCTCACCGGCCCCCTGCCCACGCCGGGCGTCGCCTACCTGACGCGCGCGCTGCGCGTCGACCTCGGCGTCGTCATCAGCGCCTCGCACAACCCGTTCGGTGACAACGGCGTCAAGTTCTTCTCCGCGTCCGGCGAGAAGCTGCCCGACCAATGGGAGATGGACGTGGAGGCCGCGCTGAACGAGCCGGCGCAATGGGCCGACTCGGCGTCGCTGGGCAAGGCGCGCCGCCTCGACGACGCCGCCGGCCGCTACCTCGAGTTCTGCAAGGGGACGTTCTCGCAGGACCTGTCCCTCAAGGGCCTGAAGATCGTGGTCGACGGCGCCCATGGCGCGGCCTACCACGTCGCGCCCAGCGTATTCCACGAGCTCGGCGCCGAGGTCGTGACCATCGGCTGCGAGCCCAACGGCTTCAACATCAACGACAAGGTCGGCGCCACCGCGCCCCAGGCCCTGATCGAGGCGGTGCTCAAGCATGGCGCCGACTACGGCGTGGCGCTGGACGGCGATGCCGACCGCCTCCAGATGGTCGATGCCAGTGGCCGCTGCTTCGACGGCGACGAGCTTCTGTACGCCGTCGTCGCCGACCGGCTGTCGCGCGGCGAGCCCGTGCCCGGCGTCGTCGGCACGCTGATGACGAACATGGCGATCGAGCAGGCATTGCGCGCCCGGGGCATCGACCTGGTGCGCGCGAAGGTGGGCGACCGCTACGTGCTGGAAGAACTCCTGGCCCGCGGCTGGCAGCTCGGTGGCGAGAACTCGGGCCACCTCCTCGTGCTCGACCGCCACACCACGGGCGACGGCATCGTCAGCGCGCTGCAGGTGCTGCAGGCGGTCAGCCGCACCGGACAGTCGCTGCAGGCGCTGCTCGCTGGCGTGCACCTGTTCCCCCAGGTCATGATCAACGTCCGGCTGGCCGTTCGCTCCGATTGGCAGCAGAACGCGGCGCTGGTGGCCCAGAAGGCGGCAGTCGAGGAGGAGTTGGGCAGCGATGGCCGCGTGCTGATCCGCGCGTCGGGCACCGAGCCGGTGCTGCGCGTGATGGTCGAAGCGCGCGACAAGGCGGTCGCGCGCGGCTTCGCGGAGCGCCTGGCGGAGGCCGCCAAGGCCGCGTGACAGTCCCGTGACAGCCGTCACGGTGGCTGTCACAAACGCTCGGCCGATCCTTGCCGGCACGCGCAAGCCACTGATTCCTCGAGGCATTTTCCCTGCGGCAAGCCAGGGCAGGGAAGTGCCATGGTCGTGTCACAGTCTTGTCATGCGGGCCTTCTACATTGGCGCAGTCCCATTAAACTGCCCCTGAAAGGCCCGATCATGAAGTTCCAACCGATTCGCCTGGTGACCATCGCCGCCGCCCTGAGCGTGGCCGGCGTCGCCGCCCAGGCAGCCGACGAAGTCACCGGCGCCGGTTCGTCGTTCGCCGCGCCCATCTACTCGAAGTGGGCCGAAGCCTACGCGAAGGCTTCCAGCAACAAGATCAACTACCAGTCGGTGGGCTCTGGCGCCGGCATCAAGCAGATCAAGGCCAAGACGGTCGACTTCGGTGCCTCGGACATGCCGCTGAAGGACGAGGACCTCAAGGAAGCCGGCCTCGTGCAATTCCCGACCTGCATGGGCGGCGTCGTGCCGGTCATCAACGTCGCGGGCGTCAAGCCGGGCCAGCTGAAGCTGACGGGCACCGTGCTCGCCGACATCTACGCCGGCAAGGTCACCAAGTGGAACGACGCCGAGATCACCGGCCTGAACCCGGGCGTGTCGCTGCCGGACGCGCAGATCGCCACCGTGCACCGCGCCGACGGCTCGGGCACCAGCTTCATCTTCACGAACTACCTGTCCAAGGTCAACGCCGACTGGAAGTCCAAGGTCGGTGAAGGCACCGCCGTGAACTGGCCGGGCAACGGCGTCGGCGGCAAGGGCAACGAAGGCGTCGCCCAGTACGTGCAGCGCCTGCCGAACTCGATCGGCTACGTCGAATATGCCTACGCCAAGCAGAACAAGATGGACTACGTCCTGCTGAAGAACTCGGCCGGCGCCTTCGTCGCCCCGGACGACGCCACCTTCAAGGCCGCCGCCGCCGGCGCCGACTGGTCCAAGACCTACTACCAGGTCCTGACCGACGAGCCGGGCAAGGATTCGTGGCCCATCACCGGCGCCACGTTCGTGCTGCTGCAGAAGGTCCAGGACAAGCCGGCCCAGGGCGCCGCGGTCATGAAGTTCTTCGACTGGGCGTTCGCCAACGGCGACAAGGCCGCCGCCGAACTCGACTACGTCTCGCTGCCCGACGCGCTGAAGGCCCAGATCCGCAAGACCTGGGGCGACGTGAAGGACGGCTCGGGCAAGACCGTCGCCTTCAAGTAATCAATCGCCCAGGCGATCCCGCCGCCGCGCCGGTTCGCCGGCCGGCGGCTCAAGAACATCCATCGGAGGCCCTCGTGGCTGCCACATTGCCCGCCGAAACCACCCTGCGCAACGCGAAGGACAGTGCCCAGCCGGCCGGCCGGCCGCCCGAGCGGCGCCAGACGCTGCCCTGGGCCGACGCCCTGTTCTCGATCCTCGCCCACGGCGCGGCGTGGCTGACGCTGGCGATGCTGGCGGGCATCATCGGCTCGCTGGTGATGGGCGCGATGCCCGCGCTGCGCGCCTACGGGCCTTCGTTCCTGTGGACCAGCGAGTGGGATCCCGTGCAGGACCACTACGGTGGCCTGGCGATGATCTACGGCACGCTGGCCACCTCCGTCATCGCGCTGGTGATCGCCGTCCCCGTGAGCTTCGGCATCGCGCTGTTCCTGACCGAGATGTCGCCCGCGTGGCTGAAGCGCCCGCTGGGCACGGCCATCGAACTGCTCGCCGGCGTGCCGTCCATCGTCTACGGCATGTGGGGCCTGACCGTGTTCGGCCCCATCCTGGCCAGCTGGGTGCAGCAGCCGCTGCAGAGCGCCTTCGGCAGCACGCCGCTGCTGTCCACGCTGTTCTCCGGTCCGCCGGTGGGCATCGGCATCCTGTGCGCCGGCATCATCCTGGCGATCATGATCATCCCGTTCATCGCCTCGGTGATGCGCGATGTCTTCGAAGTGACGCCGCCGATGCTCAAGGAATCGGCGTACGGCCTGGGCGCGACCACCTGGGAGGTCGTCTACAAGGTCGTCCTGCCCTTCACCAAGACGGGTGTCGTCGGCGGCATCATGCTGGGCCTGGGCCGCGCGCTCGGCGAAACGATGGCCGTCACGTTCGTCATCGGCAACCAGAGCCAGCTGAGCCAGCTCTCGCTGTTCTCGGCGGCCAACACCATCACGTCCGTCCTCGCCAACGAATTCGGCGAGGCCGACGGCATGCACCGGTCGGCGCTGCTGTACCTCGCGCTGGTGCTGTTCGTCATCACCTTCATCGTGCTCGCGTTCGCCAAGGTGCTGCTGATGCGCCTGCGCAAGGGCGAGGGAGCCAAGACATGACCGCCATTTCCGCGATGTCGCAGTCCAAGCTGGCGATGCATCATCGCCGCAAGCGCACGAACGTGATCGCCCTGTCGCTGGCCTTCGGCGCGATGGCCTTCGGCGTGTTCTGGCTGCTGTGGATCCTGTATGAGACCGTGCACCTGGGCGGTGGCGGCGTGAACTTCGCGCTGTTCACCGAGTCGACGCCGGCGGCCATGTCCGACGGCGGCGGGCTGTGGAACGCCATCTACGGCTCGATCGCGATGGTGCTGGCGGCCACGCTGATCGGCACGCCGATCGGCATCTTCTCGGGCGTCTACCTGGCCGAATACGGTGCGCGCAGCTGGCTCGCGTCGGCCACGCGCTTCATCAACGACATCCTGCTGTCGGCGCCGTCGATCGTCATCGGCCTGTTCATCTACGAGCTGATCGTCGTGCCGTCGCACGGCGCCTCGGGCTGGGCCGGCTCGATCGCGCTGTCGCTGATCGTCATCCCGGTCGTCATCCGCACCACCGAGAACATGCTCAACCTGGTGCCGCACGCGCTGCGCGAGGCGGCCTATGCGCTGGGAACGCCGAAGTGGAAGGTGATCTCCGCCGTCACGCTGACGGCCGCGCGCTCTGGCGTCATCACCGGCATCCTGCTGGCCGTGGCGCGCATCGCCGGCGAGACCGCGCCGCTGCTGTACACCGCCGCGAGCAACCAGTTCTTCAACGGCAACATGAGCAAGGCCATGATGAGCGTGCCCGTCACGATCAACAACTTCGCCATGCAGCCGTACCCGAACCTGCAGCGCATCGCCTGGGCCGGCGTGTTCCTGATCACCCTCGGCGTGCTGGGCCTGAACATCGCCGCGCGCGTGTTCTTCCGCAAAGAGAAGTAAGAAGCCAATAGAAAGCAAATCATGGACGTCAAGGTCGAACTGCCGGTCACCGAGAAAGCCAAGCTTTCCATCCGCAACCTGAACTTCTATTACGGGGCCTTCCACGCGCTGAAGAACATCAACCTCGACATCCCCGAGGGCAAGGTCACGGCCTTCATCGGCCCGTCGGGTTGCGGCAAGTCCACGCTGCTGCGCACCTTCAACCGCATGTACGCGCTCTACCCGGAGCAGCGCGCGCAGGGCGAGATCATGCTGGACGGCGAGAACATCCTCGAGTCGCGCCTGGACGTCAGCCTGATCCGCGCCAAGGTCGGCATGGTGTTCCAGAAGCCGACGCCGTTCCCGATGTCGATCTACGACAACATCGCCTTCGGCGTGCGCCTGTTCGAGACGCTGCCGCGCGTGGAGATGGACGAGCGCGTG